>DGEZ01000128.1 GCA_002391425.1 Micrococcales bacterium UBA3913 | reverse complement strand
GTCTTCGTCAACGTCTTCGGCGGAATCACCGCCTGTGACGCCGTGGCCGACGGCATCGTACGAGCCTTGGACATCCTCGGGGATGCGGCAACGAAACCGATCGTGGTGCGTCTGGACGGGAACAACGTCGAGCAGGGCCGGCGCATCCTCGCCGAGGCCGCCAACCCCCTGATCACCAGCGCCACCACCATGGACGAGGGGGCGGCCATCGCCGCCACGCTCGCCGCGAAGGAGGAGAACCGATAATGGCCATCTTTCTCGATCGTTCCCGTGTCGTCATCGTTCAGGGGATCACCGGCAGCGAGGGAAGCAAGCACACGGCGCGGATGCTCGCCGCGGGCACGAACGTCGTCGGCGGGGTCAACGCCCGCAAAGCCGGCAGCGTTGTCCACCATCAGAACGCCGCCGGAGAGTCCGTCGACCTGCCCGTGTTCGGCACGGTCTCCGAAGCCCGGCGCGTGACAGGCGCCAACGCATCCATCATCTTCGTCCCGTCCCGGTTCGCCAAGGATGCGATGTTCGAGGCGATAGACGCGGGCATCGAACTGCTGGTTGTGATCACCGAGGGCATCCCCGTGCACGACGCGGCACAAGCGTGGGCGCACGCGTGCGAGCTCGGAAATGTGACCCGCATCATCGGGCCGAACTGCCCCGGAATCATCACCCCGGGTGAGGCCCTGCTCGGCATCACCCCCGCAGACATCACCGGACCGGGGCCGATCGGGCTGGTCTCGAAGTCCGGCACGCTCACCTACCAGATGATGTTCGAACTGCGCGACATCGGCTTCTCCACCGCGATCGGCATCGGCGGTGACCCCATCATCGGGACCACCCACATCGACGCGATCGCCGCCTTCGAGGACGACCCGGACACCGAGGCGATCGTCATGATCGGGGAAATCGGTGGGGATGCGGAGGAACGCGCCGCCGAGTACATTTCCGCGCACGTGACCAAACCGGTGGTCGCCTACGTTGCCGGGTTCACCGCCCCGGAGGGGCAGACGATGGGCCATGCCGGCGCCATCGTGTCCGGCTCCAGCGGTACCGCGCAGGCCAAGAAGGCCGCGTTGGAGGCGGCGGGCGTAGCCGTCGGCAAGACCCCGTCAGAAACGGCCTCCCTGCTGCGCGCCGCCCTCGGGCGCTGAGGTCCGTCCCGGCGATACCTATCCCGCGGCGTGGATGAGTGGCGACGCCCGCGCATCCCCCTAGGCTGGGCGTGGCATGAAACGCATCACATCTTTTTTGGGCGCCGTCGGCGATGCTCTCATCGCCGTGGGGGTCGTCCTGGGCATCCCCCTGGCGGTGTTCTCGCTGCTGTGGCTGATCCAGGACGGCATGACCACCGATATGGGTCTGTACCTGGCGGCAGCCAGCGCCATCTGGTTCCTCGCCAACGGGGTGGGGGTGAGCCTGACCGCGGACCTGAGCGCACTCACCGGAGCGAGCGAGCCGCTCGCGCTGAGCTTCACCCTCGTGCCGCTGGCACTGACCCTCATCATCGTGACCATCGGGTACCGCTCGGGGCGCACCACGGTATCGGGCAGGTGGCTGTGGCCCTCCTGGCTGGGCGTGGCGGCTGTCCTGCTCGGGGTAACGGCCATCCTGCACTCCTGGGTGGGCATGACCGGGGTGGTCCAGCTCGGGGCGACCGCGTGGGTCGCGCCCGTTGCGGTGTACACGCTCTCCTACATGGTCGGCTCGCTGCGGTCGGAGAAGACCGACCCCAGCGCATCCACGGCAGAGGCCGGGCACCCCGAGGCTGGTGACGACCCGCGGGAACGGGTACTGCTGCACCGGGGGATGCGCGCCGTCGCCACACGCGTGGACCAGCTCGGCTCAGACCCTGAGCATCGGGGGCCGGTGATCATGTCCCCGACCGGGCTTGTGGGCAGGATGGCCGCCACCTTGTGCATGGGCACAGTAGCCGGCGCCGCGCTCGCGCTCACCGTGACGTTCGTGCTGCACTGGGCCGATATGGTGACCCTCTTCGAGAGCCTGCACGTCGACGTGCTCGGCGTGATCACCGTGAGTATCGGGCAGCTGCTGTACGTGCCCGATGCCGTGCTCTGGGCGGTGTCCTGGGTCTCGGGCGTCGGGTTCAGCCTCGGGTCGGGTTCCAGCGTCACGCCGGCGGGCACGCAGACCGGGCCCATCCCGGCGATCCCCGTGCTGGGCGCGCTGCCGCCGGCCGAACTGAGCTGGGGATTCGTCGCCCTCATCGTTCCGCTGCTGGCGGCCGCCCTCACCGCGATCGCGATCGGGCCTCGTTACGCGCGGGCGCTCGCCTCCGTGATCGCGCCATGGCGCGTCTGGGCGGTGACCAGCGTTGCCGCCGTGCTCGGCGGTGCGGCGGCGCTAGGTGTGCTCACCGCGTGCGCCGCGGGGAGCCTCGGCATCGGGCGGTACACGAGTGTCGGCCCGGATGCTCTCGCCGTGTTCGGGGTGTTCGCCCTAGAGTTCGCGGTCGTGCTGCTGCCGGCGACGGCGTACCTGCTGTGGCAGCGGCTGCGGGAGCTCGAGGGCATGACCGCCGTGTACACGAACCCTGTGCACGCGCAGGACGAGCATCCCGGGTCCCCGCGTCGGCCGACCGCCCCCGGCGGCCAGAAGTCTGTCTGAGCGGGCGCAGGGTAGGGTAGGTTCGTGCTCACCGCGGTCATCCTCATCTCCGGCGCCGGCACCAATATGCTGGCACTCGCCGATAACCTCCCTGACGGGGTGCGCATCGCCGCAGTCGGAGCAGACCGGGATGCGCCTGGACTGGCCGGGGCACAGCAGCGCGGCATCCCCGTGTTCGTTCACGAGCGCCGGGATGGGCAGAGCCGACAGGCATGGGCGGCGGGCCTGCAGGACAGAATCGACCAATTCGAGCCGGATATCGTGGTGCTCTCCGGGTTCATGTGCATCCTGCCGGAAGAGTTCGTCGCGCATTACGCTCCACATCTGATCAACACGCACCCCGCGATGCTGCCGGAGTTCCCTGGCGCACATGCGGTGCGGGATGCGCTAGCCGCCGGAGCGCAGCGCACCGGGGCCACCGTGCACATTGTCGACGCCGGGGTCGACTCGGGGCCGATCCTCGTGCAGGAGCCGGTGGAGATCCTGCCCGGAGACGACGAGGGAGCTCTGCACGCGCGCATCAAACAGGTGGAGCGCAGACTGCTGCGGTCCACCCTTGCCCAGGTGGCAGCCGGCACCCTGAATCTGGACGCGCTCGGCGGCCGGAGCGAATAGGCTGGGAAGTGCACGACAATCACGAGAGAAGGCTGGCAGCACGGCTATGAGCGCGCCCCATCACGAAGCATCCGAATACCACCTGCGCGACACGGTTCCGATTACTCGCGCGCTGATCTCCGTCAGTGACAAGAGCGGGCTGAGCGAGCTCGCACAGGCGCTCGCGGCAGCAGGCGTGCAGATCGTCTCCACCGGGTCGACGGCGAAGGCGATCGCCGCGCTGGGCGTTCCGGTGACCGAGGTCAGTGAGGTCACCGGGTTCCCCGAGTCCCTCGACGGCCGCGTCAAGACGCTGCACCCGGCCATCCATGCGGGGATCCTCGCCGACTTGCGGCTCGCCGAGCATGAGCGCCAGTTGCGTGAACTCGGTATCGCGCCATTCGACCTCGTGGTGGTGAACCTGTACCCCTTCGTCAAGACCGTCGCCTCGGGGGCGGAGGCAGGGGACGTGGTCGAACAGATCGACATCGGTGGACCCGCTCTGGTGCGGGCAAGCGCGAAGAACTTCGCGAACGTCACCATCGTGGTGGACCCGTCGGACTACCCGGAGGTGATCTCCTCGCTGGGGTCAGGCACGCGGCTGGAGCAGCGCCGCGCCCTCGCCGCGAAAGCGTTCGGTCACACCGCCGGGTATGACCGTGCTGTCGCCGACTGGTTTCAGACCTCCCTCGGCCCGGACGCAGAACGCTGGCCCGCCGAGATGGGCCTGGCAGGCGAGCGTGCGCACGTGCTGCGCTACGGGGAGAACCCCCACCAGCAGGCCGCGCTGTACACGACGGCGCTTGGCTCGGGGATCGCGCAGGCAGAGCAGCTGCACGGCAAGGAGATGAGCTACAACAATTACGTGGATGCGGACGCCGCGGTGCGCGCCGCCTACGACTTCGACCGTCCCGCTGTGGCGATCATCAAGCACTCGAACCCGTGCGGGATCGCGGTCGCGACCCCGGGGGCGGAGGACGGCATCGCGGATGCGCACGCGAAGGCACACGCCTGCGACCCGCTGTCCGCCTACGGTGGGGTGATCGCCGCCAACCGTCCGGTGACGGTAGCTATGGCCCAGGCTGTGAAGGGGATCTTCACCGAGGTGATCGTCGCGCCTGCGTTCGAGCCGGCGGCACTTGAGCTGCTGTCCACGAAGAAGAACCTGCGCATCCTGCGCCTGCCGCAGGGGTTCTCCTGGCCGGAAACGGAGATCCGTCCGATCAGTGGGGGCTTCCTCGCCCAGGACGCGGACCGTTTCCTCGGGCGCGAACAGGCGTCGTGGACCTTGCAGGCCGGGGATGCTGTCGACGAGCAGACCATGAGCGACCTGCGGTTCGCCTGGACGGCGTGCCGGGCGGTGAAGTCGAACGCGATTCTGTTGGCCAAAGACGGCGCCTCGGTGGGCGTCGGGATGGGCCAGGTGAACCGTGTGGACTCGTCCTTCCTGGCCGTGAAGCGCGCCGGCGAGCGTGCCGCCGGGGCGGTGGCCGCCTCGGATGCGTTCTTCCCGTTCCCGGATGGCCTGCAGGTGCTCATCGACGCCGGGGTGACCGCGGTGGCGGAACCCGGCGGCTCGATACACGACCAGGACGTGATCGATGCGGCGAAGGCGGCCGGAATTTCGCTGTACTTCACCGGGGAGCGCCACTTCTACCACTGATCGGTGCGGCGTGCTGGGGCAGGGTGCGTCAGGATGCGAGACGTTCGCACGCCCTGTCGTAACCCCTGTACACGGCACTCAGATCATCCTCGCTGAGTGCCGTCGAGAGGTTGATCATTCCGCGAGGGGTCGTGTAGATGCCCTCGAGCAGCAGCGCGAGGTGGAGGGCCGCTCGCTCAGGGGGAAAACGGTGCGCATCCGCGGGCGATGTGACCGGGGCGTCACCGGGGTGAACATTGAGTATCGAACCGGAGCGAGTCACGACGAGGGGGAACCCGCGGTCTGCGCCCGCTGCCTCGATGTGCTCGGCGAGGTGCTGTGCGTGCGCGTTGAGTTCTGAAATCGCCGCGGTGGTCAAGTGCTGGAGGGAGACCAGGCCAGCGGCCGCGGTGGCGACATGACCATTGAACGTCCCGGCGTGTTCGAGGTGCTCAGGGCGGGTCGCTGCAGTGAGCTCCAGAAGTTCGCGTCGACCGCCGACGGCTCCGATCGGAAGGCCTCCACCAATGATTTTCGCCATCAGAACGAGGTCCGGATCGAGGCTGAGGCGCGCCGCCTCCCCGTGGGGGCTGTTGCGCAGGGACTGCACCTCATCCACGACAAACAGCGCACCGACACGGTGGGCTGCCTCCTGCGCGGCGCGGAGATAACCGGGGTCCTGAGGGATCACGCCGCCAGCTCCGAGAAATGGTTCCATGAACACAGCGGCGACGTGGTCGTCGAGCATGTCCGAAAGCGCCGCGCTGTCGCCGAAAGGCAGCGTCCGCGTTTTCGGCTCTCCCTCGGTGAACGGCGGGACAGCGCCATGGTATCCCCCGGAGACGGTGACAAGTGCACGTCGTCCGGTGGCACGTCGAGCAATGCGTAGGGCCAGGGCCGCCGCTTCGCTCCCCGAGTTCGTCAGGCGAACCATGTCGACGGCGGGAACGCGTGCGATGATCTCCTCGGCAAGGCGGAGTTGGGACAGGTGCATGGAGGGGAACACCGTGCCGGTGACGGCCGCCGCGCTGATTGCCTCGGCGATCGGCGGGTAGGCATTGCCGTGGATGAGCGAGGTGTAGTTGTTCACCAGGTCGATGTACTCGATGCCGTCAACGTCGAACAGGTGCGAGCCCGCCCCGTGATCGATGACCGTGGGGAAGGGGTCGTAGTGCGTGACGGAGCGGGTTTCCCCGCCAGGGAAAGACCGCTGAGATCGTGCGAACATGTCACGTGAGTGAGGGCGGCGTGAACGGTATTCCGCCTCGATCCGTTCGCGCACCTGGGGGGAGAGAAATCCGGGAGAAAAAGTCATCGTGTCCTGCCGAACGGGAAGAGGGGGAAAAAACGGGGTTATGTGGTCACGATTCTAGATCTCGTGGCTGTGCCGGCAACCGTCTTCCCCAGGCTGCGGGTTCGGCTTCTAGCGACACGGGGGCGCGAATTCATGATGTGAAAAGGCTCGCATCTTGCTAGGCTGGCGGAAGGGAGTTTTTCCCTCACAGGATTCTGAGAAGGGCAGGTGAGCGAGCATGCGTACACCACATGACAATGCCCGCGCAGTGCCCGCCATCTCCACGGGGTTCCCGCTGCCCGCAGACGCTGCGTAGCGTCCGGCACATCCCCGCTCCTCGACTCAACGAATCTTTCCCCTGTGAGGTAACCCCTGTGACAACGCCCCCATCCACACCGGATCGCCCTGTGCAACGCCCTCGCGCGTGGCGCACATTCCGTCGGCTCATGCCGTATGTCCGCCCCATTCGCCGCCGATACTTGTTGGGCCTCGGTTCTGCGATCGGGGCGAGCATCTTGGTGCTGCTCGTGCCCCAGGTCCTGCAGTGGCTCGTGGATGGCCCGCTCTCCTCGGGCGACCGATCCCAGGTGTTCACGGCAGGAGCGTTGGTCCTCGGCCTGGGGGTGATCGAGGCTGCACTGTGGTGGGGGCGTCGAGCCTTCGTGTTTTCCCCAGTGGTCAACGTCGAGTTTCGGATGCGCCGGGACCTCTACGATCGGCTGCAACACCTCCCGGTGGGTTTCCACGACCAGTGGGAGTCCGGGCAGCTGCTGTCCCGATCATCCACCGACCTCTCGATCGTGCGCCAGTGGCTCGCCTTCAGCTCGATCTTCCTCGTCGTGAACTCGCTGATGGTCGTCGTCGGGATCGTGCTCATGACGGCCATGTCTCCGCTGCTGGGTCTCGTGTTCGCGGTGATCATGGCGCCGATCATCCCGATCACCGCCACCTTCGAGCGCCGTTACGAGCGCGCATCGAGGCGCAGCCAGGACCAGGTCGGCACCCTGGCGACACTGGTCGAGCAGTCGGTGCACGGCATCCGCGTGCTCAAGGCCTTCGGCCGAGGAGGCGAGGCGCTGGCGCGTTTCAGCCAGCGCGCCGGCGAACTGCGCGAGACCGAGCTGGAGAAGGCACGCGCGGAGTCCCGTGTCTGGATGTGGCTGATCATGATCCCGCAGCTGGCGATAGCAGCCAGCCTCGGGCTGGGGATCGTGCAGATCTCCTCCGGGGTGCTCACGGTGGGCGCCCTGGTTGCGTTCGTCACCACGGCGACGATGCTGATGTGGCCGGTGAACACCCTGGGGCTACTCTTCGCGGAGACCATCAACGCGAAGACGGCACTCGACCGCATTTTCGAGGTCATGGATGCGCCCCAGACGATCGCGAATCCATCCCATCCGGTCACGCCGGCCCGGAAAGGAGGAGAGCTCGTCTTCGACGATGTCCACTTCCGTTACCCGGATGCCTCCCCGGGGGAGCCGGACCTGCTCGACGGGGTGTCGCTGCACATCGGGGCGGGCGAGTCCGTCGCCCTCGTCGGTGTCACCGGCAGTGGGAAGAGCGCGCTCACGGAGCTCGTGCCGCGGTTGTTTGACGTGACGGCGGGACGGATTCTCCTCGACGGCGTGGATGTGCGCAGCATCCCCCTCAATGAGTTGCGACGCCGCGTCTCGGTGGCGTTCGAGGAGCCGACCCTCTTCTCGGAGACAGTGCGGGCGAATGTGCTGTTGGGCAACCCGGACGCCGGGGACGAGGTGCTCGATGCGGCCCTAAAGCTTGCCCAGGCCGACTTCGTCTACCAGCCGCCGGCCGGGGGGGACACCGTCATCGGGGAAGAGGGGCACAGCCTCTCTGGCTGT
>DGEZ01000092.1 GCA_002391425.1 Micrococcales bacterium UBA3913 | reverse complement strand
AAGGACGTGCGCCAGTCGAAGGTGGGTGACACCGTCACGAGCTTGGCACGTCCGGCAGCGCAGGCGCTGACCGGGTACAGCGAACCCAAGCCGATGGTGTACTCCGGGCTGTACCCGATCGACGGCAGCGACTACCCAGACCTTCGCGAAGCCCTCGACAAGCTCAAACTCTCCGATGCGGCCCTCGTGTACGAGCCAGAAACCTCCGTGGCCCTCGGTTTCGGGTTCCGGTGCGGCTTCCTGGGGTTGCTGCACCTGGAGATCGTCACCGAACGGCTGGAGCGCGAGTTTGGTCTCGACCTCATCGCGACGCAGCCCTCCGTGATCTACCAGGTCACGACAGAGGACGGCGAGGTGCACACGGTTACGAACCCCTCGGAGTTCCCGGAGGGGAAGATCCGCTCCGTGTCCGAACCGATCGTGCGGGCCACCGTCCTGACCCCCAAACACTATGTGGGCGCGGTCATGGAGCTGTGCCAGCAGCGGCGCGGGTCCCTCCAGGGCATGGACTACCTGGGCGAGGACCGCGTCGAACTGCGCTACACCCTGCCGCTGGGGGAGATCGTGTTCGACTTCTTCGACCAGCTCAAGAGCCGCACCCAGGGGTACGCATCACTCGACTACGAGCAGATCGGCAGGCAGGATGCCGACCTGGTCAAAGTCGACATCCTGCTCCAGGGCGACCGCGTGGATGCGTTCAGCGCGATCGTGCACCGGGACAAGGCGTACCAGTACGGGGTGATGATGACCCAGAAGCTCAAGGAGCTCATCCCGCGACAGCTTTTCGAAGTGCCCATCCAGGCGGCGATCGGCGCTCGCGTCATCGCACGTGAGACGATTCGCGCCATGCGCAAGGATGTGCTCGCCAAGTGCTACGGCGGGGACATCACGCGCAAGCGCAAACTGCTGGAGAAGCAGAAGGAGGGCAAGAAGCGGATGAAGATGATCGGACGCGTCGAGGTGCCCCAGCAGGCGTTCATCGCTGCGCTGCAGAATGACTCCGGCAATCAGCGGGAGAAGAAGTAGCTCGTGGCATCGGCGCTTCCCGATGGGGACCCCGCGCCTGCGGATGGCCTGCTGCCAGGGTCGGCCGCAGCCGGGGCGCTCACGAGGGATTTCGGTGTGTACATCCACGTGCCGTTCTGTCGCGTGCGCTGCGGCTACTGCGATTTCAACACGTACACGGCCACCCAGCTGGGGGGTGTGCGCCAGCAGGACTACGCAGACCAGGCGATCCGGGAGGTGGAGTTCGCTAGCCGCGTGCTGGGTCGCTCTGGGGTGCCCGCCCGCCCGGTGGCAACCGTGTTCTTCGGCGGGGGCACGCCCACGTTGCTCGCGCCCGGGGACCTGTCCCGGATGCTCGCGGCGGTGCGTGACCAGTGGGGGCTGTCGGCGGGGGCCGAGGTTACCGTGGAGGCGAACCCGGATTCGGTCGACGCACGCTACCTCCAGCAGCTTGCCGCCGACGGGGTGACCCGGGTGTCGTTCGGGATGCAGTCGGCTGTTCCTGAGGTGTTGCGCGTGCTCGATCGCACCCACGACCCGGACCGCATGCCGTTTGTGGTGCAGGCGGCTCGACAAGCCGGGCTCGACGTGTCGGTGGATCTCATTTACGGCGCGCCGGGGGAGACAATGGCGCAGTGGCAGCGCAGTGTCACGGCCGCGCTCGAGCTGAACCCCGACCACATCTCCGCGTACGCGCTCATCGTCGAGACGGGCACGAAACTCGCCCGCCAGATCCGGAGAGGCGAGGTCCCCGCCCCGGACGAAGAGCTTGAGGCAGACAAGTATTGGTGGGCGGATGCGCAGTTCAGCGCGGCCGGGCTGCATTGGTACGAGTTGTCCAATTGGGCGCGGCCCGGCCACCACAGCCGGCACAACCTCGCCTACTGGACGGGCCAAGACTGGTGGGGGGTGGGGCCGGGCGCGCACTCGCACATCGGCGGGGTGCGCTGGTGGAATGTCAAGCATCCTGCAGCGTATGCGGGGCGAATCGGGCAGGGTGTGTCCCCGGCTGCCGGCCGCGAAGTCGTCGACGAGGTGGCCCGCGCGGAGGAAAAAGTGCTGCTGGAGACCCGCCTGGCGCGCGGGATACGCCGCTCTGATGTGTATGCGAGTGCGGAGCAGATCGCCCAGCTGGTGGCCGAAGGGCTCATCAATAGTGTGGGTGCGCCCGATCCGCGCCTCGTTCTGACCCGCCGCGGCAGGATGCTTGCCGACGCGATCGTGCAGCGTCTCCTGCTCGGCCTGCCCCGCTAGCCCTCGCGAAGCCGCACCGCGAAGCGGTAGCGGTACGTGCCGGTGCGCGCGGTGTGCCAGGCGGCGATGCAGCTGGAGACAGCGCCGAACAGGAGAACGGCGCCGGCAAGGATCCAGACGGCGACACTGATGCCCCACCCGGCAACCGGGATGCCGGTGGTGAGTCCTGCGATGAGGTAGAGCACGATCACGGGCACGCAGATAGTCCACTGAAACGAGAGCGCCTCGGAGGCTTCGCGGTGCGTGCGCGGGCCTCGATCTGCCAGCAGGAGCACGATGAGCAGGGAGGGCAGGAACCCGAGCACTCCGCCGAGGTGAGCCAGGATCGCCCAGCGCGCATCCTGCTGCTCCGTCAGGGGAGGTTTGGTTGGCTGCTCGGCGGGTTCCGGAACCGTTTTGTGCTGCTCGGCATCCACTGGGGGCAGGCTCCTCTCGCAACCGGGTGACAGTTCGAATATAGTCGCTGGTCCGCGGATGCCGCCGAGCCGCGGGTGCTGTCGCTGAGAACTTCGGAGAACTGCTCCTACTTGATGAATCGGAAGGTGACCGGATAGCGGTAGGGTCGGCCGCTATTCACGCGGGCTGCGGCGATGATGCTGAAGATAAGATTCGCGAGCGGAACGACGAAGCCTACGAGTGTGGCAAGGCTCGACACGAGACCGGCCACCGTGTAGGCGCCGTAGCTGTAGGTTGCGGCGGCTATCCCCACGGCGATTCCGCTGACGATGCTCACCAGTATCCACACGGCGACACTGGCGATGAGGACGGTGATCTGCCAGTTCAGCGCCTCCTTCGCCTCGACC
>DGEZ01000009.1 GCA_002391425.1 Micrococcales bacterium UBA3913 | reverse complement strand
AGATGTGTATAAGAGACAGCTGCAGTGCTCATCGGTGCTCTCGTCGGCGGCATTGCCGGCGGCGGTGCCGGGTGGGGCGTTGCCAGCTACATTTCTGGGCAGAACAGTGGAACGACGACGAGTTCTGGCACCTCAGAGACGAATCTTGTGGTCAATGACACCGACGACGTGTCGGCGATCACTGGTGCAGCCGCCGTCGCGATGCCGTCCACCGTGACGGTGGAGTCGACAACGGGGAGTTCGAGCAGCAGCGGAGCGACAGGATCCGGTGTGATCCTCACCAGCGACGGCTACATCGTGACGAATAACCACGTGGTTACGATCGACGGAGAGACGAGCGACCCGGATCTGACCGTGGTGCTCAGTGACGGCACCATCTACGACGCCACCGTCGTCGGCCTCGATCCGACGTACGACCTCGCGGTCATCAAGATCGATGCCACGGGTCTGACCCCGGCCACGTTTGCGGACTCCAGTACGCTCAACGTCGGTGATACGACCGTTGCCATCGGCGCTCCGCTCGCACTCGATAACACGGTGACCAGCGGAATCGTCTCGACCGTGCACCGTGGCATCACGGTCGCTTCATCTGAGGCGCAGGACAGCGGAAGCGAGAGTGAGCAGACCACGCCCGATGACATCTGGGGATTTGATTTCGGACAGGGTGAGGACTCCCAAACCACGACCACGAGTTACATCTATCTCGATGTGATCCAAACGGACGCGGCCATCAACCCGGGGAACTCTGGCGGTGCGCTCGTCAACTCTGCGGGTGAGGTCATCGGCATTAATGTCGCTATCGCGTCTGCTAGCAGCACGTCATCGGACTCCTCGGGGAGCATCGGCGTCGGGTTCGCCATCTCCAGTAATACGGTGAAGCGGATCACGGATGAGATCATCGCCAATGGCAGTGCAACGCACGGCTTCCTCGGAGCCAGCGTGGCCGACAATACGAGCGGGACGCTGGGTGTGCAGGTCTCCTCGGTCACCTCCGGGGACGGTGCGGACAGTGCAGGTATTGAGGCCGGAGACGTAATCACCTCCTTCGATGGGGTGCGCGTCACCGATGCCACGGAACTGACAGCGCTCGTGCGCAGCCTGGCACCCGGAACTGAGGTGGACGTCACCTACCAGCGTGATGGCAGCGAGAGCACCGTGACAGTCACGCTCGGGTCCTACGAGGACAACCAGTAGGAATACGGGTCAGCTGTCCAGCGATGGTGGGGATAGGGTCGCGCCCATCCCTACCATCGCTGTGCAACGCGGGGAAAAAGAGTTAAGGTGAAATCGTGAGCACTGCAGATCCATTCGAAGAGTTTGAGCGGGAGTTCTCCGGCGGCGGTACGGCTGTCCTGGAGCGGGAGGAAGTCGCTGAGGAGGTCACCGAGGACGGCGACCACGACCGGTATTCCCACTACGTGCAAAAAAACAAGATCGTCGAGTCTGCCGTGACCGGCACGCCCGTGATCGCACTGTGCGGCAAGGTGTGGGTGCCAGGCCGCGACCCGCAGAAGTTCCCCGTCTGCCCGGACTGCAAGAAGATCTACGAATCCCTCCGGGACTCCTGACTACTGCTCGAAAACGGTAGGAATCGCAGCGTCGCCCCTAGTCAGGCGCAGACCCTGTGCGGGAAGCTCGGACATCGCCTGCTCGTGTATAGCTCGTGCACGAGCAATCCCGGTCTCTCCGAGAAAATCGGAGACGGGCTCTCCCTCGTGGATCAGATCCACCAGAAGGCTGCGGTCATTCGAGTCCCGGTTCGCTTCGCGTTCAACGCCGATAACCTCGGCCTGGGCGATACCACGGGCGTTCAATCGCCGTACTGCGGACTTCCGCCCGCCCAGGTGCATCTTCCCCGCTGATGCTTTCTGGACGGGCACCCAGGTGCCCGCGGCATCCTGCCGGGCAGTGAGCTTGTACACCATGCCACTGGTGGCTTCGCCGCCGCCAGTGAGCACAGAGGTGCCGACGCCGAATGAATCCACGGGGCTCGCGGCGAGGGCAGCCAGCGAGTACTCGTCGAGATCGTTCGTGACGGTAATCTTCGTCCCGGTGGCGCCGAGCTCATCCAGGAGGGCGCGTACCTGACGCGCGGTGGACACCAGGTCACCGGAGTCGATGCGCACGCCGCCGAGCTGTGTGCCGGCTACCTCAATCGCATTGCGCACCCCCTGAGAAATGTCGTAGGTGTCGACCAGCAGCGTCGTCCCCACGCCCATCGTCTCGACCTGGGAGCGGAACGCGGACTTCTCGTCCGGGTGCAGCAGGGTGAAAGCGTGGGCGGCCGTTCCCATGGTGGGGATGTTGTACTGTCTGCCTGCCTCCAGATTCGAGGAGGCGCTGAACCCGGCGATGTACGCTGCGCGAGTGCCTGCAACTGCCGCCCACTCGTTCGCGCGCCGGGAGCCCATCTCTGCGATGGGGCGTCCCCCGGCGGCGGAAACCATGCGGCTGGCCACACTCGCGACAGCGGAATCGTAGTTGTAGATGCTCAGCGCGAATGTCTCCAGCACAACGCCATGGGCAAAGTCGGTCTCCAGCGTGAGCAGCGGGGAATGGGGGAAGTAGAGGTCACCCTCACGGTATCCGAAAGCATTGCCGGTGAACCGGTAGTCGGCGAGAAAGCTCAATGCCTCATCGCTGACCACCTGGTTGTCGGAGAGCCAGGACAGCTCCGCATCCCCGAACCGGAAGTCGGCCAATTCCTCCAGGAAGCGACCGACCCCAGCGACGACGCCATAGCGGCGTCCGGCGGGCAGTCGGCGGGTGAACAACTCGAACAGACACGGAGTGCTTGCTGTGCCATCACGAAGTGCAGCGTCGAGCATCGTGAGTTCATAGCGATCCGTCAACAACGCAGTAGAACGATTCACCCTCCCAGCCTACGACCGTCCCGGGGAAAATGGACGGTGTTCGCACGAGGATCAGGCTCCTTTGTGCATCTAGGCTGGAACTCGTCGCAAGAGAAGGAGACGCAGTGGCAGACAAACGGGTGGACGGGCGATCGAACGACGAACTCAGGTCGGTGAGCATCGAGCGCGCGTGGAGTAAGCAGGCAGAGGGATCTGCACTGATCAGTTTCGGCAACACACGCGTGCTGTGCACCGCATCCTTTACCCCGGGGGTGCCGCGCTGGAAGATGGGATCCGGGACCGGCTGGGTGACTGCTGAATACGCGATGCTGCCCCGGGCGACGAACACGCGCAACGATCGCGAGTCGGTGAAAGGACGTGTCGGCGGGCGCACCCACGAGATTTCCCGCCTCGTCGGGCGGAGCCTGCGGTCGGTCGTGGATATGACGGCGCTGGGCGAGAACACCATCGTGCTGGACTGCGACGTGCTGCAGGCCGACGGAGGAACTCGCACCGCGGCCATCACGGGCGCGTATGTTGCTCTTGTGGATGCGATTCGCTGGGGTCGGGAACAAGGTCACATTCGTCGAAAGGCTGAGCCCCTGACGGGGAGCGTCTCTGCGATATCCGTGGGAATTGTGGCGGGAACTCCGATGCTTGATCTGGCCTACACGGAGGACTCCCGCGCGCAGACGGACATGAATGTGGTTGCCACGGGGGACGGGAAGTTCGTGGAGATTCAGGGCACGGCCGAGGGTGCGCCGTTCGACCGGGATGAGCTGAACGTGCTGCTTGACCTCGCCCTGTCGGGCACCCGCACGCTCGCCGGCATCCAGGCGATGGCCCTGGCGGAGGGAACCCTGTCGTGACGCGCGTCGCGTTAGCTACGCACAACCTGCACAAACTGGAGGAATTTCGCCAAATCATTGGAGAAACATTTCATGGGGTGCATGTGGAGGCCTACGACGGGCCGGAGCCGCAGGAAACCGGGCTGAGCTTCGAGGAGAACGCGCTGATCAAGGCGCGCGCTGCGGCCGAATTCACGCGGCAGCCGTCCCTAGCGGACGACTCCGGCATCTGCGTGGATGCGCTCGGCGGAATGCCCGGGGTTTTCAGCGCCTACTGGGCGGGCCACCGCAAGGACGACGACGCCAACCTGGGGCTGCTCCTGGACCAGCTCTCGGACATCGTCGAGCCACAGCGGCGGCGAGCGCACTACGTGGCTGTGCTGGCCTTCGTCGTCCCGGGGGAGACCGGGGGCCAGGAGTTCGTCGTTCGCGGCGAGTGGGATGGCACCCTGACACTGGAGCCGCGCGGCTTAGGTGGTTTCGGCTACGACCCCATTTTCGTGCCCGAGGGGGAGAAACGGACCGCCGCCGAGCTGACTGCGGAGGAAAAGTCCGCCATCTCTCATCGTCGACGCGCATTCACCCTGCTCATGCCCTTGCTGGCCGAGCACCTGGGCCTGTCCTAATCGCTGTGTGCGGCAGAGGGAGGCATTCCACCGGTCTGGGAGAGCGCAGAATTGCTTCGCTAGAATTGCTGGCATGACCGAAAACAGCACGACACCTCGCCGCATCCTCGTCACCGGTGCCTCCTCAGGAATCGGAGCCGCCACCGCACGCAGACTCGTAGCCGACGGGAACACCGTCCTGGCAGTGGCACGTCGAGCTGACCGGCTTCAGGCGCTCGCGGACGAGATCGGTGTGGATACCTGTGTTGCGGATATCACCCAGCAGGATGACGTCGACGCTCTCGTCGCCTATGCCGAGAGCCTCGGCGGGGTAGATGCCGTGGTCAACAACGCCGGTGGCGCTTTCGGGCAAGAGCCCGTCTGGCAGACGGACCCCGAGAATTGGCGAAAGATGTACGACGTCAACGTTTTGGGTACGTTGCGTGTCACGCAGGGCTTCCTGCCCATGCTGCGGGCTCGCGGGGGAGGGGACCTGCTCTTCGTGACCTCGACTGCCGCATACCTCGAATACGAGGGCGGCGCGGGCTACACCGGGGCGAAGCACGCGCTCAAGATGCTTGTGCGAACCCTCCGGCTTGAACTTGTCGGTGAGCCGATCCGGGTTCTCGAGGTGGCCCCCGGCATGGTGCATACGGCCGAATTCTCGTCGGTGCGCTTCGACGGCGATCAGGCCCGGGCGGACGCCGTGTACAAGGGGATGGATCCGCTGGTGGACGACGATATTGCCGACGCGATTGCGTGGATGCTCAGCCGGCCCACTCGCGTGAATGTTGACACGCTGATCGTTCGGCCGGTCCGCCAGGCTTCCAACTACAAGACTGCGCCGAAGAAGGACTGAACTGCCCGCGCATCCCCTTGACTGCTGCCCAGCCGGCGTCCGCGGTGGTGGCTCGCACAATTTTGGCGGGCAGAGCGTGGGCAGATGCGGGTGACAATGGGGGAGCAGGTCGTGCTACATCTGCGTAAATACGCCGAAGGAGCGGGTTTATTCTGTGGTGCGGGAGAAGGGACTTGAACCCTCACGCTCGAAAGCACAGGAACCTAAATCCTGCGTGTCTGCCAGTTTCACCACTCCCGCGGGGGAAATTGCCCGTACCAGCGTACCGGGAAACGGTCGGGATCACGGACTCGGCGGAACAAATCGGGGGATAAACCGCGCCATGAGAATCGCCCCGCCCAAGCCGAGGGCTCCCACGGCGACCGCGGGAAGTGCGAGACCGGCCACGGCGGTGAGACCGGAGATGATGAACGGGGCAGCGGCGTTTCCCGAGTCGCCGAAGAAGCGCCACGCGCCCAGGAAGGGCGCCGGGTCATCCCGTGGCGCCAGATCTGCCCCCAGCGTCATGAGGATGCCCGAGCCGATGCCGTTGGCAACGGACATGAGGATCGCGATGGCGGAGAAGCTCACGATGTCGCCGGACAGGGGCAAGGCGATATGCAGTAGGCCCAGACCGATGAGGCTGGGAACGGCTGACCAAGCGCGTCCAAAACGGTCCATGATCTGGCCCGAGGTGTAAAACAAGGCGAAGTCCACGGCCCCGGCCACGCCCATGATGAGGGAGGTGTGTGCGGCGTCGAGGTTGAGGTGGACGGCCCATAGCGGCAGGATCGTCTGTCGGCTGGAGCGCAGCAGGCCGATCGCGACCGCGCCCGTGCCCATCCTGGCTAACGTCCCCCAGTACTCGTGAATCGTGCGGAACAGGCCTCGTCGCGCCGGGGCGCTCTGCGACGTCCGGACGCCGGTGGGTTCGGGGTGGACCCGCACGGGTGTGGCTCCGGCGTAGCCGACCACCGCGGGGTCGGGCAGGATCAGCAGCACGACGACGGTCGTCGCACACGCGACGATGGGGATGAGGAACACCATCTGGGTGCCACTGACGGCGATTACCGCGGCGGCGATGAACGGGCCCAGGAAGTAGCCTGCACGGAATGTGCCGCCGAGCAGGGACAGGGCCCGAGCGCGGATGTCCGTCGGCACCGTCACGGTGAGCAAGGTGTGTCGGGCCAATGCGAACACGGCGGTGGACAACCCCATGAGGAATACCCCGGCGGAGAACAGGACCAGCGTGTTCGCGCACAGGCACAGGAGTGCTCCGGCGAGC
This sequence comes from Micrococcales bacterium UBA3913, assembly GCA_002391425.1. Lineage (GTDB taxonomy): Bacteria > Actinomycetota > Actinomycetes > Actinomycetales > Microbacteriaceae > UBA3913. The sequence continues at coordinate 7,709 of DGEZ01000009.1, read as the reverse complement.
ATCACGGCGGCCCCAGTGATCATCGAGTGATTCTCTCCCAGGCGGCTGACCACCCATCCGCTGGGGAGATCCCCGATCACTTCGCCGATGAGGATGAGCCCCGTCACCAAACCTGCGAGCGCGATTCCTGCCCCCAAGTCGGTGGCGGTCACGGGAAGGGTGGGGAGAATCGCTCCCTCCCCGGTGGCGACCAGGAAGGAAGGCAGGTAGACGCTGAGGCTTCCGCGACTGAACAGCAGGGTGCGCAGGGTGCGGAGTTCGTTGGCCACCACGCCATCCTAACGGTCGCCCTGCGCATCCCGATGCGGGCACGGTAGGCTGGTGTGCGCTATGGCTGACCTTGATCTTGGCGAGCAGATCGCCCACCTTCACGCTACTTTCCGCAGCATCGTCGACGTCCTGGACCTGCCTGGTCTGGAGGAGAAGATTGCGGACCTGGAGCAGAAGGCCGCTGCCCCGGACCTGTGGGACGATGCGGAGGCCGCGCAGCGGGTGACCAGTGCGCTCTCCCACGCTCAGGCGCGGCTGAAGAAGGTGCGCGAGTTGAGTTCGCGCCTGGAGGACCTGCCTGTGCTCATCGAACTGGCGAATGCCGAGGGGGATGAGGATGCGCGGGCTGAGGCGACGTCCGAGTACGAATCCCTGCGGCAGGCGGTTGACGATCTTGAGGTGCAGACACTCCTGAATGGCGAGTACGACGAGCGTCCGGCTGTCGTCACGATCCGGGCAGGCGCCGGCGGGGTGGATGCGGCGGACTTCGCGGAGATGCTGCTGCGGATGTATGCGCGCTGGTCAGAGAAGCATGGTTACGCACTCACCGTGATGGACACCTCCTATGCGGAGGAGGCGGGCATCAAGTCGGCCACGTTCGAGGTGGATTTTCCGTACGCGTTTGGCACGCTGTCTGTGGAAGCCGGCACGCACCGGCTCGTCCGGATGAGCCCGTTTAACTCTGCCGGGAAGCGCCAGACGTCCTTCGCCGCCGTGGAGGTGATCCCGCTCATGGAGGAGACGGATCACATTGACATCCCGGAGTCAGATATTCGTGTGGATGTGTTTCGGTCGTCTGGTCCGGGTGGGCAGTCGGTGAATACGACCGATTCTGCGGTGCGTATCACACACTTGCCGACGGGCATTGTCGTGTCGATGCAGAACGAGAAGAGCCAGATCCAAAACCGAGCAGCGGCGATGCGCGTGCTCCAATCCCGTCTGCTTCTGCTGCAGCGCGAGCAGGAGGCAGCAACGAAGAAGGAACTTGCCGGGACCATCACGGCGAGCTGGGGAGACCAGATGCGCTCCTATGTACTTGCCCCGTACCAGATGGTCAAGGACCTGCGCACCGGGTACGAGGTGAACAACCCCCAAGCGGTGTTCGACGGTGATCTGGATGGGTTCATCGCGGCGGGGATTCGCTGGCGCAAGCACCAGGAACAGGAGAACAGCTAGGCGATTCGGGGGCCTCGCATCCTGCTGCGGAGTGCATCCCGGTGCTTTTCTGGGAATTTTCGCCGCGCGGGGGCGTCGTGCGGTTCCTGGGAGAATTGCCCCATAGTCTGTCTTAGCGATGATTAGCTTCACTGGCGTCACGAAGATGTACCGTGGCACAACCAAACCAGCTCTCGACAACGTGAGCTTGAACGTGGACAAGGGAGAGTTTGTCTTCCTGGTCGGGGCCAGCGGTTCCGGTAAGTCCACGATACTTCGTCTTGCGCTGCGCGAGGAGAAGGCCACCTCGGGCGAAATCTTTATCCTGGGGCAGGATGTCAGCACGATTTCCCCGCGCAAGGTTCCCTTCTACCGACGCAAACTGGGCGTCGTGTTCCAGGACTTCCGGCTGCTGCCGAACAAGTCAACGTACCAGAACGTCGCATTCGCGTTGCAGGCGACGGGCAAGTCGCGCGGGTTCATCCAGGAGGCCGTCCCGGACGTGCTCAAACTCGTCGGGCTCACCGGCAAGGAGAATCGTCTCCCCCATGAGCTGTCCGGGGGCGAGCAGCAGCGTGTCGCGATCGCCCGTGCCGTGGTGAACAAACCCGCCATTATGCTCGCCGACGAGCCGACCGGGAACCTCGACCCCATGACCAGCCAGGGCATCATGGCGCTGCTGGAGCGGATCAATGCCAGCGGTACAACCATCCTGATGGCTACCCACGACACGATGATCGTGGACAGGATGAACAAACGCGTCGTCGAGCTCCGTCAGGGGCACATCGTCCGAGACGACGAGCACTCGACCTACGGGGGTGCCTGACATGTGGCGGATGCTGCGTGAAGCCGGAGCCGGTTTGCGGCGCAATGTGTCGATGGTCGTCTCGATCATCCTGGTCACCTTCATCTCCCTGACGTTCGTCGGAGCTGCAGTGCTTTTACAGATGCAGATCAACCAGATGAAGAACTACTGGTACGACAAGGCACAGGTGGCGATCTACCTGTGCACTGGGTACGAGGAAGCTCCGCTGTGCCCCGCGGGGGAGGTCACCGATGAGCAGAAGGCCGCCATCGAGGACCTGCTGGGCTCGGACACGTTGGCCCCTCTCATCAATGAGTATTTCTACGAGGATGAGCAGACCGCGTACGAGAATTTCCAGGAGCAGTTTGAGGGTTCTGAGGTTGCTGGCTGGGTCCAGGCCGACCAGTTGGGCGAGACCTACTGGGTGAGCCTGAAGGACTCGTCCGACTCGGACGTGATCACCCAGGCGTTCGCGGACGTCGACGGGGTGAGCTCGGTCACGGATCAGCGTGCGTACCTGGACCAGATCTTCCGTGTGCTCAACGGAGCAAGCCTCGCCGCGGTGGGTGTCGCGGCGCTGATGCTGTTGTGTGCGGTGCTGCTGATCTCCACCACGATCCGGCTGTCTGCGTTCGCGCGCCGGAAGGAACTCGGCATCATGCGTTTCGTCGGGGCATCCAATCTGTACATCCAGACCCCCTTCGTGCTGGAGGGGATCGCCTCGGCACTGATCGGATCTCTCCTGGCCGGGGCGGCTCTCGTGCTTGTCGTGAAGTATCTGGTGCGGGACTATCTCGTTCAGCAGATGCCCTACGTGTCCTTCATTGACGTCTCGGATGCGCTGATGGTGTGGCCGATGATTGTCGCTGCCGGAGTCCTGCTGGCGGGATTCGCCTCGGCGCTCGCGATTCGACGCTATCTGCGGGTGTGATGGCGGGCTTACCCGCGATATGCTCGCTGGTATGAGTAGCGCATATGAGCAGGTTGCAGATCGTCTTCGGCAATTCCTGATGTCGCACACGGGCGAGGTCAGGGAGATCTCGGGCAAGCAGTTTCTTCCGGTATCAATTGTCGCTGGAGGGCTCGGTGGCGGGGAAGACACCTCCGCCGATGTGGAGAAGCCCCAGGCCAAGGGCATTGGCGGCGGGGGCGTCGCTGTTCCCCTGGGCGTGTATCGGGTGGATGAGGATGGTGACCTGGAGTTCCAGGCGAACCCGATCACGTTCATGGCGGTCGCGATCCCGTTCGTCGCTGTCCTGGGGTGCACCATCCGCCGCATCCTGAAGGTCGCGAAGAAGAAGTCCTGACTTTCTGGCGGGCGGCAGAATCCACAGGTTATGCCGGAAATCCGAATTCCCCGGTAGGATGAAAGGCTGCACATCCACTGGTGAAGGAGGCGAGACATGGCTAAGGGAACGGACCCGAAACAGAGCATGGTGGCGTCGAATCGTCGCGCCCGCCACGAGTATGAGATTCTGGACACCGTCGAGGCTGGGCTCGTCCTGACCGGGTCAGAGGTGAAGTCGTTGCGTGAGGGGCACGCGGTGATTCGTGACGGATACGCATACTTCCGTGACGGCGAGGCGTGGATCGAGAACGTGACCATCCCGGAGTACATCAACGGCACGTGGAACAACCATGCCCCCAAGCGCAAGCGCAAGTTGTTGCTGCACAAACTCCAGATACACAAGTGGTCGGCGAAGGTCGCTGAGCAGGGGCTCACTGTGGTGCCCCTGTCTCTGTATTTCTCTGATGGACGGGCGAAACTCGAGCTGGGGTTGGCTCGTGGCAAGAAGGACTGGGACAAGCGTCAGACGCTGCGCGAACGGCAAGACCGCCGGGAGGCGGAACGCGCGATGAAGACTCGAGGACGCGACTGGTGACTTCCGGAGTTGCCCCGGAGGATCGGTCGCGTCGCCGCCGGGGGCGCCCGAAACGTGGTGATGCGCGGTCTGGCCGGGACCGGATAGTGGCGGCTGCGGAGGAGGAGTTCTCCCAGGTGGGGTTCGAGGCAAGTTCTTTCCGCTCGATCGCCCGGCGGGCTGCCGTTGACCCCTCTCTGGTGCATCACTATTTCGCGGATAAGAGTGAGCTCGTTGTAGAGGTCCTCCGGTTACCGGTTAACCCCGCCCAGCTGCTGGCCGAAGCTCTTCAAGGGCCGCGCGAGGGTTTGGGTCTGCGGGTGACGACCACGCTCTTTGGCGCGTGGGAGGACCCAATTGTGCGCAAGCGCGCACTGGTGATGGTGCGTACGGCGATGGGTTCTAGCCCGGTATCGACCGTTGTGCGTTCCTTTTTTCTCTCCCTCCTTGTCGATCGGGTCGCCGAGGTATTGGGTGGCGGCTCCGAGGCGAAGCTCCGTGCTGGGTTAGCGGCGTCTCGGCTCCTGGGCGCCGTGATGGCCCGCTACGTGGTGCACGTTCCGGCACTTGCGTCGCTCACGGTTGAGGATGCGATTGCTCTGGTGTCTCCGAGTATTGAGGATGCCCTCTCGGGTGTTCTTCCTGATGTTGACACGGATCACCTCGGAAGAGAATAATTCATCATGTGGTGAATAATTGCTGAGGGATGCTGCAGCAGTCAGCATTCGAGGCCTGGGTGTGCGACGTGGACACACGACTGTGTTCACGTCTCTCGACCTGGACGTGCCGCAGGGTCGGCTCGTCGGCTTGCTGGGGCCATCAGGGTCAGGGAAGTCGACGCTCATGCGTGTTTTCCTGGGTTTACAGGCCGGTGTGCGCGGAACGGTTACGGTGCTGGGCCATCCCGCCGGGGACCGGGTGCTCGCCACTGAGGTGGCGTATGCCAGTCAGCAGGCCGCTGTCTACGACGACCTCACCGTGGCGCAGAATATTTCCTATTTCAGCAGTGCCCTCGGCGTGGAGAAGTCGCGCGGAAGGGAGGTCCTCGCTGACGTCGGGTTGGCCAGCTACCGCAGACGCCTGGTCGGTTCTCTCTCCGGGGGCCAGCGTAATCGAGTCGCCCTCGCTGTTGCGATGCTCGGTTCGCCGCGATTGCTCGTGCTCGACGAGCCCACCGTCGGGCTCGACCCGGTGCTGCGACGTGACCTGTGGGCGATCTTTCGACATCTGGCCGATCGTGGCTCGACGGTGATCGTGTCCAGTCACGTTATGGACGAGGCGTTACGCTGCGACGAGTTGATCTTGCTTCACGAAGGGCAGCTGCTGGCTCAGCTGACGCCGGGGCAGCTGCTGGAGAGCACGGAAAGCACCGACCCGGATACTGCCTTCCTGAAAGTGGTGGAGAGTCACGGGCGCGGTCGTGATGCCGTGCCGGACCAGGACCCTACCGGAAGGGACAACTCATGACCGGATCTTTCGCTGCTGCGACAGCACGGCGTGTCCTGCAGCAACTCCGGCATGACCCCCGGACCGTTGTCCTCATGCTCGTCATGCCGAGCATCCTTGTGGGGCTGCTGGCCTGGATCTTCACGGACACCACCGTGTTCGCACAGGTTGGTCCGGCTATGCTCGGACTCTTCCCCTTCGTGCTCATGTTCCTGGTGACGAGCATCACGACTCTGCGCGAGAGGCGTAGCGGCACCCTGGAGCGCCTGCTCACGATGCCGGTACGCCGGTTGGATATCATCCTCGGGTACGCCCTGGCCTTTGGGCTTGTCGCCGTCGCTCAGGCCACGATCGTGAGCTGGTTCGCTGTTGCCGTGTGCGGCCTGGACCTGGGCGGCCCGTTCTGGCAGCTCATCCTCGTTTCCGTCCTGGATGCGGTGCTGGGCGTGAGCCTGGGCCTCTTAGCCAGTGCGTTCGCGACGACCGAGTTCCAGGTGGTCCAGTTCATGCCGCTGATCGTGTTCCCGCAGATCCTGCTCGGTGGGATCTTCGTGCCCCGCGACCAGATGCCCGACGTTCTCGAGGCAGTCTCCGACGTGCTCCCGCTGTCCCATGCCGTGGATGCGCTGAACCACGTCTCCGCGGGGGATCCCCTGTGGGATGCGGGAGGGAACATTGCCGTGATTGTGGCGTGGGTCCTCGGGTCGGTGATCTGCGCATCCCTCACCCTGCGGCGCAGAACGAGATAGCGCCCCCTACGCGTGAGGCAGGCTCCCGCTCTCGGGAATGGACGTGATGGCCATCGTGTTGTAGCCTGTAGTGCTGGTCTTTTCAGCATTGACAATTCCACATGGGGACGATCGGTTTCGACACTGTCTGTTTGACTGTGAGAAGCGGGCCGAGGAGGCGTGGGTTATCTCGTAAACGCACTCACGCAACTTATAGGTGCCAACGCTAAGCGCACCGACTTCGCCCTCGCCGCGTAAGGCGAGCTTTCGAGGTCCGTCGAGCTAGAGATGCTCCTGCTCTAGTTTCGGCGTCATATGAGGGGCTTGCTGGTGTATTGCGTCGAAGGATGCACCGGGACTTTTCCCTTCGGCTGGGCTCGTTGACCTAGGTGCCTGTCACAAAGGTCAGAGCCGATGAGAACGCCTTGACAGGCTACGCCCGTAGAAGACACACGACATCGGCAGTGGACCCGGGTTCGATTCCCGGCGTCTCCACGAATAGAAAAGGGCCCCTTTCGGGGCCCTTTTCTATTCGTGGAATTTCGGGGGCGAATCGATGGGCCCCTGCATGTTCGAACGGCCGCGTTCCTCATGGCGCTACGTGCCATGTCGGCCGCGATTACTGCTCGCAGGCTACGCCGTCGCCGTCACGGTCAAGCTTCGATGAATATCCTGGTTGTCCCTGATAGAGCGGTGCTGCGCCAGCTGCCCGGACAGCGTCGCAGTTCTTATAGTAAACATCACTTCCGCTGTCGACGCTGGGTGTCACAGCCTGTGTCATAGGGGTAGTAGCCTCAACTGTCGGGGTGGCCGCTTCCGTTGTGGGCGTTACCATCGCGCTCGGTGACGCCGACTCTATCACTGTCGTGGCATATTCCGACGTGTATGCCTGTTGATCTGGGCAGGTGTCCAGGATCGTCGCGATTGCGTCGTGTTCTGCCTGTGTAACCCACAGTCCGTAGATCGCTTTAACGGACACCTGACGGGCAACATACACACACCGGTAGGACTTGAGCGGTGGAAGCCAGGTGGCGGCATCGCCGTCGCCTTTCTGCTCGTTAAGAGAGCCTTCGACGGCCTGCAGGTTGAGCGGATCGTTTGCGAGAGCTTCCCGAGCGGAAGTCTCTAACTGCTGAGCGCCCGTCTGCCACGCATCAGAGAGCGACACGAGATGGTCTATCTGAACTTCGGATGATGTGGATTCTCCACGAACAAAGCTGACGGTCTCGCCGGAATAGGCAGATAGGAGTGTGCCCGTCGCGATCTTACAAGAGTCCTTGTCGGTGATGTCCGTGAGGTCGCGCTTCAGAATGTCGTTGCGCGTATCACAGCCGTTGTCGTCAACGTCTTCCCAGGCAGTACCGAACTGAGATCTCGTGTAGCCGGTCTTCGCTGCACGGCCTTTGACCGGGAGTGTCTCAAGCCTGTCTCTTATACACATCT
>DGEZ01000096.1 GCA_002391425.1 Micrococcales bacterium UBA3913 | reverse complement strand
CCGGCTCCGTACCCGCTTTCACCACCCAAAGTGACGGATCTGCCCGGGTCCATTCTCTATAAGGACCTGGCGCCGCACAGTTCCGTCAGTTTGGTCGCGGCTTCTCGTCCGCAGGCAAGATCTGCGGGGTTTGGGGTTTCACTGTTACCGGGTGTCGCGGATTCTCGTCCGCAGGCAAGATTACGGATCAGATTCGGGGGGCGAGAACACAGACAACGGCTCCGAAACACTACCGAGTGGAGCAACGAACTTTTGGTGGGCCCAGAGAGATTCGAACTCCCGACCCCCTCGGTGTAAACGAGGTGCTCTAACCAACTGAGCTATAGGCCCCAACAACCAACCACACGATACTAACGAATACCGGGCGGTTTGTGAGAATTAACGGCGGGATGCCCGCGCACCCCAATCCACCTCACGGCTCAGTGCGCGGAGAGCACCTCGTCCAGGGCTTCCCGATACGATTCGAGATCCCGCGGCTGCCCCGGCGCTGTGATGATCGAGTCGCGAATGATCCCCTGCTTGTCGATCACGAACGTCGCCCGGTTCGCGTACCCGGACTCGGGGATGAACACGCCATACTCCTTGGCCACCGCACCATGGGGCCAGAAGTCCGCCAGCAGACTGAACGTATACCCTTCCGCCTCGGCGAAAGCCCGGAGCGTGTGCTTCGAGTCGACAGAGATGGCCAGCAGTTCGACATTCGCATCCTGGAACAGGGCGAGATTGTCGCGCAGTGCGCACAGCTCCCCCGTGCACACATTCGAGAACGCCAGCGGGAAGAAGCACAACACCACCGGCTTCACGCCGTGGAAATCACTGAGCCGGATGCGCTCGCCGAACTGATTCGGAAGCTCAAAGTCTGGTGCCTGCGTGTCATTCTCCAACGCCATGTCCGCGCCTCTACTTCCCCTCTGATACACGCTGATCGGATGAACCCCGCCCATCCTAATCATCGCCATGCAAATGCGCGACAGACACACAGCGGATCACACGTAGTTCTCAGTCGTCAGCTCCCGTTTTCCCGGCGGAATGTGCGGAAACCGACAAAGTCTATAGAATGAACAGTTGCATGCCTTATCTATTTGGCACCGATTTTGTTCGGTTTCTCACAGAAACGAGGACCCATTGGCGACGAACCCGTTTGAGCCCGCCACCGAGGCAACTCCTGACAGCGATCCGCAAGAAACAGCAGAATGGACCGAATCGCTGGATGCACTGATTGCGCAACGAGGCACACAGCGCGCACAGCAGATCATGAACGTTCTGGTCGAGCGATCGAAGGAAAAAGGACTCGACTACCCCGTCAAATTACACACAGACTTCGTCAACACCATCCCGCCGGAAGAGGAGCCCGCGATTCCGGGCGACGAAGAGGTCGAGCGCGAGTATCGCCGATGGATTCGCTGGAACAACGCCGTCATGGTGCACCGGGCACAGCGCCCGGGCATCGGCGTGGGCGGACACATGGCCACGTATGCTTCGTCGGCGGTGCTGTACGAGACGGGGTTCAACCACTTCTTCCGTGGCCCCGACCATCCCTCTGGCGGTGACCACATCTTCATCCAGGGGCACGCCGCGCCCGGCCCATACGCGCGTGCGTTCCTGGAGGGGCGGTTCACGGAGCACGATCTGGACGGCTTCCGCCAGGAGAAGTCCGCACACGGCCTGTCCTCCTACCCGCATCCGCGCAACATGCCGGAGTTCTGGCAGTTCCCGACCGTGTCGATGGGTCTCGGACCGATTAACTCCATTTACCAGGCACAGTTCAACCGGTACCTGACGAATCGTGGCATCAAGGACTGCTCCGACCAGAATGTGTGGGCTTTCCTCGGCGACGGCGAGATGGACGAGGTGGAGAGCCGTGGCCAGGTACAGGTCGCGACGAACGACAACCTGGACAACCTCATTTGGGTTGTCAACTGCAATTTGCAGCGTCTTGACGGCCCGGTGCGCGGAAACGGCAGCATCATCGCCGAGCTGGAAAGCTTCTTCCGCGGTGCTGGCTGGAATGTCATCAAGGTGATCTGGGGACGCGAGTGGGATGACCTGCTGGCGCACGACACCGAGGGCGCCCTGCGGCACATCATGAACACTACCCCGGACGGCGACTACCAGACGATGAAGGCTGAGAGCGGCGCATACGTGCGCGAACACTTCTTCGGTCGGGATCCGCGCGCGCTGGCGTTGGTGGATGGGTACACGGACGAGCAGATCTGGAAGCTGCGTCGAGGTGGTCATGACGCCCGCAAGGTGTATGCCGCGTACCAGCGGGCCGTGACGCTCAAGAATGGCAAGCCGACCGTCATCCTCGCCCATACGGTCAAGGGGTACGGTCTGGGTCCGCACTTCGAAGGCAAGATGGCTGCCCACCAGATGAAGAAGCTCAAGATCGACGATCTGAAGCACATGCGGGACTGGCTGCACATCCCGTTCACGGATGCTCAGCTCGAGGCTGACCCCTACCTTCCCCCCTACTACAATCCGGGCCCCGACAATGAGGCGATTCGGTACATGATCGAACGCCGCCGGGAGCTGGGTGGTTTCCTGCCGCAGCGGCGCAGCCGGTACACGCAGATCCCGTTGCCCGCAGACAAGCCCTACAGCGTGCTCCGGGCGGGTTCGGGCCAGAACGAGGTCGCGACCACGATGGCCTTCGTGCGTCTGCTCAAAGAACTCACCAAGGACAAGCAGTTCGGTGCGCGCTTTGTGCCGATCGTTCCCGACGAGGCACGCACCTTCGGCATGGACTCCTACTTCCCCAGCAACAAGATCTACAACCCACACGGGCAGCACTACACCTCCGTCGACCGTGACATGCTGTTGAGGTGGACGGAGAGTCCCCAGGGCCAGATCCTTCACCCAGGGATCAACGAGGCGGGGGCCGTCGCGGCGTTCACCGCCGCCGGCACCAGCTATGCCACGCACGGCGAACTGATGATCCCGGTGTACCTGTTCTATTCCATGTTCGGCTTCCAGCGCACCGGTGACGCCTTCTGGGCCGCCGGAGATCAGATGGCGCGTGGCTTCATCATCGGTGCGACCGCCGGCCGCACCACGCTCACCGGCGAGGGCTTGCAGCACGCGGATGGGCACTCGCCGATCATCGCCTCAACGAATCCGGCCATCGTCGCGTACGATCCGGCCTTCGGCTACGAGATCTCGCACATTGTACGAGCCGGCATTGAGCGGATGTACGGGGGCACCCACCCGCATCCGAATGTGAGCTATTACCTGACGGTGTACAACGAGCCGATCATCCAGCCGGCAGAGCCGGAGGATGTCGACGTGGAGGGCATCGTCCGAGGCATCCACAGAATCTCCGTCTCCCCGGTGGATGGGCCCAAGGCGCAGATTCTCGCCTCCGGTGTCGCCGTCCCATGGGCCCTGGAGGCCCAGCGCCTCCTGGCCGACGACTGGGGAGTCTCCGCCGATGTCTGGTCTGTGACCAGCTGGACGGAGCTGCGCCGCGACGGCATCGAGGCGGATGAGCATGCGCTGCTTCACCCGACAGAGCCGCTACGCACCCCCTACCTGACTGACAAGCTCCGGGATGCGCAGGGTCCGTTCGTGGCGGTGACCGACTACTCGCATACCCTTCCAGACCTGGTCCGCGAGTTCATCCCCGGCCGGTATGCGACTCTGGGCGCCGACGACTTCGGCTTCTCTGACACCCGTGCGGCTGCTCGCCGCTTCTACAAGATCGACGGCCCCTCCATCGTGGTTCAGGTGTTGAGGAATCTTGCTCTCGAGGGCGCCGTGGACATGCAGAAAGCACAGGACGCAATCGACAGGTACGACCTTCTGAACGTGCGAGCAGGGTCGTCCGGAAACGCAGGTGGCGATGCCTAATACCCCGGCTGATAAAGCGAAGACACTGGACTGGTTGCGCGGTATTTCCGGCGACCTCTCGTCCGCGACTCTTCGACGCCTGGAGGAGTCTCTCCCCTGGTATCGCGCCATGCCTCCCGCTCGGCGCAGCGCGATTGGCTTGGTAGCGCAGACCGGTATCACTTCGTTTATCAACTGGTATGACGACCCCACGAATGAGACCTGGATCGCTCGGGACATTTTCGGGACGGCGCCACGGGAACTGCTGCGGTCGGTTTCGCTGCAGCAAACCCTGCAAATGATCCAGTGCGTCGTGCATGTGGTCGAGGAACGCCTGATCGCTGACGATCCTGCACTGCATGAGGCGTTCCTGCACTATTCACGGGATGTGGCTTTCGCCGCCGCCGATGTGTACGCGCGCGCAGCCGAGGCCCGGGGCCTGTGGGATGCGCGCCTGGAGGCCCTGGTCGTCGACTCGATCCTGTCTGGGGAGTGCGACGATGAGCTGCCCAGCCGGGTGTCTGCCCTGGGCTGGTCCGGCGGCGGCGAAGTTGCCGTCATCATCGGCACTGGTGGCCGGGTCATCGATGTGGACCCGTTCCGTCGTATCGCGCGGCACATGGGTGCGGACCTGCTTATCGGGATTCAGGGAAACAGGATCGTGCTGGTGATCGGGCGTAAGGACTGGCATTCGGAAACCGGCGGCGCGCGACCGGACCAGGAGTACTCGTTCCTGGAGATCGCTCGAGAGATGTCCAAGCACTTCGGCGAGGGCCCGATCGTGCTGGGGCCGAGTGTTCCCGGCCTGATCGAAGCTCAGCAATCCGCCAAGGCCGCCCTGGCAGGTTTCGCCGTGGTCAAAGCACTCCGTAACGCCCCCCGCCCCTGCCTCGCGGACGATTTGCTCCCCGAGAGGGCTCTTGCGGGGGATGCGATAGCGAAGCGCACCTTGGTGAACAACATCTACCTTCCGCTCAAACAGCACTCCCCTGACCTGCTCGCCACGCTCACCGCGTACCTGGACACCGGTCGTTCCCTGGAGGCCACCGCGCGCGAGCTGTATGTCCACCCGAATACCGTCCGCTACCGCCTGAAGCGCATCTCGGAGGTCATCGGCTGGGATCCGACCGGTGCGCGGGAGGCGCTCATCTTGCAGAGCGCGCTCATCCTCGGTGCGATCGGATTCGCCCAGCCGCGCCGACAGTAGCAGGCAGAACTCAGGGGCCCCCAGCGGCGAAGCCCGCGCCTGTCGGGCACCGACGACCGGGTCACGTCCCCCTGCTGACGCCCTCCGGATGTCCGCACGTCGCGTCCACACCACCCCGTCGACGTGAACGGTTGGGGGACAACACGCGACGGTGCACTAGTAGGGTGCCGCCAAGTTTCAGCCCGCGACTTCGTCATCGTGCACAACCGAGGCTCCAACCGGGAAAGGAAGACTAGTACTGTGAAAATCATTGCCGGCCCGGGACAGGGCGCCCAGGCCCCAGGATTCCTTGCCCCCTGGCTGGAGCTCCCCGGGGTACGCGAGACCCTCGAGGGGTACTCGGATATCGTCGGCATCGACCTGGTCGCAGCCGGAACCGTCTGGGATTCAGCAACCATTACGGACACTGCCGTCGCCCAGCCTCTTCTCGTCGCCGCTGGCCTGATCGCTGGCACGGCGCTGCTGTCTGACTCGGATATTGCGGAAAAAGCGCCTCTCGGTTTTGCCGGGCACTCGGTAGGCGAGGTCACCGCAGCTGCCCTCGCGGGGGTGTTCACCCCCGAGGTGGCCCTGTCTTTCGTGACGCTTCGAGGCGCCGCCATGGCGCAGGCCGCACGTGACGCAGACAGCGGGATGATCGCGGTGCTTTCTCGCGGAGACCTCGCCGCTGTCGCCGCCGACATCGAGGCGGCCGGTCTCACCCCAGCGAACTTCAACGGGTCCGGGCAGATTGTTGCCGCGGGAGGACGCGCCGAGCTTGACGCGTTTATCGCGAACCCGTCGGCCGGAGTGAAGGTCATCCCGCTCAAAGTCGCCGGAGCATTCCATTCCCCGTATATGCTGGCGGCGCGCGCACGCCTCGAAGACGCGCGCGCCACGTTCAGCGCATCCACCCCTCGGTACCCGATCTACACCAACCGCGACGGATCTCGGGTTACCGATGGTACTGAATACCTGGACGACCTCATCGCGCAGGTGGCCCACCCGGTACGCTGGGATATGTGCCAGGAGAGTTTCCTGCGCGACGGTGTGGATGCTCTCATCGAACTCACCCCCGCAGGTACGCTCACCGGGCTCGCGCGCAAAGGACTCCCCGGTGTGCCCACCGTCGCCCTCAAGACTCCGGAAGACATCGAAGCTGCGCGCGCGCTGCTTCAGTGAAAGGTTCACATGTCTACCCCCCTGATTCGAGAAGCCCACGGAACTGCCCACAGCCGCATCCTCGCACTGGGCGCAGCCCGCGGTGATCGCGATGTGCCCAACGCTGAACTCATCGAGCCGATCAACTCTTCTGACGAGTGGATCCAGCAGCGCACCGGCATCATCTCGCGCAAGCGTGCGTCCGAGGATGTGACCGCAACCGACCTGGCCATTGCTGCGGCCCGGGAGGCGATCTCCTCGGCCGGCATCGCGCCGGAGCTGATCGACATGGTGGTCGTCTCCACGATCAGCGCGCCCAGCCGCACGCCTTCAATGGCTGTCGTGGTCGCTGACCAGGTGGGCGCGAACCCCGCCGCAGCGTACGACATCTCGGCGGCCTGCGCAGGGTACACCTACGCCATTGCGCAGGCGGATGCCGCCATCCGCAGTGGCCTTGCCCACTATGTCCTCGTCGTCGGGGCAGAGAAGCTCTCCGACTTCGTTGACCCCGCGGACCGTTCCATCTCGTTCCTGCTCGGCGACGGTGCCGGTGCGGCCGTGCTCGGCCCCAGTGACGTGCCCGGCGTGTCCGAGACGGTGTGGGGCTCTGATGGTTCCCGCCACGACACGATTCGGTTCACGCACTCCGAGCTCGACTTCCGCAAGCACGGCGGGGATGTCCCCACGTTGCGCCAGGAGGGCCCATCCGTGTTCCGCTGGGCGGTCTGGGATATGGCGAAGGTCGCGCAGCGCGCCCTCGACGTGGCTGGGGTGTCCAGTTCCGACCTCGCCGCGTTCATCCCCCACCAGGCGAATGCCCGGATCATCGACGAGTTCGCCAAGCAGCTGAAGCTCCCCGAGAGTGTCCGCATTGCGCACGATATCGCGCACACGGGGAACACGTCGGCGGCGAGCATCCCGTTGGCGACGCACGCCCTGCTCGCGGAGCATCCGGAGCTCAGCGGTGGGCTAGCATTACAGATTGGATTTGGCGCTGGCCTTGTGTATGGCGCCCAAGTGGTGCTCCTACCCTAGGGGCACCCACCACACGGCGATACGCCGACCACACCACGAATAAGGAGAAGAAACACATGGCACTGTCAAAGGACGAGATCCTCTCAGGACTGGCCGAGCTCATCAACGAGGAGACCGGGATTGCTCCCGAGTCTGTCCAGGCGGAGAAGTCGTTCACGGATGACCTCGACATCGATTCGATCTCGATGATGACGATTGTGGTCAACGCCGAGGAGAAGTTCGACGTGAAGATCCCCGACGGCGAGGTCGCGAACCTGAAGACCGTTGGCGACGCTGTGGACTTCATCGAGAAGGCTCAGGCCTAAGTCAGCTCGATCCGGTCGTGCGGGAGCGATTTCGCCGGCCATGTGCAACCACTGTGTCCTGCGGTAGCTGACCGCGTTTTCTGCACACGAGGATGGATATGCCCAAGAAGATCGTCATCACTGGTATCGGCGCCACCACGCCCCTCGGCGGAGACGTCCCCACAACGTGGGATGCCCTCCTGGCCGGGGTGTCGGGGACTCACGCCCTCACCCACCCCTGGGTGGAGACGTACGAGCTCCCGGTAAAGTTTGCGGCCGAGGCTCTGGTACGTCCTGAGACGGTTCTGGACCGCCCCGAGGCTCGGCGGCTCGATCCCGTGTCGCAGCTGGCTGTCGTCTCCGCTCGCGAGGCGTGGCAGGATGCGGGGGCTCCCGATGTCGATCCGGATCGGCTGGGCGTCGACTATGCAACGGGGATTGGCGGTGTCTGGACGCTACTGAACGCGTGGGACACGCTCCGGGAGAAGGGTCCCCGGCGGGTGCTTCCCATGACAGTGCCCATGCTCATGCCGAACGCGGCATCAGCGGCGATTTCGATGCGCCTGCACGCCCGAGCGTTCGCGCGTACGGTTGCGTCAGCGTGTGCATCCAGCGTCGAGTCCATCGTCAGCGCGTACGATCACCTGCAGAGCGGTGCCGCGGACATCGTGATTGCCGGGGGAACGGAATCGGCCATCCACCCCATCACCATTGCGGCGTTCAGCTCCATGCAGGCGCTGTCCCGCCGCAACGATTCCCCGGAGACGGCGTCGCGTCCGTACAGCGCCGACCGCGACGGTTTCGTGATGGGGGAGGGCGCGGCCACGATCATCCTGGAGACCGAGGAGCACGCCCTCGCCCGAGGAGCGCGCATCTACGCCGAGCTGGCGGGGACCGCGGTCACCGCCGATTCGTACCACATCACGGCACCAGACCCCGAGGGAACCGGCGCTGCTCGCGCCATGCGCGAAGCCCTCGAGCAGGCGGGCGCCTCTGCCGACGAGGTCACCCACATCAACGCTCACGCGACATCCACCCCGGTGGGTGACGTCGCTGAATACCAGGCGATTCTCGCCGTTTTCGGGGACCGCGCCCGGGAGATCCCGTTGTCCGCCACGAAGGCGTCAACGGGGCACCTGCTGGGCGGTACGGGCGCGCTCGAAACCATCTTCACTGTTCTCGCCATCACGAACAGGATCGCCCCGCCCACGATCAACCTGACCGAGCAGGACCCGGAAACGCCGGTGAACATCTCGTCAACGGCGTTGCCTTTGGGGGACGGCCCACAGCTGGCCTTGTGTAACTCCTTCGGGTTCGGCGGCCACAACGCGGTCGCGGCGATTCGCTCCTACGAGAGCTAAGCGCCGCGCACACCGCACCGAGGTGCCCTCCCGCGGGACGGAGCCGCAAGCCACACCGGATAGTGATCCCGATCGGCGCCCGATAACCCGATAGTGATCCCGATCGGAGCCGGATCTCGTACCGCAGGCTCAGCCCACACGATGCAGCCAGATGACTGGGGAGTTCTCCCCCGCGGTGCGGAACGCCTCAAGTTCGTCATCCCATGCTTGCCCGAGGAGCAGGCGTAGCTCCCGGTGTAGCTGTAACGGGTTCAGTCCGGCGTTCTCGACCGCCGCGCGTACGCGTTGCTCGGACACGACCACGTTTCCGGCGGCGTCCGTCTGCGCATAGAAGATCCCGAGGTCAGGCGTGTGCATCCATCTGCCCCCGTCTGTGAGGGCGGTCTGATCCTCCGTGACCTCGTAGCGCAGGTGCTCCCACCCGCGCAACGCCGAGGCCAGTCGTGCCCCCGTGCCGATGGGACCGCTCCACGCGAGTTCTGTGCGCAGCATCCCGTCGAGGACAGGCTGGGGAATCCACTGCAAGGACACCGGCTTGCCGAGCACGCTCCCGACCGCCCACTCCACGTGAGGGCAGAGTGCACGAGGCGCAGAATGGACAAAAAGCACACCACTTGTAAACGCAGCCGCCATTTCAACCTCCTACCTAGATGCGTCTTCCCCAACGATCTCGGCAGTGTCTCAGACCTGCGATGGTGTGTGTCTGTCTCTTATACACATCT
>DGEZ01000147.1 GCA_002391425.1 Micrococcales bacterium UBA3913 | reverse complement strand
TCCTCCTGAACAACCGCGATGGATCCTGTGCCCAGAGACTCCGGAGACGCAGGCTGCACCGCGACATCCGCGAACCCCGTCCGGCTGTGCTCCCCCATCGACTTCGGCGTCCGGCGCCCCTTCGAGATCTTGCGCTTATCCCGCGCCCGACGCACCCGCTCGGCAAGTTTCTCGATCGCGACATCGAAGGCCGCGAACTTGTCCGCCGCAGACCACTCGGCTCGAATCACCGGTCCCGGTCCGACGATCGTCAACTCCACTTTCGTCTCACCGGCGGCACCACGGTTGGGAACCTGGGGGGAGACCTTCACCTCAATACGTTGCGCGCGATCTGCGAGGGCCCCGACTTTCTCCAATTTCTCGGTCGCGTACGTCTTGAACCGATCTGTGAGCGTGATGTTCCTGCCGGAGATGATGACATCCATGGCGCGCCTCCTCGCATCCTGGGGCCGCCTCGACAACGGCGGCACCCGCCTTGTCAGTTCAACGCTACCCCGATTGTCGCTCGGAAGCCACCTGCCGCCGGCCCGGAATATGGGTGAGGGCCACGACCCCGGTGACCACCGCCGCGGCAGACAGCAGCGCCTCCGTTGCGGCGTGGATGGTCGCCCCGGTTGTCACCACGTCGTCAACGACCACCACGGGTGCACCCGCAAGGTCAGGGTCGCGGCAGACCATGGCCCCGCGGAGGTTATCGGCTCGACGATTCCGATCCAGGCCGCGCTGGTCGGCAACCGCTCTGGTCCAGGACAGGCCGTTCAGGTGCACCGTGGCACCGGGCGGATACGCCGTGCGGCGCAGCACATCACACAGGGGGACGTAGCCTCGACGTCGAACGGCGCGACGCGTCGGCGGCACCGGCACAACGCGTAGCCGCTGCGGGTGCTGCGCCCACGCCGCGGCGAGGCCACGGCTGAGCATCCCCGCCAGCGGGGTCACTGCGGCTCGCACCTGACGATCCTTATATGCGGCGACGATCCTCCGCACGTCATCTGCAACCGACGGATCACAGCTGTACAGCGGGAGGGAAAAGCCGCGAACCTGCATCGTTTCGCACCGCACCGGCAACGCGCTCAGTCGCATACGACACGGCGAACACACCGCCGCTGCCGGGGCTGCACACAGGATGCATTCCTCGGGATAGACCACGGATGCCCACTCGCGCGCAAGCCGCCCCAGCGCTGCGCGCACCCGTGACGACCCCATACAGGCATCCTGCCGAGGATCCCCACATCGCGCCCACCACAGCACGCTGTGGGGGAAAACGCGCAGCTATCGTAGACTGCGGAAAACCCGGCGACGCGGGTGCGTTACCAGCTGTACCCGATCGAGGTCACTCCCGACGCGACCTGCAGCCAGCTGGATCCGCGCGGAGCGACGACCGAGCCGTCCGTGAGAAGCAGTCGGATGGAATCCTCCCCGCTGCCTGCGGCCAGAGCCGTCGCCGGCGTCGTCGTCGATGCCTTAGTCGTCGACTCGCCTCCGATCGTCATGAGAGTCACCGTCGACCCCTCGGATGTGGTCGAGAGCACGGTGACGGCCTCGTCCGAATGCCACGCGACCGCCTGGGATGTGGCGTCCACCACGGCGAGCGACAACGGTTCGATCAACTGAGAGGGCTTATCCTCCTGATCCCTCACCACCCCCGAGATGAGGACAGACACCTGCGAGCCGTCCTTGACGAGCAGCACCAAACGGGTGCCGTCGTGGGACAGCTTCGCGGACAGCACGTGGCCACCCCAGGCCAGAGACGGGGAGACCTCGCTGCCGTCAGAGCTCCACACCTCCACAGCACCGTCCACCACCGCCCAGATGTACCCAAACGGGTCGAGGGACACGTCCTCGACATCACCGGCCGCCAGAAGCTGCGCCTCCGGTTCCGAGTCCGTGGCCCGCCACAGCCCCTCTGAGGTGGTGGCCACGGCAACACTGCCCCGGATGCTGAAATCGGTCACATCCATTCCTGTGAACGAGGTCGCCAGCCCCTCCACCTGCTCCGTTTGACCGTCATCGGACAGATAGGACAGCGTGCCGTCGATGTCCACGATCAGTCGTTTCGCCGAGGGAGATGGGTTCAGGACGGGCGCGGAGTCCCCCAGGTCCTCAATCGGCACCGTCGTGTCGTTTACTGAAATCTGCACCTTTGCAACCGAGCTGAGCCCGCTGAGGGTCGATTGCAGCTGCAACAGCATGAGCTGGCGTTGCTCCGTGGATGCGGACAACGCCGCCGAGCTCAACGGAACGACCGTCGTCGACGACGACGTCGAGATGGTGTCCACCGCAAGCGTGGTGCCCTCGGGGAACGCCGTCGTGACGACACCCTGTCCCATCCACGAGCTCGGCCCCTTGAGGAGCAACTGCACGAGGCGGGTCGCAGCCGCTGGGGTGTTCGCGATCCAGCGCACATCCGGCACCCGGTATCCGTAGCTCGGGTCGTAGAAGTACAGCGTCTGCTGGGTATAGATCAGGCTGAATCGTGGCCGGATGATCGAGATCCCGTCCGGAGCCGAGGCTATCCGCCACTCACCGCCCTCCTGGACGAGGGTGAACTTCTGGGACACGTCCGAGTTTTCGGACATCTCAGAAAAGTGCCCGTCCTCATCCAGGGTCGCCCCCACGCTGAGCGTCACCTCTGCACTGCCATCGTCGGAGACCTTCACCGTGGGCTGGCTGTCATACACGAGCACGGATGTGCTGGGGTCCCATTCGTCCGAGAAACTCGACGTCAGGAACTCGCGAGCGATCGCATAGTCGTCTGCCAGACCGGTGCCGGCGTCGATGAAGCCCCGGATGATTTCCTCCGCGGAATCTCCCTCAGACGGTCCCTCCGGGGTGATGCTGTATCCCCCGGTCGTGTCGGTGTCGACACCGTCGACGTAGACGGGATCCCCAGAGGAAGGGATGCTCGCGCATCCCGTGATCGTGACGACGACGGCTACGAGCATGGCCAGCAGCTGCCGCATACTCCTAGACGCCTTCATCTCTGTCCTCCTGCGTGGCGCGAATCACCTTGATGGACACGGTCTGCGGCCCACCCTGTCCAGGGGGAAGCCCGAGCGGGCTGCCCCCCAGCGGGGTGTCCGGAGTCCGCGGGATCATGAGTCGGAAACACGCGCCCTGACCGGGCTCCGACCACACGTCGAGACGCCCGTGGTGCAAGCCGGTATCCTCCATCGCGATGGACAGCCCCAGTCCGGTGCCGCCGATGGTTCGCTTCCGGGAGGAGTCCGCCCGCCAGAAGCGATCGAATACGCGCGCCTTGTCTTCTCCAGAGATTCCCACGCCGTAGTCGCGAACGGCCACCGCAACCGTGCTTCGGCTGGCTCCAACCCACACGTCAATGGGTCTGCCCTCCCCGTGCTCGATCGCGTTGGCCAGCAGATTGCGCACGATGCGCTCAATCCTGCGCTCGTCGGCCAGCACGAAGCACTTCGCCCGCGGTCCGCGCACAGTGATCGTGCTGCCCCGTTCTTCGGCCAGGGCGAGGAATGAGCCAACCACCTGACTGACCACGCTTTTGAGTTCGAACTTCGTCGGTTCCAGCACGGCGGCGCCCGCATCGAACCTGCTGACTTCCAGCAGGTCCGCAAGGAGCACCTCGAAGCGGTCAACCTGGTCATGGAGAAGCTCGGCGGCGCGGCGGGCCCCGACATCCAGCTGTTCGCGGGCACCGAAGATCATGTCGCTGGCCAGGCGGATCGTCGTCAGCGGGGTGCGCAGTTCGTGGGAAACATCCGAAACGAAACGTTGCTGCATGGTGGAGAGAGTCTCGAGCTGGATGATCTGCGATTGGATTGACTCCGCCATCTGGTTGAAGGAGTCGCCGAGCATGGCCAGCTCATCCTCGCCACGCACATCCACGCGCTGGGCCAGATCGCCATCGGCGAGCCTGCGGCTCGTCAGCGCGGTCGTGCGCACCGGCCGCACAATCGAAGTGACCACGGCCAATGTGATACCACACAGCAGGACAGCGAGGGCGATACCACCGACGTAGAGAATCTGCTGGACGAACGCGAGCGTGTTCGCCTCGCTGCTCAAGTCGAACACGACATAGACCCTGTCTCTTATACACATCT
>DGEZ01000060.1 GCA_002391425.1 Micrococcales bacterium UBA3913 | reverse complement strand
TCCGCGTCGGCTACCTCTATGTCATCGGATATGACCTCATCCGAGGGCCAGTGATGGGGGAGGCGCACAGCCACCCTTCGCGGCTGAGCCGGCGGCAGCTCCTCCTGGGAGGGGCGGCCGCCGGTGCCGGAAGCGCCGCGGCCCTGGGCGCAGACGCTGTGCTCCACCCGACGTCCTCCCCGTCGGGACAGGCACAGCAGTCCACGAGCACCTTCGGGGAACAGACGATCAGCTTCTACGGGGAGCATCAGGCCGGGGTGGAGGTCAGCCCTCGGGCGTTTGCGGTGTTCGTCTCATTTGACCTGCACGACGATGTGGACGCCGCTGCGCTCACCCGGATGATGCGGGTGCTCACCGAGGATTCAGCCCGGCTGACGCAGGGCAGTGCCCCGCTGGCTGATGTGGAGCGCGAGCTCGCTGAGGTGCCCGCGAATCTCACTGTCACATTCGGTTTCGGCCCGGGCATGGTCTCGCGGGTCTCTCAAACGGCTGCGCCGAGCTGGTTGGGGCCGTTGCCGTCCTTTGCTGAGATCGACCAGCTGGAGGATCAGTGGAGTGATGGGGATCTCCTCCTCATCGTGTCCTGCGATGACCAGATCACGTTGAGCCACGCGGTGAAGGTGCTGTCCACGGATATGACGTCCTTTGGTTCTCTGCGCTGGCGTCAGTCCGGGTTCCGGCGTGCGGTGGGCACGCAGGCGCGGTCTGTGACGATGCGGAACCTCTTCGGTCAGGTCGATGGCACGGTCAACCCGTCCCCGGGGACAGACGACTTCCGTTCCGTGGTGTGGATTTCCGGCTCCGGCACGTGGCTGGACGGGGGGACGAGCTTCGTCCTGCGCAGGATCTCGATGGACATGTCTACCTGGGGGCAGGTGGATCGCACGGCGCGTGAGGAGTCGGTGGGGAGAACCCTGGATACCGGCGCACCGCTGACCGGCAGCCAGGAACACGACGATCCGGATTTCTCGGCGACTGACGGTCTGGGGTTCCCGGTGATCGGCAGCTATGCGCATATCCGCCGTGCCCGAGGAGACGGCAGTGCTCCCCAGATCTACCGTTTCGCCTACAACTATGAGCGTGACGTCTCTGGCGAGCAGGGCGATGTCGGGTTGCTGTTTGGGTCTTTCCAGCAGGATGTCTCCGCGCAATTCGTCCCCATCCAGCGGCGTCTCGCCCAGGGCGACTTGCTCAATCAGTGGACGACGCCGGTGGGGTCTGCGGTGTTCGCCATCCCGCCGGGATGCGCGGAGGGAGGTTTCGTCGGTCAGTCGCTGTTTGAGGGCTGATCATCCTGTACGCCCGGTTCTCGGCGTTGCGCCTCCTCGGGTGCTTTGGGACGCACAGTGCCCGCCGGAGTGTCGGGACCATCCCACACCTGCAGGACGGCCCACGCCGCCGCGGTCAGCGGAACGGCGACGATCGCTCCGAGAATCCCGCCTAAGGTGGCGCCGACGGTCAAGGCGATCAGGACGACGAGGGGATGGAGCTTGAGCGCACGTCCCATCACCAGAGGCTGCAGGAGGTTCCCTTCAATCTGGTTGACGAGAACTACGATGCCGACCACGATGACGGCGGCCAGCGGACCATTCGCGACGAGAGCGACGAGAGCGGCCACGATTCCGGCCAGAGTCGCGCCCACGATCGGGATATAGGCGGTGACGAAGACGATGACAGCCAAGGGCAGGGCCAGGGGGATCTGCAGGATGAACAGGCCCGCACCGATGCCCACCGCATCCGCAGCGGCGACGATCGTGGTGCCTCTCACGTAATTGCCGAAGGTGGCGGTGGCCTGTCGCCCAGCGCGCCACCCGCGCTCATAGCCTGCGCCGTGGAAGGGCCGAAGCAGGAACTCCCAGATGCCCGGTCCGTCCTTGAGGAAGAAGTAGAACACGACGATGAATACACCGAACCCAGTGAAGAACGTTGCGGTGGCGGACAGTCCAGCGAGTGCACCAGAACTGAACGTGCTGCTCTGCAGGAAGTCGGTCAGCCACGACCACATCTGGGACAGGGAATCATCGGAGATAGTGAATGGCAGTGTTGCCAGCAGTCCCTGCAGGGAGTCGATGCCGTTCTGAGTGGCTGTGACGAGGTCATCCCACTGTGCGATCACGGCCCACACGATCAGCCAAATGACGAGTCCGAGCACGATCACGATGGAGAACAGTGCGATGAGCGCCGCGAGACTTGAGGGCACCCGATGTCTGCGCAGAAACTCGGCGAACGGATAGATCGCCGGAGTGATGATCAGAGCGAGCACTACGGGGATCACAACCACGCTGACGTGCATGACCGCCACCGCGGCAATCGTGACGAGACCGAGGATCGCAATTGTCTGAATACTGCGCGTGGCGACAAGTCCGAATCCCCGCGACCAGAGGGGCGGCGGTGTGTCTGTGCCGGGCATGCTCGTCTCCTTGCTGTCAGATGTCCTCTCACCCTAGCGAGGCGGGGGCGGGAAACCTACGAATTCTCTGTGTCTTCACGGGAGGCGTTTTCCACACCGGGGTGAGTTCCGTGTGTTGTTCACGTGACACCGCGAGCGACGACTGAGGTGACCGTGATGCCGAAACACTGCTGTGCACCACGTACATCACTCACAAGGGGGTATCGACGATGAGTCCACCGAGATCACGACATGCGGACGCCCGAGGGCGACGCGTTCGACGACTGTGGGCACTGGCATCCGCGAGTGTCGCCATCGTGCTGGCCATGACGGGGGGAGTCGCATGGGCATCCGTGGAGAGCGATGCCCGGTTCCGCGGGGTTCTGCTCGATGGCGTGTATGAGGGGCACACGTTCACCGACTTGTTCATGGGCTCCTACCGCAAGTCCGGTTCCGGAGTGGCCTGGTTCTGCAAGGAATTCGGCGTTCCCATCTCGGATGCGGGGCAGGGCCAGCTGGACTGGGGGCAGACGGAGCAGCAGCGGAGGGCTGCCTACATCATCAGCGAGTACGCGAGCTCAACGAGTTCCACGGTGCATGCCGCGATCGCGCTGGCCGTCCACGATCTCATCGGCGCAAATGAGCTGTGGCAGCAGAAGCGCGAGCTGTTCCGCGCTGCAGCGGACCATTTTGGGGGTGCCGGGGTATCCGCTCTGTCAGATCGGATGCGCGCGGAAGCACAGCAGGAGCTCGGGCCATGGACCTTATCTGCACCCGAGATAGCTGTTGCCGCGGATCGCAGGTCTGCGCTGGTGGTCGTGCCGTCGATTCACACGGCGTCCGGGGCGGCCGTACAGGAGGACATCACCCTGCGAGTGTCTGGCGCGGCCGTATGGGAGTCGACGGGAACGCGCGAGCTGACGGTGACGTCGGGCACGACGACGCGGCAGCGACTGCGCATTACCGAGGGGGGAACGGATCTCACCGTTTCCGCCTCAGCCAGTGCCGCACCATCGGGCATCCAGATTTCGACGATCTCGGGATCGCAGCAGCAGGTGGCGACGGCAGGGCGGGAACGCATCGCGTCCGATGCACGGGAGTTCGTCCCCGATTGGGCGGTCTCACCGCGGGCGTCAACGATCGCCCCGGCGCGAATACTTCCTGGCGAGGCGCTCACAGACCAGGTCACCGTTCTGCTGGATGCGCAGCAGGAGTGGCCCGAACATGACGGCCAGCCGGTGCCTGCGACATTCTCGGTTGCCTGGTTCTACTCCGGGGATCCGCTTCCCGAACTATCGGACGTGCCGGAGGGGGAACCCTTCGGTGTTGCCTCGCTGACCGTCAGTGCTCCGGGGGAGTACCGTGTGCAGGCCCCCGACGCCCCGGACGGTCCGGGGTACTACTACCCGGTGGTGTCTTTCGAACGATCCGGACAGCCGGAGGAGTTCCAGACCTACTTCACCGGAGACTGGTCGGCGCGTGTGCATGAGCCATCTGAGGAGACCCTCGTGGTGTGGACTCCGCAGGTGACGACCCGCACCTCACATGACCGCGCCGACGTGGGGGATGCCGTCCGCGACCTGCTCGTCGTGTCGGGGAATGCCCCGGGCCATCGCCTGGACATTGTGTCAACGCTGTGGGGGCCGATCGCGGAAAAACCCGAACTCGTCGTGAACGAGGACCCTCAGAATATGGCGCCTCCTATTCCCGACGGGGTGCCGGCTGTTGGGACGGTGACGACCACGGTCGAGGGCAACGGGGAGTTTTACACGGAGGGGATTGTGCTGAGCGATCCCGGGTATTACGTGTGGACCGAGACGATTGCGGAAACGGATGCGACCCAGGCCTGGAACTCGGGGTGGGCTGCTTCCGAGGAGGTGAGCCTGCGCGTGTACGAGCCGCAGGTGGTGACCCGCGCGTCGGATGCGATTGTCTCCGTGGGGAGCCGTATCAGCGATGTCCTCGAGGTGTCCGGGAATGACCCTCAGGCGACTGTCGAGATTGTCTCGACGTTATACGGGCCACTGCCGGAGGCGCCGGAGCACCTCGTCAATGACACTCCGTGGCTCGCAGAACCGATTCTGCCTTCGGCTGATCTGCCCGTGGCAGCGACGCTCACGACAGTGGTCGCAGGCAATGGCGTGTTCGAGACGGAAGCGGTCACTGTTGATCGCGTGGGGTACTACGTCTGGGTAGAGACGATCGCGCCCACGTCGACGACGGCTGGATGGGCGGGCGATTTCGGCATGACCGCTGAGACAGTCCAGGTCATCGCGCACTTGGTCGAGAGCAGCACGGACCCGGCGGGATCTGCGCCGCCGGTACTCGCATGGGGGGTGATGCTCGCACTGGGAGGCCTTGGCGTACTGCGCGGCGTCGGATCCATCCGAACCCGTCACGGTCGTTGATCATCAACAAATCGGGGTGTCTCGGGCCCCGTTCAGATAGGCTCGAGACACCCTGATCTGTGAGTGTCTCTAAGTCTGCGTGAACGGTTCGCATAATAACAGAACGCGGCGTATAGTATTCCGGGATTCTGGGGTTCCGTGACTTATGACGTATGGTGGTCCGCCGCCGCATGAAGGAAGAGAGTCGAAATGGCAAATGTTGCCGACAACATGGTGAGTGTCCTCGAGGCTAATGGAGTCAAGCGAGTCTATGGCATCCCCGGAGACTCTCTGAATGGCTTCACCGATGCGCTGCGCATCAGCGGGAAGATCGAATGGGTTCACGTTCGGCATGAGGAGGCTGCCGCGTTCGCCGCCGGGGCCGAAGCAGCACTCACCGGAGAGCTTGCCGTGGCAGCGGGGTCGTGCGGGCCGGGCAACCTTCACCTGATCAACGGACTGTTCGATGCGAACCGTTCCCGGGTTCCCGTTCTCGCGATTGCCGCGCACATCCCGACCCAAGAAATCGGCAGCACATACTTCCAGGAGACGCACCCGCAGGACCTGTTCAAGGAGGCCAGCGTCTACGCCGAGTATGTGGCGTCCCCGGAGCAGATGCCACGGGTCCTCGAGATCGCGATTCGCGAGGCCGTTGAGAAGCGTGGCGTCGCCGTCGTCGTGATTCCGGGTGACGTCGCCCTGGCGCCGGCGAAGGATAGCCGCGTGGTGAGCATCCCGCGCAGCCATCCTGTCGTGGTGCCCTCCGCTGACGAGCTGAAGGCCGCCGCCGATATCCTGAACAGCTCCGAAAAGGTCACCATCCTCGCGGGAGCTGGCGTGGAGGGGGCCCATGATGAGGTTGTCGCCCTCGCCGACGCGCTCGGGGCGCCGATCGTGCACGCTCTGCGCGGAAAAGAGCACATCGAATATGACAACCCCTTCGACGTCGGGCTGACCGGGCTGCTCGGGTTTTCCTCCGGGTATCGCGCCATGGAGGATGCTGATGCGCTGCTGATGATCGGCACGGACTTCCCCTATCAGCAGTTCTACCCGAAGCATGCGCGCACGATTCAGATTGATATTCGGGGTTCTCAGCTGGGCCGGCGTCATCCGCTGGAGCTCGGCCTTGTCGGGGACTCTCGTGCCACAGCAGAGGCACTGCTGCCGCTGATCTCGCGCAAGACGCGGCGTTCGCACCTCGAAGGAGCGGTCAAGCACTACGAGAAGACTCGCGCCAAGCTGGATGAGCTGGCCGTCCCCTCGCGGGGCAAGGCGCCCATCCACCCGCAGTACCTGGCGCGCCTCATCGACGAGCTGGCCGATAGCGACGCGATTTTCACCGCTGACGTGGGCTCTCCTGTCGTCTGGGCTGGTCGCTACTTGACGATGACGCGTGAGCGTCGACTGCTCGGATCGTTCAACCACGGGTCGATGGCGAATGCGCTCGTACAGGCCATCGGAGCTCAGGCCACTCATCGTGACCGCCAGGTGATCGCGTTTGCCGGGGATGGCGGACTCGCCATGCTGCTGGGGGAGCTGATCACGCTCACTCAGAATCAGCTACCGGTGAAGACTGTCGTGTTCAACAACTCGTCGCTCAACTTCGTCGAGCTCGAGATGAAGGCTGCAGGGTTCGTCAATTACGGAACCGAGCTGAAGAATCCGAACTTTGCGAAAGTCGCCGACGCTATTGGCCTCAAGGGGTTCCGCGTGGAGCGGTCGAAGGATCTCAAGGGCGCTGTCGCCGAGTTCCTGGCCTACGATGGGCCTGCTGTTCTCGATGTGATTACGGAGCGTCAGGAATTGTCCATGCCACCGACGATCAGCCTCGAGCAGATGAAGGGATTCACCCTGTACGCACTGCGCACGGTGATGTCTGGCCGTGGAGACGAGCTCATCGATCTGGCCAAGGCGAACTGGCGTCAGCTGTTCTGATACCGCCGTCCGGACGTATGCAGCCGGATCGCGTTGTCTAGGATCGGCAGCATGACGAGACGGGACAGCGGATCGGACGTCGTGCGTGTACACGTGCGGGTGCGCGGCCGGGTACAGGGTGTCGGGTTTCGCTATGCGACGCGCGAGCAGGCGGAGCGTTGCTCCGTCACGGGCTGGGTGCGCAATGCCGATTCTCCGGACATCGTCCTCGCCGAGGTGCAGGGTACCCAGGCCGCCGTTGCAAAGATGCTGGCGTGGATGCGCCGCGGGCCCCGCTGGGCTCGGGTCACCGCACTCGATGTGGAGCCGGGGACGCCCATCCCCGACGATCGCGGATTCCGCATCCTCCGCTAGCTCGTGGCGGGCAGCCACAGCACCAGCACACCTTCCTCGAACGGGTGCCCTCCGCTAGCTCGTAGCGGTCGGGGCGGTATTACGCCTCGGCGTGGTGTGCTTCTGTCTTGTTCAACTGAGCATCGATGTTCTCGGGGGTGAGGTTTGCCTCCTGGAACGCATCGGTCAACGGCAGCTGGAGGTGCAGGTCGGTGCCCAGGCACAAGCTGGCCGACCCCTGCTCGAGCTGGAAGTCCAGGACGTGTCCGCCAGCGTGGCGATCCTCCGTGATGAAGTGGGCGTGGCAGCCGGGAACCCCGATGCCCTTCTCATAGAGGGGAGTCCGGAACCCGACCACGACGCCGCGAACATCCGTGTGCTCGACGACGGCATCATCGTCGGTGGCCTCGACCATGGGCCGATAGGGCTTCTGCTGCTTGACCACTGTCCGGGTCGTCACACTGCGGAATTGACCCTCGATGCAAAGCGCGTACATGTAGTTTTCGGAGACGGTCATGTGGTCGATGAATGCGGAGGCCTGCGCGCGCGATATGTTGCGCGGCAGCTCACTGGAAATGTGTGGCACGAAGTTCGTCACCACCGCATAGGGCGTGTATGCGTCGAGCCGCGCCTCGGTGGCACCGCCATCGGCGCGCAGTTGATAACACACGCCGCCGAGGATGAGCATCTCTCCGTCCAGGGCGTCGAAAGTCCCGATCCCGAAGGAACCGTGGCCGAGGAGGTCGCGCACCTGTGTCTCCCCCTCATACACGCCGTCCAGCAGTGCACTCATGAGACTCGTCTGGAATATTTCGTGTCGCGTCACAGGGGTTTTCGGTGTCATTGGAGCACGTCACTTTCTAGGTCGGCCATGAGGTCATTGAGGTTGTTGCGGTAGTCGACCCGCGCATCGATGATGCTGGGTCCTGACTCGTGGAGGGCCTGGGCGAAGGCCGCACGGAATTCGTCGAGAGTGTTCACCTGGTAGCCGTGTGCCCCAAAGGACTGCGCGTAGGACACGACGTCGTAGGAGCCGAGCGCGACTCCGCTGGTGCGGCCATATTTGCCGAGCTGTTGGAATGCCACCATGTCATAGCTGCTGTCATCGAAGATCACGTGGACGAAGTTGACGCCCAAGCGTACGGCAGTCTCGAGTTCCATGGCTGAGTACAGGAACCCTCCGTCGCCCGAGACGGACACGACGGGATGGTCGGGGCGTACCAGTGCGGCAGCAATGGCCCAGGGCAGCGCCACCCCGAGGGTCTGCTGACCGTTGGAGAACAGCAGCGTGCGCGGATGATAGGTGCGGAAGTGGCGCGCCATGTAAATGTAGTTGGATCCGACATCGCACACCACGGTGGCATCATCGGGGGTGAGTTCACGTAGGGCGATGGTGAGGGCTGCAGGCTGGATGCCGGTGCTCTCATCCATGTCGATCGCCCCCGCATCGGCCTCCGACAAGCGCCCCCGCTGTTCGGAGACGATCTCCTGTGCTTCTGCTGTCAGGTGCAGGTGGTCCAGGAGCGGTTCGAGTGCGTCGAGCGTATCGGCGATGTCCCCGCGCAGTTCGACTCGGGGGCGGTAGTAGTCGTCGAGGTCTGCGGCAACTTCATCCAGGTGGATGATGGTGCGAGCCCGGTCTCGATTCCACTTGGCGGGTTCATATTCGACGAAGTCGTATCCGATTGCGAGGATGACATCGGCGCGATCGAGCAAAACATCGCCGGGCTGGTTTCGGAAGAGCCCGACCCTGCCCAGGTAATGCTCTTCGAGTTCGTGGGAGATGACGCCTGCGGCCTGGAAGGTCTCGACAACGGGCAGCCCCGTGCTCCGCAGCAGGCGATGTAATGCCTCGACGGTACGATCTGAGCTCGCCCGTGCGCCAGCGAGAATGACCGGGAACTTTGCCTGGCGCAACACCTGGGCGGCACGCGTGACCTCGGCGACGGGGGGCACGCCGAGGCGGGGTGGCCAGTGCGGGTGAAGCATCCGAACGGGCGTCTCATCGGCGAGCACATCGGCGGGGAGTACGACGGCGGTCGCGCCGCGGGGTTCCTGTGTGGCCATGCGGAATGCATTCGCGACGGCTTCCGGGACGTTGTCTGCTGCGCTGACCTCGCCCGCACTCTTCGTGACGGACGCGAGCATCCCGACGGCATCCATGGACTGGTGGGTGCGCTTGAGACGATCCGGGCGAGGAACCGCCCCGCACAGGGCCACCATGGGGTCCCCCTCGGTGGTCGCCGTGAGAAGGCCGGTGGCGAGATTTGTCGTGCCGGGTCCGCTGGTGACCAATGCCACTCCGGGGCGACCGGTGAGGCGTCCGACAGCCGCGGCCATGAAGGCGGCATTCTGCTCGTGCCGGCAGACGATGAGCTCTGGTCCCGCGTCGACCAATGCGTCGTACACGGGATCGATCTTCGCGCCGGGCACCCCGAATACCCACTGCACGTCGTAGGCAGTGAGGATGTCGACGATACGGTCGGCCGCGCGATGACGGCGTTGCAGGGGTACGGCGTCCTCGTCCGCCGCCGGCTGCGTAGCGAGCGCGGGCGTGGGAGTGCGGGGACTGGTCAGGGGAGTGGTCATCTGTCACCTCGGGTTCTGTTACTCCCATTATGCACGAATTAGTGAACGCAGTGAACAGTAAGTTCAGAGAGCTTCGGATGTGCTGGCCTGTCCGACTCCCCCGGGATGGCTCCTAGACCCGTTCGGGGTGCGTCAGGGCGGCCTCGGGGTGTCTGCATTCCACCGTCGCGAGGATGCGCGTTCGGCGAATATCTTTCCGGGCGAAAGAATTATTTTCGGGACCCGATAGTGCAATCTGGGAAAGACGTGGGAAAATCCTTCACTGACGCACGGAGGTATACAGGGAAGGGACGAGCGGGTTATTATTTAGTGTCTGTATTTAAGGTGTATTCATTGGAGTTGTTTTATGGCACAGAAACTGACACTTATTGATGATATTGATGGGTCGGTCATCGAGGGCGGCAATGGGGGAACGGTAGTTTTTTCTGTGGCCGGGCAATACTATTCGATCGACCTCAGTGATGCGAATACGCAGCTTTTGAAGGATGCTCTTGCCCCTTTCATCGCGAAGGCACGTAAGACGGCGCCCGTGGGTGTCAGCACCTCGTCCCGAAAAGCCAAAACCAGTGGTGAGGACGTCGCTGCAATTCGTGAATGGGCGCGGGAAAACGGTATTGAGGTATCTGCCCGGGGGAGGATTCCTGAATCGGTTCGGAAAGCGTTCGCAGAGGCAAATTAGGTATAGGTGCACGCACTGTCGTGCATGAGGATCTTCTTTAGTCGGGCAATTTCCACACGTTTTCACGCACCTGGGTGATGAGTCCGTCGTTCGCCAGCGAGGAAACAGCGCGCTCAAACTGCCCGGGATCTTGCCAATTGACGGTTTGTGCTGTCAATTCGGTGGCATCGGCGGTGCGTCGTAACACCGCGAGAATGCGCCCGCGAGCCTGACGGTCACTTCCTTCATAGCGTTTGGAAATAGGGCGGACTCTGGTGGCGGGGCGCGGATATCCGCGTTCCCGCCACTGGCATGTCTCGGCGATGGGGCACTGGGTGCACAGGGGAGTCCTGGCCGTGCATATGAGTGCTCCGAACTCCATGATGGCAAGACTGACCTGCGCGGCGCGGTGCCCGTCGGCGGGCAACCATCGTTCCAGTGCTGCGTGTTCGACGCGGGGCTGCACTGCGGCGTCATCCTGACCGAGTTCCCAGCGCCACCATACGCGACGAACATTCGTATCGATCACGGGTATGCGGACCCCGAAGGCAAAGGCCAGAATCGCGCTGGCCGTATAGTCTCCGACTCCGCTGAGTCGACGCAGCGCAGAGTAATCAGCGGGGACCTCGCCCCCGTATGCGTCCACGATCGTTGCGGCGGCCTCGTGGAGCCACAGCGCCCGTCGGGGGTACCCGAGAGTGTCCCATGCGCGCACGACATCTGCAGGCGAGGCAGCCGCCAGATCTGCAGGTGTCGGCCACTGCCGCATCCATTGCGTGAAATACGGGAGCACTCGGGCGACGGGGGTCTGCTGGAGCATGAACTCGCTGACCATCACCGGCCACGGGGATGCGCCGGCGCCACGCCACGGCAGGTCGCGCGCGTGCGCGCAGAACCAGGACAGCAAGGCATCAGCGGGGGACATATCACCCCTTACTGTACTGGGGGTCGAGCCGCCGTCGAGTAAGCCTCGAGTGGCGAGAAGCGACGGTCGGCTGACGGCCGACATCGCATCGCTTGTGGAACCCCACAGTCGGCTCGTTGGCCCCGAACACGGTGTACTAGCCTTGGATTCCATGAAGCAGCGAATTGGCATTCTTACCTCCGGGGGAGACTGTCCCGGACTCAACGCGGTCATCCGAGGGGCCGTGCTCAAAGGCACGGAGCTCAACGACCAGGAATTCATCGGCTTCCGCGATGGCTGGTGGGGCTTGGTACAGGGCGAGACCGTTCGGCTTGACCGCAAGGACATCCGGGGCCTGGCGAAGGAGGGCGGCACGATTCTCGGCACCAGCCGGTTCGGGCCCTACGAAGGTCCGAACGGTGGCGCGGACAACATTCAGAAGACGTTGAACAGACTCGGCGTGGATGCGGTCATCGCGATCGGCGGTGAGGGCACCGCAGCGGCCTCTCAGCGACTGTTCAACGAGGGCATCAAGATCGTGGGCGTCCCCAAGACGATCGACAACGATCTGAATGCGACGGACTACACCTTCGGCTTCGATACCGCGGTGGAAATTGCGACAGAGGCGATCGACCGGCTTCGCACGACAGGCAACTCGCACAAGCGGTGCATGGTCCTCGAGGTCATGGGCCGGCATGCCGGGTGGATCGCGCTGCATGCAGGAACCGCCGGGGGTGCTCATGTGATCCTCATCCCGGAGCATCCCGAGAGCATCGAGCAGATCTGTGCGTGGGTCGAGCACGTGCGCGACCGCGGTCGCGCACCCATGGTCGTCGTCGCAGAGGGCTTCAAGCTCCCCGATATGCAGGAGGCCTACTCCGTCAAGGGGCTGGACGGTTTCCACCGCCCGCGTCTGGGGGGTATCGCTGAGGTGCTCGCCCCCATCATCGAGGAGCGCACCGGCATCGAGACCCGCGCGACAGTGCTCGGTCACATCCAGCGTGGCGGTGTCCCCACCGCATTCGACCGGGTGCTCGCGACGCGCCTGGGCATGGCCGTGGTCGACCTGGTCAAGGACGAGGAGTGGGGAAATATGGTTGCTCTGCGCGGGACGGACATCGTCCGTGTCGGGTTCGAGGAGGCTCTGGCCAACCCGAAGAACGTGCCCGAGCACCGCTACCAGGAGATGCGTGCCATCTTCGGCTGATCCCCGTATCTCGCCACGTGGCTCCAGTGACATACGATGCACGATGTCACTGGAGCCGCAATCGCTCTCCATCGGTTAGCCTTAAGCCACCATGGCTGCATTTTCACAACTCTCCACCCGCCTCGCAGAGACATTCACCCACCTGCGATCACGCGGCAAGCTCTCCGCTTCTGACGTCGACGCGACGATTCGAGAAATCCGGCGTGCTCTCCTGGATGCCGATGTCGCGCTGAGCGTCGTCAAAGACTTCACCGCTCGGGTGCGCGAGCGTGCTCTCAGCGACGAAGTGAGTCAGGCACTCAACCCCGCTCAGCAGGTCGTGAAAATCGTCCATGACGAGCTGGTCACCATCCTGGGCGGACAGACGCGTCGCCTCGCCTTCGCCAAGACCGGCCCGACCGTCATCCTGCTCGTCGGACTTCAGGGCGCGGGTAAGACCACCCTGGCTGGGAAACTGGGCACGTGGCTGCGCGGCCAGGGGCATACCCCGCTGCTCGTCGCCGCTGACTTGCAACGTCCGAACGCCGTCGACCAGCTGCAGGCCGTCGGAGAAAGCGCCGACGTTCCCGTGTATGCGCCTGAACCGGGTAATGGGGTGGGCGACCCCGTGACGGTGGCCCGCAACGCCGTCGCCCTCGCCACGAGCAAGCAGCACGATGTGGTCATCATCGACACCGCGGGGCGTCTGGGCATCGATGAGCAGCTGATGAAGCAGGTCGCGGACATCCGACGGGCGACACACCCGGACGAGGTGCTGTTCACCATTGACGCGATGACCGGCCAGGATGCGGTCAGCACAGCTCAGGCGTTCGCCCAGGGAGCGGATTTCACAGGAGTCGTGGTCACCAAGCTCGATGGCGACACCCGCGGTGGTGCGGCACTCTCCGTGGCAAGCGTTACAGGGCGTCCCATTCTGTTCGCCTCCACCGGAGAGCGCCTGGACGATTTCGAGGTGTTCCACCCCGATCGGATGGCCAGCCGGATCCTGGATATGGGCGATGTGCTTACCCTTATCGAACAGGCCCAGAAGGTCTTCGACGAGGAACAGGCCACGGCCATGGCCCAGAAGATGGCCGACCAGACATTCGATCTGGAAGACTTCCTTACCCAGATGCAGCAGATCAAGAACCTGGGGTCGATGAAGAAGCTGCTCGGGATGATGCCCGGGGCCGGACAGCTGCGCGAGCAGATCGACAACTTCGACGAACGGGAACTGGTGCGCACAGAGGCCATCATCCAATCGATGACCCCGGCGGAGCGGCACACCCCGAAGATCCTCAACGGATCTCGTCGACTGCGCATCGCTCGCGGCTCGGGAACGACGGTGACCGATGTGAACCAGCTTGTGCAGCGATTTGAGCAAGCCGCGAAGATGATGAAGACGGTCTCGCGAGGGGGCATGCCTCAGCTTCCCGGGATGGGTGCGATGGGCTTCGCCGGCGGGGGCAAGTCTTCGAAGAACCGGAAAAATGCCAAGAAGCAGAAAGCAAAGTCCGGGAATCCCGCCAAGCGTGCGGCCGAGGAACGCGCGCTGCTCGAGCGTCAGGCCGGTGGCGTGGCAACCTCGGGGGAGAAGAACACCACGGCTGCCGCAGGATCGGCGTTCGGCGTGGGGCAGCCCAAGATCCCTGAACTGCCTGAGGGTTTTGACGGCCTGGGTGGGATCTTCCGGCGCTGACGATGTCAGCGAGAATCGTCCAGACTGGCCTCGAGCTCATCGGACAGCTTCTGAACCAGTGCGCTCAAACGCTCTGGGGTGGGGTCGGTCCCGACAAACGCCCGCTGCCGGGCAGCGCTCGCGCCGCTGTGCGCGATATTTGACGCGTCGTAGAGCTCATTCAGGCATCCAAGCCGTTCCGCCGTGGCTGCCAGCTCATCGACGAGCCTGTCCAGCGACGTCAACAGCGGGGTGACCGCATTGTCGCGTGAGGTGATTACCTCGGCGTCGGCGCCGAATCGGGCAGCGCGCCACTTGTTCTCGCGTAGTTGCCAGGGCGACAACGGTTCGGGAAGAGTCCCGTCCAGATGCCGCTGGTAGAGAGCATCCACCAGGCTCTGGCTCAACGCTGCGATCGCGGCTACCTCACGTACTGTCGGCACGGCGTCGCAGATGCGCAATTCCACGGTGCCGAAGTGCGGCGCGGGTCGCACATCCCAGCGGTTCTCGGTCGGGGATTCGAGCGCGCCGACGGCTTCCTGATCGTGTAGGAATGACTCGAACTCGGTCCAGGTCTGGAAGCCGTACGGCAGGCCCGCGGTCGGCAGCTGCTGGAAGAGCATGGTGCGCTGTGATGCGTAGCCCGTGTCTTCGCCTTCCCAGTACGGGCTGGATGCGCTCACGGCCAGCAGCTGCGGAAGATAACGCAGCACCCCCTGGATGATCGGGAACACGGCCTGGGCCGACGGGACGCCGACGTGGACGTGTATGCCGTAGATGAGCATGGACCGTCCCCACCACTGGGTGCGGTCGATGAGCCTCGAGTAGCGCTCGCTCTGCGTGAACGGCTCGCGTCGGGAACTCGCGAACGGGTGGGTGCCGGAGCTGAGCAGCCGCGTGCGATGGGTCTGTGCCGTCGAGCGGACCAGCTGGACGATGTCCCGGAGTTCGGCCACGGCCTCGTCAACCCGGTGGTGCACGCCCGTGGAGACCTCGACCGTGTTCAGCAGAAGCTCCTTGCTCAGCCGGGCGCTCAGCTCGGGATGCTCAGCCTCAACCTCCTCCAGGACGCGGTGTCCTGCCGGCACGAGCACACCGGTGACGGGATCCACAAGGGCAAGCTCCCACTCGATCCCGAGTGTCGAGCGCTCTGAACGGCTGAAGGGGATCTCCACACTGCGATTATGGGGGATGATCGCCCGAATGCCGATCCCCTGCGACACATTCGGTCATTTTCTCTGGTGACTGTCGCTCGCACCTGGGCTGGAAGTGTGGCACAATGGCATGTTGTTGTCTCGTCGGCTGCTCGACCCTCTATCCGGCTCCCGACGGGCCCCTGAGCTTTCGATGGCGCAGCATCCCCCTCTGCGGCATCACATGGTTCGCATACCAACTCACATACAGGAGAATTGTGGCTGTCAAGATTCGCTTGAAGCGTCTGGGCAAGATTCGTGCCCCCTATTACCGTATCGTCGTCGCCGATTCGCGCTCGAAGCGCGATGGTCGCGTGATCGAGGAGATCGGTAAGTACCATCCCACGCAGGAGCCCTCGCTCATCGAGGTGAACTCCGAGCGCGCACAGTACTGGCTGTCCGTCGGGGCTCAGCCGACGGAGCAGGTGCTCGCCCTACTCAAGCTCACCGGGGACTGGGGGGTGCACACCGGAGACAAGGGTGCGA
The DNA here is from genome assembly GCA_002391425.1 of Micrococcales bacterium UBA3913. Classification (GTDB taxonomy): domain Bacteria; phylum Actinomycetota; class Actinomycetes; order Actinomycetales; family Microbacteriaceae; genus UBA3913. The sequence goes on along the minus strand of DGEZ01000060.1, from coordinate 25,822 downwards.
AGAGCACCGTCAAGGTTGCCGAGCCCAAGGCCGAGTACGTCGTCGACGCGGACAAGAAGTCCGTGGTTCGCCCCGCAGCGGAGAAGAAGCCGGCTGAGGCCGCTGCCCCCGCAGAGGAGTCCGCTGAAGCGTCAGCAGAGGCTCCTGCTGAGGCGTGACGATGATCCAGCTCGCCCCTGCTGTTGAACACCTGGTCAAGGGCATTGTCGATAACCCCGATGACGTGACCGTCTCGGAGCGCTCGACGTCCCGCGGTGATTTGGTCGAGGTCCGGGTGCACCCGGATGACCTTGGCCGGGTCATCGGCCGGTCAGGGCGCACCGCCACCTCGATTCGTACCGTGGTCTCCGCTCTCGCGGGTTCTCGCCGGGTGCGAGTCGATGTGGTGGACACCGACTTTTAGTCGGTGATGGCATGACAATGCTCCGACTGCGCGTGGCGCGTCTGCTGAAAGCGCACGGGCTCAAGGGCGGCATCAAGCTTGAGCTGTACACGGATGAGCCCGACAAGAGGTTCACCCCGGGGGCCCGCTTCGGAATGCAGGTGCCGGAGACCTCGCCGTGGTTCGGCAAATCCATCACCCTCGCAGAGCTCCGCTGGTACAACGGGCACCCCGTCGCGTTCTTCCAGGAGATCCCGGACCGCACCGCAGCGGAGACGGCTGTGCGCGCCATCTTGCTGGTGGACAAGGACGAGGAACAGCTCCCCGACGAGCCCGGGGCCTGGTATGACCATCAGCTCGTCAGCCTGGACGTGTACCGGGACGGTGCAAGGATCGGGCAGGTTCTTGCCGTGGAGCACCTGCCGGGTCAGGATCTCCTCGTTGTCGGTGTCCCCGATGGCGAGGATGTGCGCGAGGTGCTGCTCCCGTTCGTGACGGCGTTCGTCCCCGAGGTGGACCTTGACCACCACCGTGTCACGATCACGCCCCCGCTGGGCTTGTTCGAGACGATCGACGAGGAACCGGAGCCAGCCTCGGATGCTGGGTCCTCGGTCACGTCGTCGCCCCGCGAGGGGTGAGCGCGTGCGCATCCACATTGTCACGATCTTCCCGGAGATTTTCGACGCGCTGCACGCGTCCCTGATCGGCCGGGCGAACACGGAGGGGATCCTCGAGATTTCCGTCCATGACTTGCGCGACTGGACAGAGGACAGGCACCGCACCGTGGACGACACGCCCTACGGTGGGGGCCCGGGGATGGTGATGAAGCCCGAACCCTGGGGGCGGGCTCTCGATACGCTTCTCGAGGGAGCGGGGGTGCCCGACCCGCTGGTGATCTTCACCACGCCCGCCGGTGAGGTCTTCCGGCAGCGCACGGCGCACGCCCTGGCGCATGAGGCCGAGATCATCATCTGCTGCGGACGCTACGAGGGGATCGACCAACGCGTAGTGGAGTATGCCTCGAGCCGTACCCGGGTGTCGTGCCTGAGCATTGGCGACTATGTCCTCAACGGCGGTGAGACCGCGGCGCTGGCGATCGTCGAGGCGGTGGGGCGGCTTGTCCCGGGTGTGGTGGGGAACCCCGACTCGCTGACGGAGGAGTCCCACGAAGGCGGACTCCTGGAATACCCGAGCTATACGAAACCGGCATCGTGGCGCGGATGGGATGTTCCCCCCGTGCTTCTCTCCGGCAATCACGGAGCAATCGACCAGTGGCGCCGCAGCCAGCGCCTCGAGCGCACGCGGCTGATCCGTCCCGACCTACTCGATGAGTCAGACGGCCCCGAGCACGCACCGGGGTGGACGGAATAATGGATTCCCCACGTCCGTGTGACGATCTGTTACGCGGCCGACACCTGAGAATGCCAGACTTGAACGCATGAGTGATTCTTCCCGCGAGGAGCGACAGCTGCTCATCCTCGACATCACGGATGTGCGTACGTACGATCCCGACTACGAGCAGGTGCGTCGCGAACTCACTGAGCGTATTGTGCAGCGGACCCGGCACAGTGGCTGGCGGCCGTTGGTCGTCTTCGCGGAGACCACTCCTGTCGAGGAGATTGATGACGCGGCCAGGCGCAGCGACGCGGTGCTCATCGCAGGAGGGGAGGACGTCGCTCCCGAATTGTACGGCGCCCATGCGGGGTACGCCCGAGAGGGACACCACTTCCCGACTGCCGACGCACGTCAGATGGAGGTCGTACGCCGGTGCGTCGAGCGGGGAACGCCTGTCCTGGGTATCTGCCGTGGCCTGCAGATCATCAACGTGGCGCTCGGCGGAACCTTGATCACGGATTTGGGTGCTCAGACGATTCACCGCGATTTCGACACGATTCGGGATGCGTTCGTCGAGCATCCTGTGTCGATCAACGCGGGGAATCCTCTGGCAGATGCTCTGGGCGAGCAGGTGAGCTGTATGAGTGCACACCACCAGGCGATCGGAACCCTCGGCCGTGGGCTGAAGCCGATCGCGTTCGCGCCGGATGGGGTCATCGAGGCCGTCGTTCACGAGTCCGCCCCGGTGATGGCCGTTCAGTGGCATCCCGAAGCGCGGCATGCCGATCCGGCGCAATTCCCCGCGCTCCTGGAGGCGGGAACGCGCCTGGCTCTCGCCCTGTCCTAATCGGATTGTTGTTCCCGCGTCGCTGTGGCATAATTGATCCTTGTGCTTCGGCGCCGGTGCTCTGCCTCGGGGGAGACGGTTCAGGCCGAGGCGCAGTCAAGCTTGTAACAACATCCAGACACCGCATCTGACCCGTGGCAGGTGCAGAGAGCGAACGACCATGCATACCCTCGATCACTTCGACTCCGCTTCGCTGCGCGAGGACATCCCTGAGTTCTGGGTGGGGGACACCGTCAAGGTGCACGTGAACATCATTGAAGGCAACCGTAGCCGTGTGCAGATTTTCCAGGGCATTGTGATCGCCCGGTCTGGGCATGGAGTGCGCGAGACGTTCACCGTTCGCAAGGTGAGTTTCCAGGTGGGCGTGGAGCGCACGTTCCCAGTGCACTCTCCGATTATCGACAAGATCGAGGTCGTCACGCGCGGCAATGTTCGCCGCGCAAAGCTCTACTACCTGCGTTCGCTGCGGGGCAAGGCCGCGAAGATCAAGGAAAAGCGCTAGTCCGCTTCCCCCGAGAGGGTGCCGTGGCGGGGCAGAGGCCTCGTCGATGCACTGCGCCCTCGGCTGGCTGTGAGGTTGGTCACGTACACTGATCGAGTGAGAGAAGCGGGGATGCAGGCGTGAGCGACCACGAGGTGTCGGCACAGCAGCCTGTGACTAGGCGTGAGGCGGTGGGGCGCAGGCGACGGAGGCCGCAGAATCGCCTGCTTGCCTTTCTCGTGGATGTCGTCGTTATCCTTCTCATCGCCCTGGTGGTGTCCTGGGGAGTACGTACCTTTCTCTTCCGGACGTTCTATGTGCCGTCGTCCTCTATGGTTTCGACACTTGAGGTCAACGACCGGATCATCGTCAACAATCTCTACCCCGAGGTTTTCGGGTTGGAACGCGGGGACGTCGTCGTGTTCAAGGATCCCGGAGGCTGGCTGTCGTCGAGTTCATTTGCTAGCTCGACGGGGCCTCTGGATGCGCTCGCCTCCTTCTTCGGTTTCGGGGGACAAGAGTCCAACGAGTACCTCGTCAAACGAGTGATCGGGTTGCCCGGGGATCATATCGTGTGCTGCGATGCGCAGGGGCGGCTGCAGATCAACGGCGTCTCGATTGACGAAACCTACCTTGATGAGGGGGTCGCCCCCTCGTTGCAGGAGTTCGATGTCACCGTGCCGGAGGACTCCCTGTGGGTGATGGGGGATAACCGCGCGCATTCTGCGGATTCCCGCGCGAATATGGACAGCCCCCTCGGCGGGTTCGTCCCCGAGGACAATGTTGTGGGGCGTGCGGTGGTCATCTCCTATCCGATCTCCCGGTGGACCTTCCTAGACAACTACGCCAGCGTGTTCGCCGCGGTTCCCGACCCGTCTGAGGAGGGCTCTGCGCAGTCGGGGACGGCGACGGCCGCCTCGTCATGACAGTGATCGAGCCGACCTTCGAGGCCGAACGCGCTCTGCTCGCACAGGGCGCCCGGGTCGTCATCGGGGTGGATGAGGTGGGGCGAGGCGCCCTCGCGGGCCCGGTTGCGGTCGGGGCAGTGGCCGTGCGCACCGGACGCACGGATCCTCCGGCAGGGCTGCGGGACTCGAAGCTCCTCTCGCCGCGGCGGCGGGAAGGTCTGCGCGAGCCCCTCATCGCGTGGTCAGATGCGCACGCAGTGGGGTATTCGTCGCCGCACCTCATTGACACCGAGGGCATCATCCCGGCTCTGGGACGCGCTGCCGCGGCGGCGGTCCAGGCGCTCGGTGTGGATGCCGCGGACCTGGCCGGTTCGGTTCTGCTCCTCGATGGTGTCTTCGACTACATCACGGAGTTTCTCCCGGGCCTGGATGTGCGCTGCCGGGCGAAGGCCGATCGGGACTGCGCGGTGGTAGCAGCGGCATCGGTTCTCGCGAAATTGGAGCGTGATCAGCTTATGTGTGAGCTGGGCGAGCAATTCCCCGCGTATGGCTTCGCTCAGAACAAGGGCTACGGTTCAGCGGCTCACCGCGCCGCTATTCGGCAGTTCGGGCCGGCCTCGTGTCACCGTCTGACCTGGATTCACTAGCGGCAGCGTGAGCCGGGGCGGCTAGGATGGGTGCGATGGATGACGAGGACTTCGACGACTACGAGCGTGAGGCAGAGCTGTCGCTCTACCGGGAGTACCGTGATGTGGTGGGAATGTTCCGCTATGTCATTGAGACGGAACGCAGGTTCTACCTGGCGAACGATGTTCAGCTCGTGCGCCAGGAGACGGAGAATGACTTCTACTTCGAGCTCACCCTCACCGATGTCTGGGTGTGGGATGTGTACCGCTCCAATAGGTTTGCCAAATCGGTCCGCATCCTCACGTTCAAGGATGTGAATGTGGAGGAGCTCTCTGCGAAGGACCTTGAGCTGCCGACGGAGCTGTCCCTGAACGAGTGATGTCGGCAGGGGCATCCCGTCCCGCCTGCGGTGTTTGGGGGGTGTTTTCCCCAGTGTGTTTCGTCCGTGCCCTCATACACACGTCGACGTTCTGCCGCCCACAGGGCAGGTCGCATCCGAGAGACTCTCGGCATGGATGGTTTTTCTCAATGCGCTGGCAACCCGCGTTGCCGATTGTCGTCCGGTGAACTGGGCCAGGCCGGTGAGCAACTGGCCGCCGACCACCTCGCGTCCCAAGGTTTCCGCATCCTGGCCCGCAACTGGCGGTCGAGGCGTGGAGAGATCGATATTGTTGCCGCGTCCGGGCAGACCGTCGTATTCGCCGAGGTGAAGACACGCAGGAGTTTGCGCGCAGGCATCCCCCTGGAAGCGATAACCGTCGCCAAACTCGCTCGCATCAGGCACCTGGCTGCCGAATGGCTGGCGGCGACAGGTACGCACTCGGAGGAGATTCGCGTGGACGTCTACGCAATTGTGCACGAGCACCCGACGACCCGGCTGCAGCACATTCAGGCGGTGGGCTGACATGCCCCTGGCTCGTGTGCAATCGGTGGCCGTGGTCGGGCTCGACCCTCACCCGGTGGATGTGGAGGTGGATGTCTCGTCTGGGCTCCCGCACTTCGTCATTGCGGGTTTGCCGGACACCGCCCTGGAAGAGGCGAAGAACCGGGTGCGTTCCGCCCTGACGAACTCGGGGCTCGGGTTCCCGATGTGCCGGATCGTGGCAAACCTTTCGCCCGCCACGTTGCGCAAGGCGGGGGCGATGTTTGATCTGGCCATCGCCGTGGGCCTGTTGATCGCCCAGGGGGTGGTATCCGAACAGGCAGTTCGCGATGTGGTCCTCCTGGGTGAACTCAGTCTCGATGGTCGGCTGCGCCCCTCCGCGGGAATCCTGCCCGCCGTGCTGGGTGCTCGCGACGGCGGTGCGGTTCGGGTGATGGTTCCCCAAGCCAATGCTGCAGAGGCGGCACTCGTGCATGGGGTGGAGATCCTGGGTGTCACGAGCATCGGGCAGGCAGCGTCCTGCCTCGGTGCGCGGGTGGCGGTGCCCGAGGTTGAGCCGATTGTGAACGTGGACGCGGGCAGCGGGGAGGTGCGCTCGGAGTCGCCCGCTGACCTCGCGGATGTCGTGGGACAGCCGGAGGCGGTCCGTGCCCTGGTACTGGCTGCTGCTGGGCGGCACCATATGCTCGCGATCGGGCCACCCGGTGCCGGGAAATCTCTCCTCATGGCGCGGCTTCCGGGTATTCTCCCGGACTTGACGGAGGCTGAGGCCCTCACCGTCACCGCCATTCACTCGCTGGCTGGCACACAGCGGATCACCTCGTTGATGAGACGGCCCCCGCTGGAGGCGCCGCACCACTCGGCGACGCTCGTGGCGTTGGTGGGCGGCGGCAGCGGCGTGGTGCGCCCGGGCGCCGTGTCACGGGCCAGCCACGGCGTTCTCTTTCTGGATGAGGCCACGGAGTTTCCCCGTGCTGTCCTTGACTCACTTCGGCAGTGCTTGGAAACCGGTGAAGTGACCATCCACCGTGCTGCGCAGACCGCGCGTTTCCCGGCGCGTTTCCAATTGATGCTCGCGGCGAATCCGTGCCCGTGCGGTCTCGACGGGGTCGTCGGCGGAGACTGTCGGTGTGCGGCGTCGGTGCGGCGTCGCTACCTGTCCCGATTGAGTGGGCCCATGCTGGACCGGGTGGACATTCAGCTGCGCATCCCGCGGGTCGCTCCCGCCGCGCTCCTCGAGGAGCCCGCACCCGGGTCCCTCACCACGGAGCGAGCCCGACACCTGGTCGAAGAAGCTCGCGCTGCAGCAGCCGAGCGTTTGCACGGCACCATGTGGCGCGTGAACGCCGATGTGCCGGGCAGTTTTCTCCGGGGCCGGCTGCGTGTGCCCGGCCGCATACGAGCATCCCTGGACCATGCGCTCGAACGGGGCCTCATTACCATGCGCGGCTACGACCGGTGCCTTCGGGTGGCCTGGACCGCCGCAGATCTGGCAGGGAGACCAGTGCCAGCGCGGGAGGACATTGCGGAGGCACTGTATATGCGACGGGCCGCAGCATGAGAGGCGAGCCCCTGGCGATCGAGCGGATCGCCGACTGGATTCACGAGGACGCCCCCCAGGTGTGCCCCGGCGACCTGGCGAGCGTCGCCTCTGTCGTTGCCTGGTCGGTGATTGTCGAGCCCGGGGACGTTGGATACGGAATCCTGCGTGCAGCCTGCGGATCTGAACGTGGGTACGAGCTGTTGCTCCACTCGAGCACAGCCGCTGAGTTCGTGGACTCCGTGGCTGCATCTCGGACAGGTGCTGCAGCCTGTAGCGGGTTGAGCGCGGCGGAACTGCGCGCTCTGGGGGAGGCCTGGGGGAGGTGGCGGCCGCGAATGGATCCCGCGCGGGTTCGGGGTGCCATAGCGGCGGCAGGGAGGCTCGAGCTGCGCCTGTTCACGCCGCACCATCGCTGGCCGCAGGGCCTGTCCGACCTGGGCGCGCATCAGCCGGTTTGCCTGTGGGCGCGTGGGCGAACATCCCTCTCGGATGCGCTCCTGGGGCACGAGCACGTCCTTGCCGTAGTGGGGGCCCGGGCGGCCACGGCGTACGGGGAGTACTGCGCGTTCGAGCTCACCGGCGCGGCCGCGCGCGAAGGCGCTCTCGTGCTCAGCGGCGGCGCATATGGCATTGATGGGGCCGCGCACCGGGCGGCGCTCGCCCTGGAGGGGAGTACCATCGCCGTACTCGCTGGCGGTGTCGACAGGGTGTACCCGCGCGGCCACGAGAGACTGTTCGAGCAGATCATGGACTCCGGAGTCATCGTCAGCGAGGTGCCTCCCGGAACGGCTCCAACGCGGTGGCGTTTCCTGGCCCGTAACCGGGTGATCGCCGCCTGGGCCTCGGCGACGCTCGTGGTCGAGGCAGGTTCCCGCTCCGGCGCGCTGAACACGGCGCATCATGCCCTGGAGCTGGGGCGGCCGCTGGGGGCAGTACCGGGCCCGATCACCTCCGCCACCTCGCGTGGGTGTCATCGGCTGATCCAGGAATACGCGGCGTCCTGCGTGACCGACCCGTCCGACGTGGAGGCGCTGCTGGGGAAACACTCCGGACCATCCCGACGTGAGGATGCCGCGGGAGATCTCGTGGATGCGTCGCATCACCCGGAGCGCACCCGGGTGTGGGATGCGCTCAGCTTGCGGCAACCTCGATACCTGGAACAGATCGTGAGATCGAGTGGGGTGGAGGCCCGCGTTGCCATGTCTGTGCTCGGGGAGCTTGAGATCGCCGGGGCCGTGATATCGCGGGCAGGAGGGTGGGTCAAGGCTCCGTCCGGGAAGTGACACTGCTGTGCGGACCGGTACCGAGCCGAGCAGGCTCGGGCAGACGGTGACACACTGGGGGTATGGACACCGTGGCAGACACCCTCGACGACTTTGCCGCCGCCCTCCGGCATGGCCGTGGCATGTCCGAGAACACGATACGCGCGTACCTGGGGGATGTCCGGGACCTGGATAGGTTCCTCGCGGCCCGTGGCGGCGACGCCGCTGCGAGCTCCCCTGTGACAGGCCTGAGTGTCGAGGCGATTCGGGCCTGGGTGTGGGAGGGGTCTGCTCGCGGGCTGGCCCGGAGCACCCAGGCCCGCAGAATCGCCTCCGTGCGTATGTACACGCACTGGCTTCGCGACCGCGGTGTGCTGGACTCCGACCCGGTCGCTCGCATCGCGACGCCACGGCAGGGCAGCTCGCTGCCGCGGGTGCACTCACGGGCGACGATGGCGCGCCTGCTCGACGCCGCTGCTGCGCAGGCCGCAGAAGGCGACCCCGTTCTGCTCCGGAATTGGGCGATGCTGGAAATGCTCTATGCCACCGCGATGCGGGTATCCGAACTCACCGGCCTGGACCTCTCCTCGGTAGATCTGGACACGTGCCTCGTGCGCATCTGGGGAAAGGGAGGCAAAGAGCGCATCGTCCCGTTTGGCACCCCCGCGCGACGAGCCCTGCGAGAATACCTGCATCGGGGGCGACCCGCCTTCCCCCGCATTGATACGGAACCGGCGCTGTTTCTCAACCGGCACGGCAAGCGCATTGGACCGCGCGCGGTGTACGAGGTGGTGCGGGATGCGCTTGCCGCCACTCCTGGGGCGCGGCAGGCGGGTCCCCACAGCTTCCGGCACGCCGCGGCCACGCACCTGCTGGACGGCGGATCCGACCTCCGCTCTGTTCAGGAGATGCTGGGGCATGCCAGCATCGGCACCACGCAGATTTACACTCACGTGTCATTGGAGCGGATCAGTGAGACGTTTCGCCAAGCGCATCCGCGTGCTTAACCGTCAACAGGGTGCAGCACCGCGTAGGTGGGCCGCAAGTACAGCAGGGGTGTGACGTACTCTCCGTTGAGGCGGACCCCGAGGTGCAGCCCCTGCTGAGAGTGAGCGCCGGGGGAGGCAACGCCCCCGACCACCTCACCTCTGCCCACGTCATCTCCCACCTCGACCTGCGGATCCACCGGTTCGAGCGTGACCCGAATGTGTCCCGTCTCGATGACAACTATCGGGCGGTCCACGATCATCCCGGCAACCGTGACGGTCCCCGAGGTCGGCGCTCTCACGAGCTCTCCGGCATCCGCGGCGATGTCGATGCCTCGATGGCCTGAACTATAGGGGGTCGCCGGCGCGAGAAAGGGGCGTAGTACCTGCTGCGACGTGGTCGGCCACAGCCAGGTGCCCGGTGCGTTCATCCCTGCTGCGGTCAGCACGGTGCGAGGGGTGGCCTCGTCGGCATCCACCACATTCAGCCCGGCCAGCCCGGCCAGTCCAGCCAGGAGCGTGGCTATCACGGCGCGGATCCAGAACTCCATGAACGGATTGTGCCCGGGAGAGGGCGGATGCCGGGGGTACGCTCTGGCCGGTGTGAACAGGTGGCGGCTGTGCGCGCCTGTGTAAACGCGTGTTTCCAGCGGGTTAAACATGCGTGATCAGGGGCACTCGCAGGATTTGCGCATGTGAGAATAAACCAAGTTGGTCGATCGACCAACTTCGCGAAGAGGTGAGAATGCGTCGTATTCCGGTGGAGCAGCGTCGGGCTGAGCTCATCGCCGCCGCCATCCGCGTGATCGCTCGGGAGGGCATCCATGCGGCCACTACCCGGGCCATCTCTGCCGAAGCGGGCATGCCGTTGGCCAGCTTCCACTACGTCTTCTCGTCCCGCGACCAGTTACTGCGCGAGGTGATCGAAGAGGTCACCGGTATCGAGCACGCCCAAGCGGAGGCTGGTGTGGTGGGTTACCTTGCGGTTCCTCCGTCCCCGGAGGCAGACGGGCTCGCAGATGTCATCGGCCTGGCCCTCACATCATATGTGGACAGTCTCGTCGCCGACCCCGGCCGTGAGCAGGCGATGCTCGAACTGAGCCTATCGAGCCTGCGCAACCCGGCACTGAGCGCCCTGCCGCGGGAACAGTACGGCGTCTACTATCGGGCCGTCGAGGCTTCCATCAGGAACTGGGCGGACATCGCCGAGGTGGAGTGGGATGTCCCGGCCGAGCAGCTCTCCCGGATCATCGTCGTCGTACTCGATGGAATCACGACGGGCTGGCTGGCCACGCGCGACACGGACGGAATGTACGCCACCGTGCCACACTTCTCCCGATTCCTTGCTTCCTTTGCTCTCCCTCGTCGCCGTCCGGTGGTCGGCGCACATCCCATCCCCTCACTGCGAAAAGAGAATCATGCTCACTGAGATTGATCCCGATGTCCTCGCCCGCGTCAACCTCTATGCCGTGCTCGGCACCATCCCCGAGCTCGTCGCGCGCGTGCCCGAGGCTCGCGCCATCGCTCAGCGGGATCCGAAGAGGACGAGCATCAGCTTCATCGTGCGGGGCGGGCCCCGTGCGACGTTGGCCTTCGAGAACGGCGTCGCCGCCTTCGTGCCGGACCACCCCCAGGCGACAATCCGCCTCCCCTTCCTCAGCGCCCGCGCGTTCAACGCGGTGATCTCAGGAGACGCCCAGCCCATTCCTGCGACAGGATGGCATCGCATCCCCTTCCTGTTGCACGTGTTCGCGCCGCTGAGCGAGCTCCTCGAACAGTACTTGCGGCCGAGCCAGGAGGCGCTCGCCGATGAGCAATTCCGCCGCACGAGTACCATATTGACGCTTCACGTCGCTGCTGCGGCGGCTGCGCAAGTCGCGAACTGGGATCGGAGCGGGCAGTTCAGTGCTGGCCTCGTCCCCGACGGCGACGTCGCGATCGAAGTAGGCGACAGCCTCGCATACACATTGCGGGTGGCTGATCACCACTTCACCTTCCTGTCATCTCCCAGTCCCCACCCCCGCGCCGCGCTCCGTTTTGCGGACCTGGACACTGTCGCCGGCGTCCTCGGCGGTCATCTCAGCGCGATGGCCTGCATCTGTGACGGCAGGATCGCGATGCGCGGAATGATCAACATGGTCGACAACGTCAACCGCATCCTCGACCGCGTCGGCCAGTACCTCAGCTAACCCCCTCACCCTCACCAAGGAGTCGCCATGACCACACCTACCCGCATCCCCGCAGAGCCGTACACCTACGCGAAAAGCCAGGAGGCCTTCGCCCGAGCATTCCGAGTCATTCCCTCGGGCATTTATGGACATCAGGGCCCGAGCGAGGGGTGTTACATCCCACAGACGGCGTTTCCCCTGTTCTCCTCACGGGCAGAGGGAACACACTTCTGGGACCTGGACGGAAATAAGTACATCGACTACATGTGCGGATACGGCCCGAATGTCCTCGGTTACCGTGATCCGGATGTCGATGCGGCCGCCCAGGCACAGGCGAAGCTCGAGGACGTAGTGACCATCCCCTCGACAGTGATGGTGGACTTCGCCGAGCTGCTCGTGGACACCGTGGCCTGTGCCGACTGGGCCTTCTTCGCAAAGAACGGGGGAGATGTCACCACGCTCGCGATCATGACGGCACGTGCGGCAACCGGCCGGAAGAAGATCGTCTTCTTCAACGGCTTCTACCACGGCGCCGACGCCTGGACGCAGAAGATGGACTATCCCGGAGTGCTCGAAGAGGACGTCGCGAACAACCTCTACGTCGATTTCAACGACTTTCCCGCCCTGGAAAAACTGTTCTCCGAGCATCGGGGGGAGATCGCCGGGCTGATTGCCCAGCCGTATATGCACGGTAACTTCTTCGACCAGATCTGGCCAGATGAGGGCTACTGGCAGAAAGTGCGGAAACTGTGCGACGATCACGGGGTCGTTCTGATCATTGACGATGTTCGCGCCGGGTTCCGGCTAGACCTGGCCGGGTCTGACCACTTCTTTGGGTTCACAGCCGACCTGATCTGTTTCTGCAAGGCGCTCGCGAATGGGTACAACGTCTCCGCACTGTGCGGCCGAGCGGATCTCAAAGATGTGGTCTCGAGCATCAGCTACACGGGCAGCTACTGGATGAGCGCTGTTCCGTTCGCCGCGGGTATCGCCTGCATCACGAAGATGAAGCAACTGGACACTCCGGCGCTGTTCCACGAACTCGGCACGGAGCTCACCACCGGACTGGTCGCTGCTGCGGCGGATCACGGCTTCACGCTGGTGGCCTCGGGAGCTCCCTCCCTGTTCTACTTGCGCCTAGCAGATGACGACTCGCTGATGCTCCACCAGGAATGGATAGCGGAGTGCGTGCAACGTGGAGTGTTCTTCACCTCGCATCACAACCACTTCCTGAACGCTTCTCTCAGCCATGAGGATGTCGCGCGCACGATAGAGATTGCACACGACGCTTTTACGGTGCTGCGGGCGCGCCACCCGGAACAGAGCTGACGATGGGAACGGTGGATGCGGGTACCCTCGGGGGGCTGCGCCTGGCGCGCGTGATGATCGCGGCAGCCTTTGCCGCCCAGGCCTTTGGCTACGCCACAGTGGTGACGACTCTGCCTCAGTTCCGGGAGCATTTCGGCCTCGATGCGACAGATCTGTCGCTGATCGTGTTGCTCGTGTGCGTCACGGCCGCGGTGGGGTCAATTGTTGCCGGGACGGTGGCGAAGCGGTGGACGAGCCGAACCGCCTTGACCGCAGGTCTGGTCGTTCAGGCGCTGAGTCTTGCGGTGGTCGCACTCAGTGGTACTTTCGCCGTGGCTATCGTCGGTTTCGCGGTCTACGGAATTGGCCTCGGAGCTGTGGACGCGGCGAGTGGGATGCAGGGGGTCATGCTGCAGAACCGCCTGCGTCGCACGATCATGGCGAGCTTCTTCGCGGCGTACACGGCGGCGGCCATCGTGGCGTCACTGCTCGTCTCCGCGTTCGCCGGGCTGCCCGATGGCGGACTTGCGCTGTCCTTCCTGGCGGCGGGAGCTTTGTTCGCCGGCGTAGCGGTTGCCGGTGCGCGCCTGTTCTATGTGGAGAATGTGGGGCGAGATGAGTCCGCCGTCCGTGATGCGGGCCAGGTGGCCTCGGGGTCGTGGGGGCCGAACGATGCGGCACTTGTCATCGATGAGGTACCGGCCGCCACGCAGCCCAGTCGCACCCCGTCGATGTCTGTGCGCAGGGCGATCTGGCTGTTCGGCACCGGCGTGCTGTGCGTCTTCGTTGCGGACTCGGCGGTGAGCACGTGGAGTACAGAGTACCTGTCACACACACTCGTGACCAGTGCTTCTGTTGCGCCCTTGGCCTATGCGGCGTACCAGTCTGTCATCCTCGTCGTGCGACTCTTTGGAGATCGCATCGTTACCCGGTGGGGGCGTCGCACGATCGTCGTGGCGGCGGCCGGGGTCGGGGTGGCGGGATTTGCCCTCGTCGCCTGCATTCCCGCGCTCCCGGCGGCGATCGCCGGGTTCGCGATCGTGGGGGTGGCCACGGCACTGCTCGTGCCGGTGACCTTCTCGGCTGCGGGAGAGGTCGACCCCGCCCACAACGAGCGGATCATTTCCTCGATGAATACGTTCAACTACGTGGGGGCTGTGTTCGGGGGAGCTGTCATCGGCGTCATTGCAGATCTCGGCACCGGAATGGCCCTTGCCTTCCTGCTGCCAGCGGTGCTTCTGATCCCGTTCTTCTGGCTGTCCCGCTTCTACGGTGCCCGGCGAGGTTGAGTCGGCTCCCGCATCCCTGTAGACTGGGCGCCGCAGCGCTGACGCGCTGACTACGCGCGCCCTTTCGTCGGAAGCTCCTTCGGACGGTGCCATCCCCTCGGTCCACTGTGGTGGTGGGGATGTTCGGGCGCCAGGGATCGCCATCGCCGATGGCTATCGTCAACTGCAAGAGGTGCACCGTGTGTGCACAGATATGGAGCAGGACAGTGGCAGTCGTCACTATTCGCCAGCTGCTGGACAGCGGCGTTCATTTCGGTCATCAGACCCGTCGGTGGAATCCGAAGATGAAGCGTTTCATCTTCACGGAGCGCTCCGGCATCTACATCATCGACCTTCAGAAGTCGCTGGGCTACATTGATCAGGCCTACGAGTTCGTCAAGGAGACGGTGGCGCACGGCGGGACCATCCTGTTCGTGGGCACGAAGAAGCAGGCTCAGGAAGCAGTCGCCGAGCAGGCGACGCGCGTGGGCCAGCCCTACATCAACTACCGGTGGCTGGGTGGCCTGCTCACGAACTTCTCCACAGTGCACAAGCGCCTGCAGCGCCTCAAGGAACTTGAGGAGATCGACTTCGATGACACGAGCAAGTCGGGTCTGACCAAGAAGGAGTTGCTCATTCTCCGCCGCGAGAAGGAGAAGCTCGAGAAGACCCTGGGTGGTATCCGTAACATGACGCGTACGCCATCCGCCCTGTGGGTTGTCGACACCAAGAAGGAGCACCTGGCGGTCTCCGAGGCACAGAAGCTGGGCATCCCGGTTGTGGCCATCCTGGACACGAACTGCGACCCCGACGAAGTGCAGTACCCGATCCCGGGCAACGATGATGCGATCCGTTCCGTCTCGCTGCTGACGAAGATTGTGGCCGATGCTGCTGCGGAGGGACAGATTCTGCGGCACCAGAAGCCCGAGGAATCTGAAGACGCCGAGCCGCTCGCCGAGTGGGAGCGCGAGCTCCTCGGCGCTGCCGAGGACGCGGCGTCGGCCGAGCAGAACGAGGCACCGGTTGCACAGGACGCAGCAGCGGAGCCGGCGGCCGATTCGGCACCCGCCGAGGAGACTGCTGCCGAGGACACGAACAAGCCTGCAGCGGAGGCCGCACCGGCCGACGCCGACACGAAGTGAGCGAGGAGATCAAAACTCATGGCTAAGTACACTGCCGCCGATGTGAAAGCTCTGCGTGAGCGCACCGGGGCGGGAATGCTCGACTGCAAGAAGGCCCTGGATGGCGCCGATGGCGATATCGAGAAGGCGATCGAGATCCTGCGTGAGCATGGTCTCAAGGGCGTGTCCAAGCGCGAGGATCGCACGACCGAGAACGGTCTGGTCGCGGCGAAGGTCGACGGCGAGCGCGCGTACCTGATCGAGCTGGCGTGCGAGACGGACTTCGTCGCCAAGGCGGAGCGCTTCATCACGCTCGGCGATACGGTGCTGGATGCGGTTGCCTCCTTTGGGGCGGAGACAGTGGATGCGGCGCTCGCTGCACCGCTGGACGGACGCACGGTTGCCGAGGTGATCACCGATGAGAGTGCGGTGATCGGCGAAAAGCTCGCTCTGACCCGCATCGCAAAGGTCAATGGCGAGAAGTTCGCTATCTACCTGCACCGTACGAACCCAGATCTGCCTCCCCAGGTGGGTGTTGTGATCGGCTACAGTGGTGGCGATTCCGACACCGCGCGCAGCCTTGCGCAGCACATCGCCTTCGCTGATCCCACGTATCTGACCCGGGAAGACGTTCCTGCCGATCTCGTCGATAAGGAGCATCAGATTGCCGAGGAGGCAGCCCGCAACGAGGGTAAGCCCGAGGCTGCCCTGCAGAAGATCGTGGAGGGTCGCGTGACCGGCTTCTACAAGCAGGTTGTGCTCCTGGATCAGCCCTATGCGCATGACAGCAAGGTGTCGGTGCAGAAGGTACTCGACGACGCGCAGATGTCTGTGTCTGGTTTCGCTCGTTTCCGGGTGGGATCGCTCTGACGCCTGGTCGGCACGCCCCTGCGGCGTGCCGACGTCGCTGGTCCATGCCGATATGATCGTTATGGCGCCAGTGAGACTGGCCCAGGCCTCGGCCTGGGCCGCTTCTATGTGTAGGCACACAGCCAGCCTCGAAGGAGAAGATGTGGTGGATCGTCAGCGCAGGGTAGTGCTCAAATTGTCCGGCGAGGCTTTCGGCGGGGGACGCTTGGGCGTGGACCCCGACGTCGTGAGTTCCCTGGCGCGCAATATCGCTCAGGCCAGCGCCAGCGTTCAGGTGGCCATTGTGGTCGGCGGGGGGAATTTCTTCCGCGGCGCAGAGCTTTCCCAGCGCGGTATGGACCGGGCGCGGGCAGACTATATGGGGATGCTCGGTACCGTGATGAACGCGCTGGCCTTGCAGGACTTCCTGCAGCAGGCGGGGGTGGACACCCGGGTTCAATCGGCCATTCAGATGACCCAGGTGGCGGAGCCCTACATCCCGTTACGTGCCATTCGCCACATGGAGAAGGGCCGCGTGGTTATTTTCGGCGCGGGCGCTGGGTTGCCGTTTTTCTCCACGGATACGGTGACCGCACAGCGCGGGCTGGAGATTTTGGCCGATGAGGTGCTGTTCGCGAAAAACGGTGTCGATGGTGTGTACACTGCGGATCCCCGCAAGGACCCCACCGCCACGAAGCTGGATTTCGTGACGTACACCGATGCCCTCGTGCGCGGGCTTCGAGTGGTGGACTCGACCGCCTTCAGCCTGTGCATGGACAACCGCCTGCCGATGCGAATTTTCGGTATGGACGACCACACGAATGTTGCTCGTGCCATCATGGGGGAGCAACTCGGTACGCTGGTTGCGCAAGTAGAGAAGAGTGAGTAGCCATGATTCCCGAGATCATCACAGACGTAACAGCCCGAATGGCCAAGGCCGTTGAGGTTGCCCGAGACGACTTCGCTACGGTGCGCACGGGGCGCGCGAACCCTGCACTGTTCCAGAAGATCATGGTGGACTATTACGGCACCCCCACGCCGTTGGGCCAGCTGGCCTCCATGCAGAATCTTGAGGCGCGTACCCTCCTGATCACCCCGTACGATAAGAGCTCGTTGCATGAGATCGAGCGAGCGATCGTCACGGCGCCCAACCTGGGCGTGACACCGAACAACGATGGCCATGTTATTCGGGTCAGCCTCCCGGAACTCACTGAAGAGCGCAGACGCGAGTACGTCAAGCTGGTGCGCAGCAAGGGCGAGGACGCGAAGGTCGCCATTCGGAACATTCGCCGTAAGGGCATGGACGAACTCGCCGCACTCAAAGATGAGGTCGGTGAGGACGAGATTCAGCGCGGCGAGAAGGAGTTGGAGCAGATCACGCGCAAGCACGTTGATCTCATCGACGACGCGCTGAAGAACAAGGAAGCGGAACTCCTCGAGGTCTGAACCGAGCATCCCTGTGACTGAGAGCGACGACAACCACCACCACACGGCCGGTGAGGACCTGCTGCAGCACTGGGAGTCTGCCCGCCAGCAGTTCGAGGAAGCGAACGAGCGAATTGAGAAGCGTGCGGGCAGGAACCTGTTCCTGGCCGTGGGCACGGGCATCGTCATCGGCGGCCTGCTGCTCGTGTCGCTGATCTTCGTCAAATGGGCATTCCTCGCGTTGGCGCTCGCGGGCGGGGTCGGTGCTGCTGTCGAACTGGCGGCCGCGATTCGTCGCGGAGGGGTGCTCGTCCCGCGGGTGGCGGTGGGTATCGGCACTGGCGCAGTCCTGCTGTGCACGGCGGCATGGGACTGGCCGGGGATGCTCTGGGGCACCCCGAGCGCGATCGTCGTCGTATTCGTCTGGTACCTGCTGGAGGTATCGTTTCGCGTCAAGCGCGGGGAGATCCCGCAGCGCACCCCGCGCCAGCTCATCAGGGATGCGCTGAGCATCGCCGGCACGATTCTGTACACCGGGACGCTGGTCAGCTTCGCTGTTCTGCTGCTCGCCGAGGATGGCGGGCAGTGGTGGGTGCTCGGCTTCATCATCGTGGTCGTCGTGAACGACACCTGTGCATATGCGGTCGGCGTGTTGTGGGGGCGGCACAAGATGTTCCCCGTGATCAGCCCGAAGAAAACGTGGGAGGGATTCCTCGGGGGGATTGCCGGCGCGGTGCTGGCTGGGGTTTTGGTCAGTACGCTGATGCTGTCGATGAGCATCCCCTTCGGATTTCTGTGGGGATTCGTCCTCGCCCTGTCCGGCACTGCTGGCGATGTGCTGGAGTCACGCATCAAACGCAGGATCGGCATCAAGGACATGAGTTCGTGGCTTCCCGGGCACGGCGGAGTGCTCGATCGGCTGGACTCGATCATCCTGTCGGCTGCGGTCGCGTACGCGTTGTCCCTGGTTGCTTTCTGAGGATTTGGGCGCGCTGCGGGCTATGGAGAACGTTTCGCTCGTTCTCCTGGCACAATAGGGAGCTGTGAGCGTAGTTTTCGATCGTGTCAGCAAGGTCAAGCGTGGGTACCGCATCGATCAAGTCGATGACTTCATGACCCGTGCGCGCACGCAGGTGGACGACCCGCAGCGTCCCCCCCTGGTATCAGCGGAGGATGTTCGCTCTGCCAGCTTCTCCCTCCAGCACGGTGGATATGACATTGCCCATATTGATGCGGCCCTCGCACGATTGGAAACGGTGTTCGCGCGTGTCGAGCGTGCCGCGGCTATCGATGAGGTCGGTCAGGACGCCTGGATCGAGCAGACGCGGGAGAGGGCGCGCATTGTGCTGGCGCGACTGCGCCGCCCGGAGGGGCAGCGCTTCCGCCGGGCTGGCTTCATTCGGTTCGGCTATGACATCGCCGAGGTGGATGCCGTATGTGACCGGATCGAGGACTTCCTCACTAGGGGCGGTCCGTTGACGGCCGATGAGATTCGCGAGACTGTCTTCTCCCGGCGCAGAAATGGGTACGCCGAGTGGCAAGTCGACCTGGTGCTGGACCGGGTGATCTCCATCATCCTGGCGATCGCCCAGTAACGGCGAGAATTGTCGCATTCAGACTCGCTCGCTAGACTGGCTGATCATGTCGTTACGCCGTAGCCCGAGACACGCCGCTGGACCAGCGATCTCACACCACCCGGTCGCCGCTAACGCAGCCGTTCCTGCGCGACCGGCACTCAAGCGCACTTCGGCGACTACGAGTTTCGGCGCGGCGCTTGGCGTCATTCTGCTTGCCTCCAGCGTGATTGACCCCTCTGCTGGGGCGGCAGCGGCACCCCTGCAGGACGACGTGGTCGAAGCGCAGTCGACCCTGTACGTGCAAGCGCTCTCCTCGGAGACCGACTCCTCTGTCGAGCTTGACCGCAGCGGCGCTGTGGCCACGGAGGTGGAGTCCTCGGCTGAGGCAACGGAGGCCGCCTCAGATTCGTCATCCACCTCAGATTCCTCTTCGACGACGGATGAGTTGTCGGAGACGGTCGCGCAGGCGGCGACCGTTCCGGCGGGGGATGCACAGGAGATCGCCCACGAAAAGGTCATCGCGCGCGGATGGTCAGAGTCTGAGTTCACCTGCCTGGTGTCGCTGTGGCAGCGGGAGTCAGGGTGGAACTACCTGGCCTACAACCGCTCCTCGGGCGCGTATGGGATTCCTCAGGCTCTCCCCGGGAGCAAGATGGCATCGGCGGGTTCGGATTGGGCCACCAATCCGGCGACGCAGATCGAGTGGGGGCTCAGCTACATTGCGGGTCGGTACGGCACTCCCTGTGGAGCATGGTCCCATTCCGAGTCGGTGGGGTGGTACTGAGCCGTGGGCAGGCCGCGGCGGCGTGCGCACCGTGTTGAGGTTCCCTTCGACGCGGAACGGGCTCGTACCGGATGGCGTCGTGTCGAGCTGAGGGCGGGGTTTCGCTGGAATGTCCAGCCCATGTCAGCCTCGCGTGCAGTCAAGACATATATCTGCCCGGGATGCGGGAATGAGATAGCTCCCGGAGTCGAGCACCTCGTCGTCTGGCGCGCCGATGGCGTGCTGGGGGATGCGAGCGATCTTGCCTCACGTCGCCACTGGCACGAGGCATGCTGGCGGGTGGGGCCATGACGCGGATGCAGGAGATTCGGGGCGCGGTGGAACTGCCACGCGTGGCCGAGGACATCGAGCTTCACACCGCAGACGGCCTGACCCTGGTGGGGGAATTATCCGTCCCTGTTTCCGGGGCGCCGGAGGCGACTCTTATTGCTCTTCACCCTCTCCCCACCCATGGCGGCTTCATGGATTCACACATCCTTCTCAAGGCTGCGTTGAGACTTCCCGCCCTGGCGCAGCTAGCGGTCCTGAGGTTCAACACCCGGGGTACGCAGTCCCCGCGCGGCACGAGTGAGGGCACGTTCGATGAGGGTAACGCGGAACGCTTCGATGTCGCCGCCGCGGTCGATTTCGTACGTGAACGCGGCCTCCCCGCACCCTGGCTGCTGGGGTGGTCGTTTGGTACGGAGCTTGCGCTCAAATACGGCCTCTCGATGCCCATCGAGGGCATCATCGTATTGTCTCCGCCGTTACGCCGAACGACGGCAGACGAGGTCGCGGCGTGGCATGGATCTGGAAAACACGTCACCGTGGTCGTTCCCGAGTTCGATGAGTTTCTTCCGCCGCGCCCCGCGGCTGCAGGTTTCGCGGCGATCCCGGAAGCCCGTTTCGTTGCCGTCGAGGGGGGCAGGCACTTGTGGGTGGGGGAGCGATTCGTCTATCGGGTGCTCACGGAGATTGTGCGCGACGTGAACCCGTCGGCGCTTCCGTTGCCGCACGAGTGGCCGGTGGAGCCCTAGAGCCTATTCTGGCGCGGAATCCAGATTTCCTTGACGATCATGATGATGGATGCGGCCATGGGAATTGCGATCAGCGCGCCCATCACGCCCATGAGTGTGCCGCCGAAGAGTGCGGCGATGATGATGACGATGCCGGGTACCGGCATGGCGCGCTGCATGATCCGCGGAGTGAGGACGTATGCCTCGATCTGCATGTAGATGAGGTAGTACACGGCCATGGCGATCGCTGTGCTCAGACCGGATAGGAGGGAGACGAGGGTGGTGAGCACCGTGCACAGGATGCTGCCAATGACCGGGATGAGGGCCATCAGGAAGATCACCGGCGCCAGGATGATCGCGAAGCGAACCCCGAGAATGCTCATCATCACGTAGGCACACACGGAGTTGATGAGGGCGACCAGGATCTGACTGATCATGTAGCGACCAACGTTGAGACGAACACGCGAGATGATCGTCATGTAGCGGTGGCGCTTGCTCGCGGGCAGGAGCATGGATGAGGCCCGCTGCATGCCGTCGAGTGACGCCATGAAGTACAAGGTGAGGACGGTGACGGTGAACGCGGCGAACACCCCGTTTGCGATACCCGCTCCGACGGTGAGCACCCCACCGGCAATATTGAACCATTGCTGCGGGTCCCGGAAGAAGTCACTGACCGAGGAGAGCAGGTTCTCAGCGGAACCGTCGAACTGGGAATTGACCCACTGGAACCACTCCGTGTCTTGGACGTTCGCGATCAGGGATGGTGCCTGCCGGGCGAAGAGCTGCGTCTCGGTCACGATTGTCGGGATGACGAGGAGCAGCACCCCGGAGATGACGGCGACGAACCCCAGGAACACGGTGGCGATGGCCAGTGCGCGGGGGAATCTCCATTGCACGAGCTTGCCCGTAATGGGTTCTAACCCGATGGCCAGGAACAGAGCGCAGCCGATGTAGGTGATGATCATGACGCTGTCCGCGATGGCACCGCCGATGAGCAAGGCGGTGAGCACCCCGAGGGCGGCGAGCAGGCCGGTTGCAAAGGCGTGCTCCGTACTGATGCTGACGAGCGCCCGAGATCGGATCCTAGGTTGCGTGTCGTCATCCGGCTCCGGCTCGTCAGTCGCGGAATCCACCTGCGGAGGGACCTGCACTGCGCGTGTGATAGCAGAGCGAACGTTGCGCACAACGATGGGGATCTGCATCCTGCCTCCTTGTTTTGGCGACGGTGTAGCCGGCGCGATACCTCCTCATTATCTGTGCAGCAGGAGCGCTTCTCCGGTTGCACTCAGCTTTTTCGGCAAAATCGACTAGAGTTTTGAGGTCGTCCGCGACATGACACAGTACTGGAGGCTTGCCTGTGCGGTTCTTCGCATCATTCTTTCTGCTGGTGAGCTCTGTCGTGATCCTCATCTGTGGCATTGGCCAGCAGACGTGGTGGAAGCCGGCCCCCACGGTCACCCTGACTGTGCCGGTGTCCTCGGATACCTCCGCCGTTCTGCTCGACAACGCGGCACTGACCGCCCACTCCGGAGAGACGACGGTGCGCGTCACCGCCGACTCTGACATCGTCGCGGGTGCGGCAATTCAGAGCGATGTGGAGGCATGGCTGGGGGACGGCCAGGCCGAGATCGTCACCGTCGCCGGCGATGAGGAGGGGGATACCCCGGAACTCTCCGTCACGTCCCAGGGCACGGAAGATGTGCCCTCCGCCGCGGGATCCGATCTGTGGATCACCGAATTCGATGGCTCCGAGTACCTCGTGTTCTCTCTCGAAGCGCAGAATTCGGAAGCAGTGATCCTCTCGGGTGGTGAGGACTCGACGATCCGGTCGGTGAGGTTGCAGTGGGCGCAGGACACGTCTGCGCCCCTTGCCCTTCCCCTGCTGATAATTGGGGGGCTCACGCTGATCGCCGGCGGTGCGATGCTCGCGGTGGCCATTCGCCACGAGCGCAAGGCGGTCGCCCCTCGTCGCGTCAGCCGTCGTGCTGCGGGGAAGAACCGTGCCGCCCAGCCGCGCACGCGCCGCCGTGGCCGCAGAGCCGCTGCGATGGGAGCGGCTGCCGTGAGCGGGGTGATTGCCCTCGTCCTCACCGGATGTTCCGCGGGTGAGGCTGCGCTGTCGTCATCGGCGACAGCTTCTGCGGTTGTCGAAAACACGACGGTGAGTGAGAACTCTCCCCGCCTGACCAGCGAGCAGGCGATCCGCATCCTGTCTGATATCTCTGCCGTGGATGCGGAGGCGAGTTCCTCCCTCGATGCGTCTGTGGCTGAGCAGAGGTTCTCGGGGGCGGCGCTGACCCTGCGCACCCAGAACTACGCGGCACGAGCCCAGGACGATAGCGTCGCGGCGGTGACTCTGGTTCCGGATCTCGCTCCGTCCGTGTTCCTGCCTCAGCTGTCGTCCGAGTGGCCGCGTCAGGCTTTTGTCGTCGTCGGAGGGGAATCCGAGGACGACACCTCGCAGGCGTTGATGCTGGTCCAGGAGAGTCCGCGAGAGAATTACACGGTCGCCGCACAGGTGGAGCTTGTTGGGCAGCTCCCCGCGCTCCCGGCTGCCTCCACCGGAGGGGTCTCCCTGGCGGCGGATACCTCCTTACTGACGATCTCCCCGTCCGAGGTCGGCGATGCCTATAGCGATGTGATCGCCAACGGTGATCAGAGTGAGTTTGCTGAGCTGTTTGCCTCGACGAGCGACTCCTTCATCGACGCGGTACACGCGCGAGAGGACAAGATCACGAGCGATCTGGGTTCGTCGGCATCGGTGTCCTTTGCGCGAAGTCAGGACGCACAGGTCACTCCGCTGTCGATGGCCACGGCGGACTCGGGGGCTATTGTTGCCGTCTTCGTCACCGATGTGGAGACCATGACCCCCGCTGACGGGTACGAGCTGGAAGTGTCGGGGGAGACCGCTGCTCTGCTCGGGAAGTCCACCACGGAGAAGTCGGTGGTTGCTACCTACGGGGATGTGTTCCTCTTCTCGGTTCCCGGTGCGGGATCCACGCAGAAGGTATCGCTCCTCGGATTCAGTTCAGGAATCATTTCGGCGGAGGAGAAATAGTCTCATGGCACAGGGTGGTTTTGACGGCACCTTTCGTGGCGCTGTCGATCTGTCAGGGTTGAAAGCACAGGCAGAGGCCAAGAAGAACCAGAAACAGGGTTCCGCGGGAGGCGGTCGCACGGGAACGGGGAGTTTCGTCACAGCCGGGACCGACGATAACTTTACCCAGTTCCTTGAGCTGTCTCAGCAGGTTCCCGTCATCGTTGATCTGTGGGCGACCTGGTGCCAGCCGTGTCGTCAACTCAGTCCCCTGCTGGAACGGCTGGTCAACGAGCAGGCCGGTCGCCTGGTGCTTGTCACCGTCGATGTTGATGCAAACCCGCAGCTCGCGCAGGCTTTCCAGGCCCAGAGCATCCCGATGGTCCTCGCCCTTATCGGCGGGCGTCCGGCGGCATTGTTCACCGGGGCACTGCCCGAGCAGCAGGTACGCACTGCCCTTGACCAGGTTCTGGCTGCTGCCGCACAGATGGGAATCACCGGGGTCGCGCAGCCATTCACCGAAGCGTCCGCCTCAAGCGATTCCGGTGACGCCGGTTCAACAGAGCCCCCGATGTCCCCGATACAGCAACACGCCGCAGAAGCGATCGAGCGGGGTGACTTGTCCGCGGCGGAGAAGATCTATCGGGACGCCCTGGTAGAGAGTCCGTCCGATGACGAGTTAGAGGCCGGTCTGGCCCACGTGCACCTCATGCAGCGTCTGGCGGATGCTGGCGTGGGACAGGTGGAAGCGGGCATCCCTGCCGTCCTAGCACAGGCCGATCAGCTGTTTGCCTCACAGATGGTGGAGGCGGCCCTGACATCACTTCTCGATGCGTGGGCGAATGCGACATCAGACGAGCAGACCGCTCTGAAGACGCGCCTGCTCGACTATTTCACAATCCTGGGATCCGACTCGCCGTTTGTCGCGCCTGCCCGCCGCCGACTGGCATCACTGATGTACTGATAGCCGTGTGCCAACGACTCCCACAGCGGGGGCCGGTGCGGGAGGGTCAGTCGGTTCCCTGATCGAATGCGGCTCTATCCAGAGCCTCGGTTCCATCAGCCACTTTTTTCGTGGCGGCGATTTCCGCGGAGGATTCCGCATCCAGGTTTCCGACGAGTTCGGCCGTGGACCCGCCGACGATCCCCATCTGCGAGTACTGCTCCAGCCGGGCCCGAGAGTCGGCAATATCCAGGTTGCGCATCGTGAGCTGCCCGATCCGGTCATCCGGGTCGAATGCAGCCTCCGTGACCCGCTCCATAGAGAGGCGCTCCGGCTGATAGCTGAATGCGGGGCCCTGCGTATTGACGATGCTGTAGTCGTCTCCGCGGCGCAGCCGGAGGGTGACACTCCCGGTTATCGCTGAGCCCACCCAGCGTTGCAGCGACTCGCGCAACATGAGCGACTGCGGGTCGAACCAGCGGCCCTCGTACATGAGACGCCCGAGTCGGCGGCCTTCCTGGTGGTAGTTGGCGATGGTGTCCTCGTTGTGAATCGCCGTGACGAGCCGCTCATAGGTGATGTGCAACAGGGCCATTCCCGGTGCTTCGTAAATTCCTCGGCTCTTGGCCTCGATGATACGGTTTTCGATCTGGTCAGACATCCCGATGCCATGGCGGCCGCCGATGGCGTTGGCCTCGCGCACGAGAGCTACCGGGTCGGTATATTCGACGCCGTTCAGTGCCACGGGGCGACCGGCCTCGAACGTCACGGTGACATCTTCCGTGGGGATGTCGACGTCGTCACGCCAGAACGCGACACCCATGATCGGCTGGACGATTTCCACGGATGCATTCAGCTGCTCGAGGTCCTTCGCCTCATGTGTGGCGCCCCAGATATTGGCATCGGTGGAGTATGCCTTCTCGGCGGAGTCGCGGTACGGATACCCGTGCTGGACAAGCCAGGTGGACATCTCGGCACGGCCGCCCAGCTCTGCGACGAACTGGCTGTCCAGCCAGGGCTTGTAGATGCGCAACTGGGGGTTCGCCATCAGCCCGTAGCGGTAGAACCGCTCGATGTCGTTGCCCTTGTAGGT
>DGEZ01000077.1:777-12192 GCA_002391425.1 Micrococcales bacterium UBA3913 | reverse complement strand
ACACCCACCCCAACCCGAGCGTGGGCGAGAACACACACCGGGCCCCTGCCCGACTCGAGCGATCACCCTGATCGCGAGCAGGCAGGGCGGGGTTCGAGTCCCACCTCGGGTACTTTTCATGGTGGGACATCCCACCCACACGGCACACCCACCCCAACCCGAGCGTGAGCGCGCTGCGGTCTACTTGACCTGGCGGGCCGTGAACTCGCGGCGCGGATGCGCGAACCTGTCCTGCGCCTCGACCAATCGCAGCTCATGCTCACCGGCTGCCAGCGTCTCCTCCAAGACGCCGTACACCCCGGAGACCGCGTTCTCGAGCGCCGTCGCGACCGACCCCGTGTTCCCGAGGTTCCCGATGAACAGGGACATCACGGTGTCCCCTGTGCCGCTGAGGGTGATCGGCAGCTGCGGGGTCTGCACGATCCAGGCCGAGTCTCCGTCAACGGCGAGGACTTCGAGGGTGCCCTCCGGGCGATCCGGACGCTTCACGGAGGTGACCAGCACGGTGTGCGGCCCCCGCTCCTGCAACAGCGCGACCGAGTCCAGGATCTCCGGCAGGGTGTGGGGTTCCGTGTCCGTGAGGAAGCCCAGCTCGAATTGGTTCGGCGACACGATGTCGGCCACGGAAAGTGCCCGCTCCTTGATGATGCGCGGGATGCTCGGGTCGACCACGCACCCGGTCTCGGCATTCCCCATCACCGGGTCCAGCGCGTACCGCGCGTCAGGGTTCTTCTGTTTCACCTTCTGCACGGTCTCGATGATGACGTCGGCGATATCGGGGTTTCCCAGATACCCGGACAGGATCATGTCGACGGCGCCGAGCTGACCGCGCTCATCCACGCCTGTGACGATCTCGCGTATCTCATCAGCCGCGGCGACACGACCGCGCCAGTGCCCGTACCCCGTGTGGTTCGAGAACGTCACCGTGTAGATGGGCATCGCTTCGTGGCCGAGGCGCTGCAGGGGGAACACCGCCGCGGAGTTGCCGACGTGGCCGTAGGTCACCGCTGACTGGATGGACAAAACACGCATGGCGTCTCCTCACTCGTCGCTGGCGTCGCCCCACAACCTCTCGTAGAGGTCATTCGAGGGGACGGCCAACAGGCTCTCATACTCGCTCTGCGGGAGTTCAAGCAGAGTTCCCTCAACCACAGACTCCCCCACGAAGGATACCCCCAGACCACCCTGCCCATCGGTCAGGGGCAGACCGAGCAGGTCCAGTACCGTCGGCATCACGCTGAGCTGGTCGGAGCTGTCACGCGTGAATTCCACATCCTCGCCGGCGTTCCACACCCGGAAGACGACCGTCCGGTCGTCCACGGAGCTGAGCTCCTCCTGGTACTGGTTACCTGCACCCGTGCCCTTGAGATGGTCCCCCATGACGACGACGACCGTGTCATCCAGGTAACCGGCGTCCGAAAGGTAGGTGAGGAAGTCGGCAACCGCCTGCATGGAGCAAGTGATGGAGTCGGCCAGGGTGGTCTCGCCCACGGCCGCGCACGAGGGGTAGAGCTGTCCGGGTTCGTGGGTGTCCAGCATCAGCAGGGTCAGGTTGTACGGGTTCTCTGAGGCCTCTAACGCGTCGACCGTGGCGCGCGCATTCTGGAATAGTCTGTTGTCGGACAATCCCCACTGCTCGGAGATCTCGTCGGTATCCTCACCTGCAGCCTGCCAGTCGGATAAGCCCAACACGGTGCCGTACCCGTGGTCTGCCAGGAAGGTCGACTTGCCGGCGAACCCGCTGGCGGCCCCACCGAGGAACACCCCCGTGTAGCCCTGCTGTTCGAGGACGTCCCCCAGGCAGGTGGCTTCCGGCAGGTAGGAGCTCACCGTCTCGCCGAACCGGTTCGGGTCGATTCCCGTAGTCAGCAGCCTGCTTTTGAGCGGGATCCCGCACTGGGTGGACACGATGCCCGCCATCGTCCAGCCGCCTCCCGAGTACTGGTGCAGTCCGTCGTATTCCGCCCATCCCTGGGTGGCCTCGTTCAGGGGTTCGAGGAGGTTCTCCCCGAAGAGGTCTGCGTCAGAGAAAGTGTTCTCCATGGACTCCATGTAGATGGTGATGAGGTTCTTTTTCGTCCCCTCCGGCTCGGTGGCGAGCGTCGGGGTGCGGTAGTACCCGGATACGCTGCGACCATCCAGGGCAGCTATCGCGTACTGGGGAACCCCGACGACGCTGAGGAACAGGGCCAGTGCCGCCAGCAGGCCCGCGGGCACGGCCAGCCGTACGACGGTGCGCCGGATGCGGCCCGGCCGCATCTGGCGGTGTGCCGATGTGCGCCACAGTCGAACACCCAGCAGGGCCAGCACCGTGACCGCGACCGGCAGCAGGATACAGAAGAACACCACCTCGCCGATGTATGAGTCGTTCCCCACACCCTCCCCGTTTTCAATGGGCAGGTTGAGGATGAGCTGCTCGATGTGTATCGCCCCGAACCGGATGAGGACCCAGATACTCCCGGCGAGAAGCATGAGGCTCAGGCACAGCGCCGCGGCCGTGAACGCGTAGGCGAGACGCTGCCGTGCTCTACCGTGCGTGCGTCTGCCGTGTGTGCCCATAACCTGACAGTTTACTGTCCGTTTACCCCTCCTTCACCCGCGGTCGCTCTTTGCTACGCTCCAGGGTGTGAAACCTCTCGCTCGCCGCATCACAGACAGCCCTCGCTCCGGAATTCGAGCGATTTTCGACGAGGTGCTTCGCATGGACGACGTCATCTCCCTGGCCGTCGGCGAGCCGGGCTTTCAGGCGGCCGACCACATCATCGAGGCCGCCGAGCGCACACTGCGCAACACCCCCATGCACTATACGGATGTGCCCGGGATACTCCCGCTTCGTGAGGCGATCGCCGCGTACACGCTCATGCACAAAGGGCTCAGCTACGACCCGGGCACGCAAACGCAGGTCACGCACGGGGCGACGACCGCCCTGAGCCTCGCGTTCACCACCCTGGTCGAGCCGGGAGATGAGGTCATCCTGGGCTCCCCGTACTTCTCCACCTACGAGAACATGGTGATCACGGCAGGAGGAATTCCCGTGCCTGTCCCGCTGCGTGCCGCAGACGGCTTCCACCACCGTGCCGAGCAGATCGAGGCAGCGCTGAGCGAGCGCACCCGGGTGATTGTCCTCAACTCACCGGGCAACCCCACGGGGGCTGTCACCACGCTCCGCGAATGGGAGCAGATCGCCGACCTGGCCCGCCAGCACGATCTGTGGGTGATTTCCGATGAGGTCTATCACCGGTTCCTCTACGACGATGCCGCGTTCTTCTCCATCGCGGCACTCCCGGAAATGCAGGAGCGCACCCTTCTGATCGACAGCTTCTCGAAGACCTATGCGATGACGGGCTGGCGGCTGGGGTATATGCATGGACCGAGCGAGGTGATCGCACACACGAGCGCACTCGCCGAGGCCGTGACGTCCTCCAATAACGCCGCCAGCCAGGCTGCGGGCCTGGCCGCGCTAACCGGCCCCCAGGATGCGCTTGAGCACATGCTCGCCCAGTACACGCACAATCGTGCGATTGTACAGGCCGCGGTGCAGGACTCTGGGGGTTTGCTCAGCCTGCCGAGTGTCGAGGGTGCCTTCTATGCGTTCATCGACATTCGCAAGACGGGCGTGACCTCTCACGACTTTGCCCTGGGCTTGTTGCACACACGCCACGTCGCCGTCGTACCCGGTGATGCGTTCGGACCACAGGGGCAGGGGTGGATCCGCGTCTCGTACGTGGGAAACCAGGACGAGCTTGCCGAGGGCATGCACCGCCTCGCCGACTACGCGCGGGAGTGCGCAGCCCTCGGCTAGGCGTGAGCATCCACGCTCAGCGGGACACCTCCGTGAGCACCTCATCGATTGCGCCGACGAGCCAGTCGATGTCGCTGGTGTCGAAAGGCAGCGGCGGCCGGAGCTTGAGGACGTTCCCGTGGGGACCGGCCACAGAGGTCAGCACGTGGCGGTCGCGCAGGCGCTCGATGACGTCCAGGGCGAGAGCGCCATCGGGCTCCCGGGTGCCGCGGTCTGCGACCAGCTCCAAGCCGGTGAACAGCCCGGCACCACGCACATCCCCGATCGAGGGGTGCGCATCCATCAGGCCTGCGAGCTCGGCTCGTAACGCCGCGCCGGTCACCCGAGCATGCTCCTGAAGTCCCTCCTGCTCGATCACATCGAGCACCCCCTGCGCTGCGGCCATCGCGACAGGGTTACCGCCGAAGGTGTTGAAGTACGGCAGGTGATCACTGAACGCGGCGAGCACGTCCGACTTGCCCACGACCGCAGATACGGGGATGCCGTTGCCCATGGGTTTGCCCATGGTGACCAGGTCGGGGACCACCCCGTGGCGGGCGAACCCCCAGAACGCGTCTCCGGTGCGCGCGAACCCGGGCTGAACCTCGTCGGCGATGAACACTCCCCCGTTGCGATGGACGACATCGACCGCGTCCTGCAGGTAACCGACCGGGTCCGGCAGCACACCATCGGAGGAGAAAATCGAGTCCGCCAGCACCCCCGCGAAGCGGACCCCGTGCGCGGCCATATCGTCGATCTGCTCCTGGATGCGCTGAGCGAACCACGGCCCGATATCGTCTACCCCTGTGCGGTAGCGGTCGGGCGCATCCACGAGCCGCGCGGTGGCGGTGATCGGCTGACCGGACCCGAGCGCGGGGGACACCCCACTGGTCAGCGCGCTGGTGCCGTGGTACGCCTCCTTCGACACGATGATGCCCTCTCCCCCGGAATACTGCTGTGCCACCCGGATGGCGAAGTCGTTCGCCTCGGACCCGGTGCACATGTACATCGCGCGGTCGATCTGGGCGGGCAGTGTCTTTTTCAGCCGCTCCGTGTAGTCCACGATGATCTCGCTGAGGTAGCGCGTGTGCGTGTTCAGCGTCGCCGCCTGGCGGGCGATGGCCTCCACCACGTGCGGGTGGCAGTGCCCGACACTGGCCACATTGTTGTACACGTCCAGGTACTTCACCCCGTCCGCATCCCACAGGTACTGTCCCTGCCCGCGCACCAGGTGCACGGGACGCCGGTAGAACAGCCGGTAGGCACCGCCCAGGCTCGCCTCGCGACGGCGCACCAGGGCACTGTCGGAGGCACTGAGAGCTCCGTAGTCGTCGCGGAAGCTGTTCGTGTCCATAATCGTCGAACGGGTCACCATTGTGTCCTCCCTGGGGGCATCGTCGAGATACCATCCTTGCACTGCGGCCTCCCGGCTGCACCCGTGCGGGGGCACACACGCACCGGCGGCACCCGTCATCATCGTCGCCGGGTGTAAACAGCGGGTAACACCTGGCCCGTCTCCGGCCGAATGGCGGTGCTGGCGACGTAGCCTGGACGGCACGAGCAGCTGAGGAGGACCATGCCCAGCACTGCAGATACCGGACGGGACGCGTTCACCGTCCTTCGGCGCGGAGAGGTGGCCCCGCGCTGGCTGCGCCACGCGGTGAGCGAGCACTGGGCGCTGCCCGACGGACACCAGAACCTCACCCTGATCACCGTATCCGAGAACGCGACCTTCCTTCTGCGCATCGACGGCACGCCGCACTCCGTGCTGCGCGTGAGTCGGCCCGGCTACGTCCCCAGCGCCGCACACATCCGCAGCGAACTGCACTGGGTCGAGGCCCTTGCGGAGCGCACCGACACCCCCGTTCCGCGCGCGATCGCCACGCGCAGCGGCGACGCGGTGTGCACAGCGCGCGACGGACGAGGATCCAGCTGGTACCTCGTCCTGTTCATGTTCTCCCCCGGCACGATCCTCGAGGATGACTTCACCGATCCCCTCCCGTACTACCGACGGATCGGGGCGATCACCGCCGAGTTCCAAGCCCACTCGCGCACCTGGCAGCCCCCGGGCGGATTCACGCGGTTCTCGTGGGAGCTCAGCGATATGGTCGGCCCGAGCGCCCGCTGGGGAGACTGGCATCGGGCGACGCTCACGCCGGCCGAGACGCGCCTGTTGGAGAGCGCACAGGCGGCGGCCCTGGACAGACTGGAGCCGTTGCAGAAGACCCCTGACACCTGGGGCCTTATTCACGCGGACTTGCGCCCCTCGAACATCATGGTCGACGCAGACGGAACCCTCACCGTCATCGACTTCGACGACTGCGGCTGGGCGTGGTTCCTGTACGACTTCGCTGCTGCCTTCAGCTTCGTCGAACACCTGCCGATCACGCCGGCGCTCGCCCGGGAGTGG
The DNA here is from genome assembly GCA_002391425.1 of Micrococcales bacterium UBA3913. GTDB lineage: Bacteria > Actinomycetota > Actinomycetes > Actinomycetales > Microbacteriaceae > UBA3913. Next base: position 6,001 of record DGEZ01000077.1, on the reverse strand, counting down.
ATGCGCGGCTACGCGGAGACGACACCGCTGAGCGAGGCGGACGCGCAGGACGCCGTTGCACTCAGTATGCTGCGCCGGCTCCAGATGCTCGGCTGGACGACCACGCACCGGTCCGACGCGCTGCCAGCAGATATCTGGGATGCTCAGGTTCCCGGGACAGTCGCCATCGCTGAACGGTTCGCGCAGAACCCGCTCTGGCTGCTCACGAGCTGACCTGACCGTCAGCCCTGGGAGCGATGTGCCGGTGCGGGACGCGTTGGTGCGGGACGCGTTGGTGCGGGACGCGTTGGTGCGGCTCCGCCGACCCCGGACACAGGGTGGCGAAAACGCAGGACGCCGAATGTGCCGAAAGTTAGGTCGGCGAACCCGCCGCCGCATTCGACTCATGCGGGCCGACAGCCAGGATCTCCAGCTGCACGGCGCCCGCGGCCAGAGTGGCCGGCACATCCACACGAGCAGTGATCCCCCAATCGTGATCGCCCTCCGGGTCATCGAACACCTGCCGGACCGTCCAGTGCGTGCCGTCCGCGTCCGGCACGAGGGAGGTCAGCTGCGCCGCGCGCGCCGCCTGGCTTGTGCCGATCTGGTCGTACTCGTCGAAGTACGTTTCCACCGCCTGCTGCCAGCGGCGCGCCCCCCAGCCGCTGGCCGCGTCCAGCTCCCCCAGGGCGTCCCACTGCCGCCACGCGGCCAGCTCGACGCGGCGCCACAGCGCATTCCCCACGAGAATGCGCAGGCCGCGGTCGCGGCTGGGGTCACCGCCCGCCCCCGGTGCGGGCGGTGACGGCGCAGCGGCCTCGTCGCCGTCCGCACCCGTGACGAGTTCGCTCCACTCATCGACCAGGCTGGAGTCGGTACCCCGGATGAGCATCCCCAGCCACTCGACGATGCCAGCGAGTTCTGTCCCTGCCGCGGGTGCGATCGTCTGGCGCAGCGCACGGTACACATCGGAGAGGTACCGCAGCACGGTTCCCTCGGACCGGGACAGCCCGTACCGGGTCACGAAGCTGCGAAAATCGTCGGCGTGCTCGATCATGTCCCGCAGGATCGACTTCGGCCGCACCGGGGTGTCCGCCGCCCACGGCACGTCGACGATGTACGCGCGATAGGCCGCGTCGAGCAACTCAGCCAGCGGCTGCGGGTAGCTGATCTCCTCCAGCAGCGCCATCCGCTCGTCGTAGTCGATGCCCTCAGCCTTCCACCGAGCGATCGCCTCGGCGCGCGCCGCCTCGCGTTGCGCGGCCAGGATCGCGCCCGGGTCCTCCAGTGTCGCCTCCACGATACTGATCCGGTCGCGTGTAGCCGTCTCCGAGTCGGGGTCGATCAGTTCCTGGGCCGCTATCGCGAACGCGGACAGCGGCTGGTTGAGCGCGAAGTGCGGCGGGAGGTCCACGGTGAGGGTGACCTGGCCGTCTTCGGTGACGACCACGATTCCGGCGCTCTTCAGAGACCGAAAAATGGTGAGGGCGCGGCGGGCGAGCGCGAACTTCTGTGCTGGCGGGATGCGCGACTCATCAATGAGCCGCCGCACGTGCGCCACCACATCTCCCCCGCCCGCGACCACATTGATGAGGATGGCGCTGGACATCGCCATCCTGCCTCGCAGAGGCTCCGGTCGGGCTGCGATCAGCTTGCGGAACCCCTGTTCGTTCCAGGATACGAAACCACGCGGGGGCTGTTTCCGGACGACCTTGCGCTTCTTCCCGGTCGCGTTCTCGGCCTTCGCGAGGGCTCGCAGGTTCTCTATCTCGAACTCGGGCGCCTGCACGACGACGTCCCCCTGGGTGTCGAACCCGGCCCGTCCGGCGCGGCCCGCGATCTGGTGGAATTCGCGCGCGTTGATGGGCCGCACCCGGTGCCCGTCGTACTTGCTCAACGCGGTCAGGAGCACAGTGCGGATCGGCACGTTGATGCCCACGCCCAGCGTGTCCGTGCCGCAGATGACGCGAAGCAGACCCTGACCGGCCAACTGTTCGACCAGACGCCGGTAGCGCGGCAGCATTCCGGCGTGGTGCACTCCGATCCCGCCACGCACCAACCGGGATAGCGTCTGCCCGAAACCGGACAGGAAACGAAAGTCACCGATCGCATCCGATATCTCATCACGCTGTTCGCGGGTCACCAAGCGCAAGCTGCTGAGGGCCTGCGCCCGCTCCACCGCCTCACGCTGGCTGAAGTGCACCACGTACACCGGGGTACGCCCCTCTGCTTGGAGCTTCTCGATGGTCTCGGGGACGGGGGTGACCGCCCAGTGGTATTCCAGGGGGACAGGCCGATCGGGATGCTCGATGGTCACGGTCTGCCGCCCGGTGCGCCGGTCCAGATCTGCCGAGATCTCCGAAGTATCCCCCAGGGTGGCGGACATGAGCACGAACTGGGCTGCGGGCAGGTCAATCAACGGCACCTGCCACGCCCATCCACGCTCCGGGTCGCCGTAGTAGTGGAACTCATCCATGACCACCGCCCCCACCGAGGCGTTCGGGCCCGGGTTGCGCAGCGCGACATTCGCCAGGATCTCGGCCGTGCAGCAGATCACCGGAGCGTCCGGGTTGATCGTGCTGTCGCCGGTGATCATCCCCACGTTCTCGTGACCGAGTTCCTCCCCGAGGGAGAAGAACTTCTCGCTCACCAGTGCCTTGATGGGCGCGGTGTAGTAGCTCCGGGTGCCCGGGTTCACGATCGGGTTGAGACACAAGGCGGCGTAGGCGACGAGGGATTTTCCGCTCCCGGTCGGGGTCGCCATGATGACGTTGCTGCCGGCAGCCAGCTCCATGAATGCATCGAGCTGGGCCGGGTAGGGTTCTATCCCGTAGTGCGACTCAACGAACTCGATGAAACTGGTCAGTGCGTCGTCCGCCTCGGGGAGTTTTTCCCCGGACAGCCACTGAGCGGGATGGAACGTCACCCAGCCAGTGTATGACCTGCGGCTGGCTCAGCCCTCCGCCTGGGTGAGGTCCTCCACGCTGACCAGACCGTCGTGCCGTACGCCGTCGTAGATAATGGTCGGGATCTTCAGCGTGTTCATCTCGCCGGTGACGATCTCCTGATTCGCCGCGATGATCTGGGCTACCGTGTCGGAGGCGGCAAGCTCGGAAATCTCACCGATCTGTTCCGTGCTGTACCCGATCTCGGCAAGCCACGCATCCAGCTGCGCCTGTGCCTGCTCGGCGGTGGCACCATTGAGTACCTTCTGCATCTCGACTCCAACATCGTTCTGGGTTGTGTACACGCGTGTGAGCAGCTGCCAATCGGCCGGAGTCTGCGCCCCGTCCAGCGGGGTCAGCTTCAGCGCCTCCAGGTAGGACGAGATCAGGTACGAGTTCGCGAACTTGTAGCCGTCACCGTCTGGGATGGGGAACGCGATGTAGGCAAGGTTGTAGCTCTGGTCGAAGCCGGATTCGAGGATGTTCTGGAACAGGTCCTGGCAATACTCACAACCCGGGTCCAGCACTTCGAGAGCTGTCGGCTTACTTGCGTCGTATTCATTCGCCCAGCTGACGTTCTCCGGGAGGTACTCGCTCGCATCCCAGGTCTTCATGCGCGAGGGGATCAGCGAGATCGTCTCGGCCAGGCTGGAGAACTCGTTGCTGAACGCGCCGATAACGTCCCCGCTGGCCACGGACTCCCAGAACCCTGGCACGGCCTGTTCAATCGAGCAGGACTGCGAGCCGAGGGAGCAGGATTGTGCGTCCTGCTTGTCGCAGGTGTTGTACACCCACAGGTTCAGCCCAGCCCGCACCACGATGTACAGGCTCACGACCGTCGAGATGACGATGAGGACCGCCACGACCTCCAGGATGACACTCGCGGGCCGAACCAGGGCAGGGTTCCGGATCGCCAGGGGCGCGAGCAGGTGATCCTTGACGTCCTGCTTGAAGGTCGTGTCACAGGCGCGAAACGTTACTCGCCTCGCTACGCATCGCCAGGCCTTGCCCAACATTTTGCGGTACCGTGCCGAGATGACGGCGAGGAAGAGCAGGACGATGAAGGCGGCAATGCAGAACATGCTCGGGTCCCTCTCAGCGCAGACCGCGCAGAAGCTTGCTGAGCGTGTGCACAGCCGTGTCGATATCCTCAGGCGTGTTGTGCAGCCCGAGTGAGAACCTCAGTAGTGGCGGCAGCCCGAGGACCTCCGTGAGCCAGTAGTGCGCACAGAAGTACCCGCTTCGCACCATGATTCCGGCCTGGGAGAGGAACACCGCCAGCCGGTGTGCGTCCACGCGGTCGCTCCACACGCTGATCACCGGGGCGGGCTCCGTGTTCACGACATGCAGTCCCGGGATCTCGCTGAGTCCCTGGAACAGCGATGCGCTGAGCGCCGTGATGTGGTCGTGCGGGCTGTGCCCGAGGGGCTTCACATCGCGGAGCCAGTCCAGCGCCGCCCCGAGGCCGATGATCTCCCCCCACGCCTGCAACCCAGGTTCGAGCAGCGACCATGGCTCCTCCGGGATGAGGTCGAAGCCGTCGCGTGAGACGCCGGAGACCATGCCCCCGCCCACGAAGGACACATCCAGGCTACGCAGCAGCTCTTCCCGGGCGACGACGACCCCGAGGCTCGGCCCATACACCTTGTGAGCGGAGAAGCACACCGCATCCACGTCCGTACCGGCGACGAGCCGCGGTGAATGAGCGGCCGCCTGGGCAGCATCCACGATCACGATGCCGCCACGGCGGTGAACATCCTGGGTCAGCTCGGCCAGGCCGGCCAAGGTGGAGCCGTCCACATTCGAGACAACATTGACGACCACCACGGCCCGTTCGCGGTCCGACGCGGCCAGATCCAGCTCTCCGCCCGCGGTGCGGGCCACAACCTGCCGGGGAACGCTGAGCCGCCGTGCCGCCGTCATCGTCGAGAGGAACACCGAGTTGTGTTCGATGGTGCTGGTTACCACGCGCGAGAACTCGCCGCGCGGGAGCTGCTGAAGTAGCAGGTTGATGCCGTAACTCGTGTTGAGGGTGAACGCCGTCACGTAATGCCGGGAGAGGCCCAGCCAGGACGCCGCAGACCGACGCACGTCGAGCACGCGCGCATCCACCTTCTGCCCCCAGGCGTACTTGACGCGGCCACCGCACGCACCGTAGCTGGTGTAGTACTCGGCCAGCGCACCCTGCACGGGCTGAGGACGCAGACTCTGACAGGCGGAGTCCAGGTAGATGTCGTCAGCGGGCAGGTACTCGAAACCCGTAGCACGACCACCGGGAGAACTCCGCCGGTCAGAGGAGC
>DGEZ01000077.1:0-554 GCA_002391425.1 Micrococcales bacterium UBA3913 | reverse complement strand
GCGTCACCGATCCGGAGAATCCGGATCTCGTTCGTCGAACCCGGGATGCCTGGAGGGGAACCGGAGATGACGACGACATAGTCGCCGATTTCTGCACGCTTCTTCGCCAGGGCGAACTCGTCCACGCAGTAGACCATGTCATCCGTGCTGTGCACGATCGGCAGGGCGTGGGTCTCCACGCCCCAGTAGGGTGCCATCTTGCACTGCGCCTCGTAGTCGTTCGTGAACACAAGCAGCGGGAACCGGCTGCGCAAACGCGACATGCGCCGCGCCGAATCCCCCGAGCGAGAGAAGACCGCGATGAACTTCGCGTCGGCGAAATCCGCGAGATCGACCGCTGCGCGCGTGACCGCTCCCGGGATCGTGTGCGGGGTCGTGCCCAACGGCTCGATCCGGTCCAGTCCGTGATCCTCGGTGGACTCGATGATCTTCGCCATCGTCGCCACCGCCTCGCCCGGGAACTGCCCGGACGCGGCTTCACCGGAAAGCATGATCGCATCAGTGCCGTCGAGCACGGCGTTGGCCACGTCGCTGGCTTCGGCGCGCGTCGGGCG
>DGEZ01000061.1 GCA_002391425.1 Micrococcales bacterium UBA3913 | reverse complement strand
GATCGGCTATTTCAGCTACAACAGGGCCAGGAACTGGTCCGATTTTTTTGAAACCCCGCGGCCGACGACGAACAGCGCGGGCTGAAGCAGAGATTCGAGTTTGCCGAAGTAGCGCTGGAGCCGCACCGCCCACTCGGCCATGGACAAGCCTTCTCTCTCGCGGGCGGCGTTCGATGCCGCCTTCTCATACGAGGGGTACCCGTCCAGCTCCAGGTGCCCCAACTCGGAATTCGGGATGAGGTGCCCCTTGTAGATGAGGGCGGTGCCGATACCCGTGCCGAGGGTGACCATGATGACCAGGCCCTTGACGCCGCGCGCCGCGCCGAACCGTGACTCCGCATAGCCAGCAGCGTCGGCGTCGTTGACGAGTCGGACCTTCCGGTCCAGTGTCCGGGTGAACAGCTCATCGGCATTGAGTCCAATCCACGCCGCGTCGATATTGGATGCGGTCAGGGCCACACCGTTGGAGATAACCGAGGGAAAGGCCACCCCAATGGGCGTGCGCCGACGCACGCCCGGAATAGACTCCACGAGCTCGCGCAGCGTGCTGGCCACATCCTCGGGTCGCGCACCCTCGGGGGTGGGGACACGAAAACGGTCCGTGAGTTTCTCCCCGGTGGACACGTCAACCAGGGCACCCTTCATTCCCGTGCCGCCAATATCTATTCCGACTGCGATGTCCGCCATTAACGCTCTCCTCTGCGTCCTCACGCCCTTCAGGGAAGGGTCAGAATCTCGGCCCCGTCCGCGGTCACGTGCAGGGTGTGCTCAAACTGCGCGGTCAGGCTATGGTCCGCGGTGGTCACCGTCCAGCCGTCGTCCCACTGCCGCCAGTCGATTCCGCCTATGGTGAGCATCGGTTCGATCGTGAACACCATGCCCTCCACAATTGGTGTGGCGAACCGTTCTCCGCCGTCGTAATGGGGGATGACGAGGCCGCTGTGGAAGTCCCGGCCGACGCCGTGGCCGGTAAAGTCGCGCACCACGCCGTACCCGAACCGCTTCGCGTAGGATTCGATGACTCGGCCGATTACAGTGATCGGCCGGCCCGGTTTCACCGCGGAGATGGCCCGGCGCAGCGACTCGCGGGTGCGCTCGACCAGGTTGCGCGCCTCGTCGGAGCCCGTGCCCACGATGAAGGTCTGGTTCGTGTCCCCGTGCACACCGTTCGCGAACGCGGTGATGTCGATGTTAATGATGTCCCCATCCTCCAACACCGTGTTATCGGGGATGCCGTGGCAGATCACCTCGTTGACGGAAGTGCAGATGCTCTTGGGGTATCCGCGGTACCCGAGTGACGAGGGGTACGCATCGTGTTCGACGAGAAACTCGTGTGCCACTGCATCCAGGTGCTCGGTGGTCACCCCGGGCCGGATATCTGCTGCGACGCGTTCGATTGCCTGCGCCGCGATGCGCCCGGACTCACGAATGCGGGCAACCTCTTCTGCCGTGTAGACATCACCTTTCCCGCTCAGAGTCGGTGCCTTCTTGCCCACGTATTCCGGCCGGACAATCCGATCGGGAACCAGGCGGCGGGGGGAAACAATTCCGGGAATGAGGTGACCTGCGTGGTCTTTCGGCATAGCCTTAATCCTAGAACACGACAGATCGGGGCTGGGCAGATGGCGGAACAGGACGAAGACAACACGTGGTGGTACAACCTGCGCACCAAGAAGGTTGAGCGTGGTCTCGTCTCACCGGTGGTGGACCGAGTGGGGCCGTTCCACACCCGGGAAGAGGCGGAAGAGGCCCCCGCTCTGCTCGCGCGGCGCTCGAAGCAGTGGGCGGACGAGGAACAGCGCGAACGGGACTGAACCGGCACGGGAGGGAGCAGGTCGTCACCCCGTGGCGATGCTCACGAACGCTCGTGCACGAAGGTGATGGGGAGCCGGCGGTCCCGTCCGAACGCCATGCCAGAGATTTTCGGTCCGATGGCGGCCTGACGTCGTTTCCACTCCGCGCGGTCGACGAGGCCAACAATGCGCTCGACCAGAGCGCGGTCAAACCCGCGGCTGACGATCTCGGGAATATCGAGACGCTGGTCAATGTATGCGTCCAGGATGGCGTCAAGAACGTCGTACGGTGGCAATGAATCCTGGTCGGTCTGGTCCGGGCGGAGCTCGGCCGATGGCGGCTTGGTGATGGCGTTCTCAGGGATGGGCGGGGTGAGCCCTTGGGCGCGCGCATAAGCGTTGCGCCAGCGGGCGAGCCCCCACACGAGCGTCTTGGGGACATCCTTGATCGGGTTGAACCCGCCCACGGCGTCTCCGTAAATGGTGGAGTACCCGACGGCCAGTTCGCTCTTGTTTCCCGTGGTCAGCACAAGGTGCCCATGCTGGTTGGACAGGGCCATGAGGATCATGCCGCGGGCACGGGCCTGGATGTTCTCCGCTGCGACGCCGCTGAGACCCAGCTGGGTCTCAAAGGGAGAGACCAGGTCGATGATCGGCTCCACCTGATAGTGCATACCCAGGCGTTCGGCGAGGTCGTCCGCGTCGCTGCGTGAGTGCGATGAGGAATAGCGGCTGGGCATGGACACCCCGAAGCACCGGTCGGCCCCGAGCGCATCCACACTAATCGCGGCCACGACCGAGGAATCGATCCCGCCAGATAGTCCCAGAATGATGGACGGGAAGTGATTCTTCTCGACGTAGTCGTGCAAGCCCAACACCAGGGCCTCCCAGATCTGCTGCTCGTCACTGGGGGGCGTCGTGACCAGGGCGGACACGTTCGGACGGGTCGCGGCTGTGGCCTCCGAGATGAGGGCTCGGTGGACGCCCGGCGTTGTTGTAGAGGCCGTCGGAGTCTTCTGCGGGCAGTCGAGGTCGAGCACGAGCAGGTGCTCGCGGAATTGCGGCGCACGGGAAACGACCGTCCCCTCAGCGGAGACGACGACACTGTCCCCGTCGAAGACGAGGTCATCCTGCCCGCCGACGGCGTTCACATAGGCGACCGGCACCTTGTGCTGGGTCGCCCTGCGCTGCACCAGGGGCAGGCGAACGTCGTCCTTGTCTCGCTCGAAGGGGGACGCGTTGATGACAATCAGCGCACTCGCGCCCGCCTCCGATACGCGGGAGACGGGGCCGGAGTCATGCCAGAGATCCTCGCAGATGACTACAGCGAGATCCGCCCCCGCCACGCGAGCCACCAGGAGGGAATCCTCAGAGATGAAGTTCCGGAACTCGTCAAACACGCCATAGTTGGGCAGGTGATGCTTCACCGTCTCGGCAGCGACCTGCCCGCCGTGCAGGATCGCTGCAGAGTTCTTCGCTATTGCGGTCGGCGCGTTCACCCCGACCGCAGGCAGTGGGGAGAAGGGGCCATCCGGAAACCCCACCAGAACGGGGAGGTGCCCCAGGTCTTCTGTGTCCAGTCGCTGCGCCAGGTGGTTCACGGTCTCCCGGCAGCGGCGCAGGAACTCGGGGCGCGTCGCGAGGTCTTCAATGGGATACCCGGACACCGCCATCTCCGGGAAGACGACGATATCCGCCCCCGCGTCTGCTGCTGCACGGGCGAACGACACGATGCGGTCACTGTTGCCCGAGAAATCACCGAGAGTGGGATTGATCTGGGCCAATGCGAGGCGAATGCGTGGCATACCCACTAGCCTAGTAGTGACGATCGTCGAGTCTGTCACGTGGGTTCTGGCATGCGCCCTGCACCCGCCGAAAAGTCTCCCGATCGCGAACGGCATGGATACGCAGCGGGGCCCCGGAGAGGAGTGTCCCTCCCCCACGGCGGTTCCACAAGGAAGGTTCCCATGGATAAGCAGCAGGACTTCGTGCTTCGCACCATCGAAGAGCGCGGCGTCAAGTTCGTTCGCCTGTGGTTCACGGATGTGCTCGGCTCGCTGAAGTCTGTCGCAGTATCGCCCGCGGAGATTGAGAGTGCTTTCTCTGAGGGCATCGGATTCGATGGCTCCACCATTGAAGGATTCACGCGAGCGTACGAAGCGGATATGCTCGCCGTCCCCGATCCGGCGACATTCCAGCTGTTGCCGTGGCGCGGTGACGTCGACCCGACGGCGCGGATGTTCTGCGACATCCAGATGCCTGACGGCGAACCTGCAGCATCCGATCCCCGCTATGTGCTCAAGCGTGCGCTGGCGAATGCCGCAGACAAGGGATTCTCCTTCTACACGCATCCGGAGATCGAGTTCTACCTGCTCAAGTCCAACCGAGTTGGCCCCGAGGGCCCGGAGCCGGTGGACGCGGCGGGGTATTTCGACAACGTGCCCGGCGGCACAGCGAACGATTTCCGGCGCCGTTCCGTGACGATGCTGGAGCAGCTGGGTATCTCGGTTGAATTCAGCCACCACGAGGTCGGCCCCGGCCAGAACGAGATCGACCTGCGGTACGCCGACGCACTCTCGACCGCGGACAACATCATGACGTTCCGCACCGTGGTGAAGGAAGTTGCCATCGAGCAGGGTGTCTACGCGACGTTCATGCCGAAACCGTTCTCGCAGTTCCCCGGATCCGGGATGCACACGCACGTGTCCCTGTTCGAGGGGGAGTCGAATGCGTTCTTCGACCCCGCGGAGCCCTACCAGCTGTCGAAGACCGCCCGTCACTTCATGGCAGGACTCCTGAAGCACGCCCCGGAGATCACCGCCGTCACGAACCAGCACGTGAACTCGTACAAGCGACTCTGGGGAGGCGACGAGGCCCCGAGCTACGTGTGCTGGGGGCACAACAATCGCTCCGCCCTCGTGCGGGTGCCGCTGTATAAACCCGAGAAGGGGCAGAGTGCGCGCATCGAGTATCGTGCGATTGACTCCGCCGCCAACCCCTACCTGACCTTCTCGCTCATCCTCGCGGCGGGCCTGAAAGGGATCGAGGACGAGTACGAACTTGCCCCGGAGGCAGAGAACAACGTCTGGGACCTCTCAGACGCGGAGCGTCGCGCCCTGGGGTACAACCCGCTGCCCTCCAGCCTGGACCAGGCGCTGGAACTGCTCGAAGGGTCTGAGCTGGTGGCGGAGACGCTCGGGGAGCGTGTGTTCAATTACGTGCTCGCGAACAAACGTCAGGAGTGGCACGAGTATCGCAGTCAGGTGACGAGCTTCGAGTTGGAGCGCTACCTGGGAACGCTGTGACATCGAGGGAACGCGCGCGATCTGAGCTGGCACGGCTCGGTTTTACCGATCTCGCGGCGGTGGGGGAGAGGCTTGGCCCGCTCTCAGAGGCCGATCGTGGCATCGTCACCGAGGCTCTCTCCGACTTCTCTCTCGCGGCCTCTCCCGATGAGGCACTGGAATCCGTCGTTGCCCTCTTCGCGGCGTGCGGGGACACAATGCGCCGGTTGTGGTCCGGCCCGATGACACGCGCCGGACTGATCCGGGTCCTGGGCCTGTCCACGGGGTTCCAGCAGTTCTTTGAGCGGCACCCGGAGTCTGTGGCGGCGGCCTTCGCGCATCCCGATGCGCCCTATCCGACGGCCGGGCAGCTGCGGGACGCGTTATTCGACGCCGTGGCTGGCCGTGACGGTGAGGATGCCGTCAACGCTTTGCGCATACGGTATCGGGAGGTACTCGCCAGTATCGCCGTTCGAGATCTGGGTGCGCCAGATCCCCTGACGAGTCAGCCTGCCGCCAGCGCAGCGCTTTCCGACCTGGCTGGAGCAACGCTGGACGCGGCCCTGCGCCTGGTGCGTCGCGAAGTAGCGGGATCGGCGCGGGTTCGGGCCTCTGCCGAGCAGATCGAGGCGACGCGCCTGGCCATCATCGCGATGGGGAAGACGGGCGCCCGTGAGCTCAATTACCTCAGCGACGTGGATGTCATCTTCGTGGCGGAGAGCGCCGATACGGATCTCGTCTCCACAGACCAGGCCATCGCCATCGCCACCCGGCTCGCATCGGAAACAATGAAAGTCATTGATGGCATTGCGCGCGAACCGATGTTGTGGGAGGTGGATGCGAACCTCCGGCCCGAGGGGCGCAAGGGCGCGCTGGTGCGGACACTGGTGTCGCACACCGCATATTACGAACGGTGGGCCTCGGGCTGGGAGTTTCAGGCACTCATCAAGGCTCGCCCCGTCGCCGGGGACCGGGATCTCGGGCAGAGGTACCGGGACGCCATCGATCCTTTTATCTGGAGGAGTGCGGCGGCCCCCGACTTCGTGGCCTCGGTGCGGAGGATGCGCGAGCGCGTCACCGCGCACATCCCCCCGGAGGATATTGACGTCCAGGTGAAACTCGGGCCTGGGGGTATTCGCGACGTCGAATTCACTGTTCAGTTGCTGCAGCTAGTGCACGGTCAACACGATGACCGGATCCGGCAGAGCGCGACCCTGGATGCGCTGGATGCCCTGGCCCGGTACGGATATGTCAGCCGTAGTGACGCCGCGGAACTCTCGCACTGCTACCGGAGCCTCCGGGTGATAGAGCATCGACTCCAGCTTCGGCACCTCAGGCGCACGCACCTCATGCCCCGGGATCCCGAGGAACAGCGCATTGTCGCGCGCGCCACCGGTCTGGTCTCTACTGGCGAGGGTCTCATCGAGCTGTGGCACACGATTCGTGCGCGGGTGCGCGGCCTTCACGAAGACATCTTCTATCGTCCACTTCTCGACGCGGTCGCGAGTGTACCGAGCGAACAGTTTCACCTCACCAGCGCGCAAGCTGAGGCGCGTCTGGCGGCGATCGGTTTCCGAAACCCGGCGGGGGCGCTCAGCCATATCGAGGCACTGACCACTGGGGTGACCCGGAAGGCAGAGATTCAGCGCCACCTCATGCCGGTGATGCTGCAGTGGTTCGCCCAGGGAACGGATCCCGATTACGGCCTGCTCGCATTTCGCAGGATCAGCGAGAACCTGGGCGACACGCACTGGTTTTTGCGCACCTTGCGGGATGCCACGGGTGCCGCCCAGCGGCTCACGAAGGTGCTCACTTCCTCGCGCTTCGCCGGCGACCTGTTGGACCGTAATCCCGAGGCCGTCGCCTGGTTCGGCAATGAGGAGGAGCTCGTTCCGCGCACTGTAGAGGTGCTCACGGGAGAACTCGTCGCATTGGCAACGCGGCACGTACAGGACCGTGCTACGGGTGCAACTCGGGTTCTCGCGGTGCGCCGCCGGGAGGTCCTTCGTCTCGCCCTGGCAGCATTGCTGGACGTCATCGGGGACGACGAGGTGGGCGCTGGTCTTGCGGCGATCACTACCGCAGTGTTCCGCGCCCTGATGGTGCTGGTGGACCCGGAGCGTCGCTATGGCATCGAGTTCGCCGTGATCGCGATGGGCAGGTACGGGGGAGGAGAACTGGGTTTCTCCTCCGATGTCGATGTGATCTACGTGTACCGGCCATTGCCCGGGTGCGCAGACCAGGATGCGCAGGCGGGCGCCTACAAGGTTTCGGGGGAGCTGACCGAGCTCGCGACGGACTTTCAGCTTCCCTTCGACATCGACCTCGGGTTGCGGCCGGAGGGACGAAACGGACCGCCCGCGCGCACACTTGACGCGTACGCGACGTACTATGCGCGCTGGTCCGCCATCTGGGAGGCCCAGGCGCTCGTGCGTGCCACACCGGTGGCTGGCTCCGATGCGTTGATGTCGGACTTCGTGACGCTGATCGACCCGGTGCGTTACCCCGAATCAATCGATCCGATGGCCGTACGCGAAATCCGGAGGATCAAGGCCCGTGTAGAGTCTGAGCGCCTGCCGCGCGGCGCGGACCCCCGGCGTCACCTCAAGCTGGGTCGCGGGTCCCTCTCCGATGTGGAGTGGCTGGTTCAGCTGCGCCAGCTCCAGTTCGCGGCGCGGATCCCCGAGCTGCGGACCACGAGTACGATGTCCGCCTTGGATGCCCTCGTCAGCCATGGACTGCTCAGCGGCGCGGATGCCGCGGTACTGCGCGATGCATGGCACCTGGCCAGCAGGGTGCGCTCCGCATCCACCTTGTACTGTGGGAAGGCCGTGGATAGTCTCCCGAACGACTCCTACGCATTAGATGGGATTGCCCGGATCCTCGGGTATGCGCCGGGGCAGGCGCTAGCCCTCGAGAACGACTACCTGCGGGCGACGCGCAGAGCCCGCGCCGTCTTCGACCGCGAGTTCTACCAGCAGATGTAACGCCGCTTGCGATCCGGGTGCGGGTCCAGGACGCGCCACAGACGGGGGAGGGCCCCACCAGCATTGCCGGTGAGGCCCTCCCGCGGTCAGACTGACGGACTACACGCCGTAGTACAGCTCGTACTCGAACGGATGCGGGCGAGCGGCGATCGGCTTGATCTCGTTCTCGCGCTTGTAGTCGATCCACGTGGAGATGACGTCCTCGCTGAAGACGTCCCCGGCACGCAGGAACTCGTTGTCGTCCTCGAGGGCGTTGATGACAGCCTCCAGGCTTCCGGGAACCTGCGGGATGTTCTTCGCCTCCTCGGGGGGCAGATCGTAGAGGTCCTTGTCGACGGGCTCGTGCGGCTCGATCTTGTTCTTGATGCCGTCGAGGCCAGCCATGAGCTGAGCAGCGAACGCGAAGTAGGGGTTGCCGGAGGAGTCCGGGGCGCGGAACTCCAGGCGCTTCGCCTTCGGGTTGGTGCCCGTGATCGGGATGCGCACAGCCGCCGAACGGTTGCCCGCCGAGTACACGAGGTTGACGGGGGCTTCGAAGCCGGGAACCAGACGGTGGAAGGAGTTCAGCGTCGGGTTCGTGAAGGCCAGAACTGCCGGAGCGTGCTTGAGGATGCCGCCGATGTACCACCGTGCCAGGTCGGACAGGCCTGCGTACCCTGCCTCGTCGTAGAACAACGGCTGACCGCCGTTCCACAGGGACTGGTGCGTGTGCATCCCCGAGCCATTGTCGCCGAACAGCGGCTTCGGCATGAAGGTCGCTGTCTTGCCGTGACGCAGGGCGGTGTTCTTGACGATGAACTTGAACAGGAGCAGATCGTCTGCCGCCTTCGTCAGGGTGTTGAAGCGGTAGTTGATTTCGCACTGGCCAGCGGTGCCCACCTCGTGGTGGCTGCGCTCGACCTGCAGGCCGGCCTTGACCAGTTCGAGGACGATGTCGTCGCGCAGATCAGCCAGGTGGTCTACCGGGGGAACCGGGAAGTATCCGCCCTTGTATGGAGTCTTGTTCGCGAGGTTTCCGCCCTCTTCCTGCCGGCCGGTGTTCCACGCGCCCTCGATGGAGTCAACGCTGTAGAAGCTGACGTTCTGGGAGACCTCGTAGCGAACGTCGTCGAAGATGAAGAACTCCGCCTCGGGTGCGAAGAACGCGGTATCGGCGATGCCCGTGGAGGCCAGGTACTTCTCCGCCTTCTTCGCGGTCTGCCGCGGATCCTTCGCGTAAATCTCACCATTGCGCGGGTTGAAGATGTCGTGCACGAACACGAGGGTCTTCTCCGTGCGGAAGGGATCGAGGTAGGCCGTCGTGACATCAGGAATCAACTGCATGTCCGACTCGTTGATCGCCGCGAACCCTCGGATCGACGAACCGTCGAAGAGTTGTCCGTTGGCGAAGTAGTCTTCGTCCACAAATTCGGCTGGAAGGTTGAAGTGCTGCTGTACACCGGGGAGATCCTGTCTCTTATACACATCT
>DGEZ01000119.1:23453-28225 GCA_002391425.1 Micrococcales bacterium UBA3913 | reverse complement strand
GTCATGGAGCTCGCCCTGAAGACCCGGGTTCCGATCATCGGGATCCTCGACTCGGGCGGCGCGCGCATCCAGGAGGGCGTGATCGCCTTATCCAAGTACGGGGAGATCTTCCGGCTGAACACGCGTGCCAGCGGAGTGATCCCGCAGATTTCCATCGTGATGGGTCCGGCCGCCGGTGGGGCCGTCTACTCGCCGGCCCTCACCGACTTCGTCATCATGGTCGACAAATCCAGCCACATGTTCGTCACCGGCCCAGATGTGATCCGCGCCGTGACCGGCGAAGAGGTCAGCTTCGAGGACCTCGGTGGTGCCCTCACCCACAACAAGGTGTCCGGTGTCTCGCACTACCTGGCCGCCGATGAGGATGACGCGCTCGACTACGCGCGCAGCCTGATCAGCTACCTGCCGAGCAACAACAGCGAGGAGCCCCCCAGCTACTATTCGAGCGCCGAGCTGGAGATCACCGACCGCGACCGTCGGCTGAACACCCTGCTGCCCGACTCGCCCAGCCAGCCGTACGACGCCCAGCAGGTGATCGACACGATCGTTGACGACGGCGAGTTCCTCGAGGTGCAGCCCCTTTTCGCGCCGAACATCATCGTCGGGTTTGGCCGTGTGGAGGGGCACAGCGTCGGGGTGATCGCGAACCAGCCGGCGCAGATGGCTGGCACCTTGAACATCGATGCCGGGGAGAAGGCGGCGCGCTTCGTCCGGTTCTGCGATGCGTTCAACATCCCCATTCTCACCCTCGTGGACGTTCCCGGGTATCTGCCGGGTACCGACCAGGAGTGGACCGGCGTGATCCGGCGTGGGGCGAAGCTGCTGTACGCCTACGCCGATGCCACCGTCCCCCTGGTGACCGTGATCACGCGCAAGGCCTATGGCGGTGCCTACATCGTGATGGGCTCGAAGGAGATGGGCGCGGACGTGAACCTTGCCTGGCCGACGGCCGAGATCGCGGTCATGGGCGGGCAGGGCGCCGTCAACATCCTGTATCGCGGCGAACTCAAGAAAGCTCAAGAGGCGGGGGAAGACCTGCACGACGTGCGCAACAGGCTCGCCAGCGAGTACACCTACACCGTGGCGAGTCCCTTCCTCGCCGCCGAGCGGGGCGAACTCGACGGCGTCATCGAGCCCGCGGCGACGCGGGTGGCCGTCACCAAGGCGCTGCGTGCCCTGCGCACGAAGAGCATTGACGGCCCCCAGCGCAAGCACGGGAACATTCCGCTGTGAACGGCGCATCACCGGCACCCGAGTCAGCGCCGGTCGGCGCTGACCTTCGCGTGGTCCGCGGGAACCCCAGCCCGGAGGAGGCCGCGGCCGCCATCGCAGCCGTGCACCTGCTGTGTACGCGCATCCACTCCGCCGTCCTGCACACGCCCCCTCGTCACGGGGAGCCTAAGCTGAGGGCATGACCGCACGCGACTGGACCCCGATCGACAGGCTTGCCGATGAGTGGGTGCGCACGCTCGCCCGACTCTCCCCCACCTTCGCCACCTACGCGGGGTTCCCCACGCCCGACGACGCCCTCGACGACTATTCGCCCGAGGGGACCCAGCAGTGGGCTGACGAAGCCCGCGCCATGCTGCGCCGCGTCGAGCAGTGCCCGACTCGGGACACCACCGATCAGGTGACGAAGTCCGGGATGATCGAAGACCTGCGCCTCAGCCTCGACATCGTCGATTCCCGGTGGGCGTTGCGGGAGCTCAACAACATCGAGTCGCCGCCCCAGTACATCCGGGACAGCTTCGACCTCATGCCCACCGATACGCCCGAGGACTGGGAGGCCATCGCCCGGCGCCTGGCCGCCGTACCCCGCGCGCTGGAGGGATACACCCGGACGCTGCAGCTCGGCATCCACAAGAACATCACCCCTGCACGCCGGCAGGTCGAGGTGGTCATCCGCCAGCTGACCGATGGGTACGGGCGCACCAGCTTGTTCCAGCAGCTGGCGGCAACAGCCCCGGAGTCCCTGCCCTCGAGTTTGCGCCGAGCGCTCGACGAGGGCGCGCAGGCGGCGACCGGTGCGTACCGCGCCCTGATCGGTTTCCTGCGCGAGGAGGAGCTCCCAGCGGCTGCACCCTCCGATGGTGTTGGACGGGACTGGTACCAGCTGCTCTCCCGGCAGTTCGTCGGAACCGCCGTCGACTTGGACGAGACCTACGAGTGGGGGATGGCGGAGCTGCAGCGCATGCGCGACGAGCAGGCCGCCGTCGCCCACCAGATCGTGCCCGGGGGAACCGTGGCCGACGCGGTGGCAGCGCTGGACACCGACCCACGTCACCTCCTGCACGGCACGGACGCCCTGCGCGCATGGATGCAGCGCCTGGCCGACGACGCCGTGACCGCACTGGGAAAGACCGCTTTCGACATCCCCGAGCCGGTGCGCACCATCGAGTGCCTGATCGCGCCAACCCAGACCGGGGGGATCTACTACACGGCCCCCTCGGACGGGTTTACCCGGCCGGGACGGATGTGGTGGTCCGTGCCCCCGGGTGTGACCGACTTCCACACCTGGCGAGAGACGACCACCGTCTACCACGAGGGGGTGCCCGGACACCACCTGCAGCTGGGCATGGCCGTGTACCTCAGCGACCAGCTAAACTCCTGGCGCCGGCTCGCATCGGGCTCGAGCGGCTTCTTCGAGGGCTGGGCACTGTACGCCGAGCGCCTCATGGACGAGCTCGGTTACCTGAATGACCCCGCAGACAGGCTGGGGATGCTCGATGGCCAGCGCATGCGCGCCGCGCGCATCCTGGTCGACATCGGCGTCCACGTGGGCAAGCAGCGGCCGGACGGAGCCGGGACCTGGGACGGCGACTACGCCCTCGACTTCTTCCGCCGGGAGGTCAGCCTCGACCCGCAATCGACCGCGTTCGAGGTGAATCGATACCTCGGCTGGCCCGGTCAGGCACCGAGCTATAAAATTGGACAACGCGTGTGGGAGCAGACGCGGGACGCCTACCTGGCGGCCCGCCCCGGGAGCACGCTGCGCGAGTTCCACCACGATGCTCTCTCACTCGGGTCCCTGACCCTGGACGGCCTGCGCCGAGCGCTGGCCCCGGACGCTCCCTCGGAGGAACAGCCATGACACCTAACATGTCCGTCGTCCCCCTCACCCCAGAGCTGCGCGAATCCGCCCACCGTCTGCACCCGAGTGTCGACCAGGAGAAGTGGAGCGGGACCGCAGTCACCATCCTGAGCCGGGCACAGAGCAGACCCAGCGAGCACATCTTCCTCATCCGCGACGGCGAGACGCCCGCCGGGATGTTCGTTCTCGACACCGCCCCGGGGCTTCCCCTCGACGGGATCGACCTGCAATTGCACTCGTTCTTCATCGACCAGGACTTCCAGGGCCGCGGTCTGGCCACCGCCGCCATCTGCTCCATTCGGGATGTCGTCACCGAGCACTTCCCCGAGACCCGCCTGCTCGGGCTCAGCGTCAACGTGAACAACCCGATCGCGTTCCGGCTCTACCGCATCCACGGTTTCACGGAGGCCGACCACATGTACCTTGACGGGAGCCGCGGGCCCGAGCACCTGCTCTGGATGGCGTTCGCGGACTCTCAGCGCTGACCCCCTCGGTCAGGGGCCGACGGCCTCCACGAGCATGACGACGGCGAACCCGATCAGGATGACCGCGGCACCCCCATCCAGCCAGCGCCGCACCCGCTCGTTCTCAAACCACGACCGCGCCCACGTCACCGCACCCACGACGAGACCGAACCACACCATGCCCTCGACGCCGTGGATGAGGGCCAACAGCGACCCCACCACGGCGTCGGGCAGGCCCGGGACGAGAAACTGCGGAATTGTCGAGAGGTAGAACACGCCGACCTTCGGGTTCAGCAGGTTGACCGTGAACCCGCGCCACCAGAACCCACGCGATGAACCTGCTCTCTCCGTGTCCAGAACGGGCGCACCCGCATCCCGCCGAGCCCGCATCGAGGCGAACAGCTGCACCCCCAGCCACGCGATGTATAGCGCCCCGGCGATGCGCAACCCGCGGTACGCCGCCGGCCATGCGCTGATCACGGCCGATGCTCCGATCGCCGTCGCCACACCCCAGACCAGGCAGCCAGACACCACGCCAGCACCGGCGAGGAGCGCCGGAGCGCGCCCGCGCGCGATCGCGGTGTGCAGCACGAGCACGGTGTCTGCCCCAGGGACGATCGTCAGCAGGGCCGCCAGGAGGGCGAACCCCAGGCAGGCCTGTATCAGGGTCATGACCGGACGAACACGGCGAGGGTTTCCACGTGGTGACTGTTCGGGTAGAGGTCGAATCCGCGCAGGCTCGTCATCGCATAGCCCGCCCGGACCAGCTCGCCAGCGTCACGCGCGAAGCTCACCGGGTCGCAGGCGATGTACAGCACCTGCGCGGGATGCGCCCGCACCAGCTCCGCGACGACCTCACGTCCGGCACCGGCACGCGGCGGGTCCAGGATCACCGTGGCCTGCTCCAGCGACCTGCCCTGCTCGCGCGCGCGACGCAGGAACCACAGCGTCGAGGCGGACACCGCCTCGCCACCCCAGGGCGCAATGTTCTGGGCGGCGAGGTCGGATGCCTGCGTGTCGGCCTCCACCGTGGTCACCGCGGCGCCCGCGGCGGCCAGGGGCACCGCGAACAGCCCGACACCGCCGTACAGGTCGACGACACCAGCATCCGGGTCCCACGGCAGCGTCGCGAGCGCATCCTGAACGGCGGAGATGAGGACGTCGCCCGCATCCCGGTGCACCTGCCAGAAGCCGGTGGCCTGCACCCGATACCGGAA
>DGEZ01000119.1:2128-23171 GCA_002391425.1 Micrococcales bacterium UBA3913 | reverse complement strand
GAGGTCCACTCGGCGCGCGCCCGGGTGACGCCTGCGGTGCTCCCCGAGGGCGACCAGGTCGGGATGCGCCAGCGGAAGCCCGGACACCTCCACCACATCTCGGGTGCGCGCCGCCATCGGACCGGTGATGCCGTCCTCGCCAACGTGCAGGCCGACCCGGGTCCGCCAGCCGGTACCGCGCTCGCGCACCTCACCGGAGCCGACCGGCTCGACGGCCACCTCGGGGGCGGACAGCTTGCCGATGCGGGTGAGCGCATCCCGGATCACCTGCTCTTTCAGGGCGCGCTGACGCGCCAGCGCGATGTGCCCGAAATCCGCTCCGCCGGGGCGCTGCGCACGACCAAGCTCCGCCTCGGGCCAGATGTGCGGCACGCGCGAGGCGGACGGCTCGATGACACGCTCGAGGTCTGCCCGCAGGAACGAGCCACGGTCCTCGGTGACGCGCACCTGCACGGTCTCCCCGGGAATCGTGTCGGGCACGAACACCACACGGCCGTCGATACGTCCGACGAACACGCCCCCGTGGGCGACGCCCGTGATCGTCACCTCGTGATGCTGCCCCACGGAGTTGGCGGTCTTCTCGGCGTTGCTCAGGGTGTGTGCGTTTTCGGGCATGACAATGACTCTATGACCGAACTGGTGCTCGCCTCCACCTCCCCCGCCCGCCTGGCCGTTCTCCGCAGTGCCGGGGTGAGCCCGCGGGCCATCCCCAGTCACGTGGATGAGGACGCCGTGGTCGCCGCCGCCTCCAGCGGCCGGGACCAGATCACCGCCGCCGAGGTGGTCGCCGTGTTGGCCCGGGCCAAGGCGGAGGCGGTGGCGCACGCCCTGCCGGACAGCGACGCCCTGGTGTTCGGTGGCGACTCCGCGTTCGAGTGTCAGGGGGAGATCTGGGGGAAACCGCACACGCCCGAACGCGCCCGGGAACGGATCCGGAGGATGAGTGGCAGCTCTGGAGTGCTCTACTCCGGGCACTGGGTCATCGACCTGCGCCCTGGACACGGCCGGGCGGGCGTCGGTGCGGTGGACACCGCGCGCGTGCACTTCGGCACGATGTCCGACCAGGAGGTGGATGACTATGTGGCCACCGGGGAACCGTTGGAGGTCGCCGGCTCGTTCACCCTGGATGGTCGCGGCCAGGCGTTCATCACCCGGGTCGAGGGCGCGCCCAGCTGCGTGATCGGGCTGTCCACGCCGGTGCTGCGCGAGCTCGTGCACAGCCTCGGCGTGCCGTGGACGTCGTTGTGGGAACAGTGCTGATATCCCGTCCCGTCATTGTTGAGGACCGACAGTTCTGCCGACATGACTTTGTCCATCCGACACCGAAACCGCATCACAGCCCGCAATAGGCTATGAGAACTATGGATTATCCTGTCCCCCTGCCCGAGGCCGCGACGCGCACCACCGAGGCCGCAGCACTGAGTTCCATTCTCGTGGCCAATCGCGGCGAGATCGCCGTTCGCGTGATCCGGGCGGCACGCGATGCGGGCCTGCGGTCGATCGCCGTGTACTCCGATCAGGATCGCAACAGCCTGCACGTGCGCCTGGCGGACGAAGCCTTCAGCCTGGACGGAGACACCGCCGCCGACACGTACTTGTCCATTCCGAAGATTCTCTCCGTGGCCGCCCGCGCCCACGCGGACGCCGTGCACCCCGGGTACGGTTTCCTGTCCGAGAACCCCGACTTCGCGCGCGCCGTGATCGATGCGGGGCTAATCTGGATCGGCCCCTCCCCGGAGGCTATCGAACAGCTCGGGGATAAGGTGTCCGCCCGACACGTGGCAGAGAAGGTCGGCGCTCCGCTGGCGCCGGGCACCGTCGACCCGGTCACCAGCCCGGAGGAGATCCTCGCCTTCGCTGACCGCGTCGGGCTTCCCATCGCCATCAAAGCCGCCTTCGGCGGCGGCGGGCGCGGCCTGAAGGTCGCCTACACGCGCGACGAGATCGCCACCCAATTCGAATCCGCCACACGCGAGGCGGTGGCCAACTTCGGCCGTGGCGAGTGCTTCGTCGAGAAGTTCCTCGACCATCCCCGCCACATTGAGACACAGTGCCTGGCCGACGCCCACGGCAACGTGGTCGTCGTGGGCACGCGGGACTGCTCCTTGCAGCGCCGGAATCAAAAGCTCGTCGAGGAGGCCCCCGCCCCGTTCCTGACCGACGAACAGCGCACCATCCTGTATCGCGCGTCCAAGGCGATCCTGCACGAGGTCGGGTACACGGGGGCGGCCACGTGCGAGTTCCTGCTCGGCACGGACGGCACGCTGTCCTTCCTGGAGGTGAACACCCGACTGCAGGTGGAGCACACTGTCACCGAGCAGACCACGGGGATCGACCTGGTGCGCGAGCAGTTCCGGATCGCCTCCGGGGGGATGCTCGACTACCCGGACCCGGAACCGGTGGGGCATGCGTTCGAGTACCGCATCAACGGGGAAGACCCGGGCAACAGTTTCCTGCCCACTCCGGGCACGATCCACGTGTTCCACGCCCCGGATGGCCCCGGCGTGCGCACCGACTCCGGCTACGAGGCAGGGGACACTGTTTCCGGAGCGTTCGACTCCCTGCTGGCCAAGCTCGTCATCACGGGGACGAGCCGGGAGCAGGCGCTGGAGCGTTCCCGCCGGGCCCTGAACGAGTTCGAGATCACCGGGGTCCCGACAGTGCTCCCCTTCCACCGTGCCGTGGTCCTGGAGCCGGATTTCACCGCAGAAGACGGCACCCTGCGCACCTACACGCAGTGGATCGAGAAGACTTTCCACATGGACCTTCCCGCATGGAGCGGCACGGCAGATCTGCCCAATCCGATGCTCGGCGAGCGTGAGACGGTCGTCGTTGAGGTCGCCGGGAAGAGACTCGAGGTGAGTGTTCCGCGGGTTGCCACCACCGCTGCGACGGCTTCGACGGCGCTCGGGCTTCCGCCGAGGCGACGACGGCGAACCGGAGTGCACAGCGGCACCGCGGACGGGGTCGTGACGGCCCCCATGCAGGCCAGCGTCATCGCCGTCAATGTCTCTCCCGGGGACACTGTGGTGCGCGGGGATGCTCTCGTCGTGCTGGAGGCGATGAAGATGGAGCAGCCCATCCTCGCCCCCCGGGACGGGGTCATCGCCACCGTCGGACCCGAAGTCGGCACCACGGTTTCCAGTGGCCAGGTGCTCGTCACCCTGGAGCCTGCCGCCACGAAAGCCCCTCTGGCGGCCCCGGGCGCGTAACGGGTGCGACTATGCGGCTCCAGGCTCTAGGCTGGAGGGCATGAGCGATGCCGCTGATCCGAAACTCCTCGATGACCCAATGACCTCACCCCACGAGGTCGCCCAGGAAGCCGCCGATGTCATCGCACGCCTCACCGGCGTCCCTCACCATGACATTGCGCTGACGCTTGGCTCGGGGTGGGGCAAAGCCGCCGACCTCATCGGCGAGACGGTCGCAGAGATCCCCGCCACCGAGGTGCCCGGTTTCCACGCCTCAGCGGTCCCCGGGCATCCCGGCACCATTCGCTCAATCCGTCTGGATTCCGGGGCACACGCTCTGGTGATCGGTGCCCGCACGCACTACTACGAGGGGTACGGGGTGCGTCACGTCGTACACAGTGTTCGCACCGCCGCCGCGACCGGGGCACGCGTCATGGTTCTCACCAACGGCGCAGGAGGCATCAAGCCCCAGTGGCATCCCGGACAGCCAGTGCTCATCAGCGACCACATCAATCTGACCGCAGACTCCCCGCTGGAGGGCGCCACCTTCGTCGACCTGACCGACCTGTACTCCCAGCGGCTGCGCACGATCGCCCAGCGCATCGACCCGAGCCTGGATGAGGGGGTGTACGTCCAGTTCCGCGGCCCGCACTACGAGACCCCCGCAGAAGTGGCGATGGCACGCACAATCGGCGGCCACATCGTCGGGATGTCCACCGCGCTTGAGGCCATCGCCGCCCGGGAAGCGCATATGGAGGTCCTCGGCCTCTCCCTGATCACGAACGCCGCAGCGGGCGTCACCGGGGAACCCCTCTCACACGAGGAAGTCGTCCAGGCCGGCAAGGACGCCGAGCCCGTGATCAGCCACCTGTTGGCACGCATTGTGAAGGAGATTGCAGTTCCATGAGTGCAGAAAACGACGTCACGACACTGATCGAGCAGGCTGAGGCCTGGCAGGCACAGGACCCGGACCCCGACACGAGTCTGGAACTCGGCGACCTGATCGCGCGTGCCTCCGCAGGTGATGCGGAGGCGATAGCCGGGCTCCACGCCCGCTTCGACACCCGGCTGGCTTTCGGTACCGCCGGGCTCCGCGGCGAGATGGGCGCAGGCCCAAACCGGATGAACCGCGTACTCGTCTCCCAGGCGGCGGCTGGCCTCGCCGCCTACCTGCTCGACCACGCGGAAACCCCGACCATCGTGATCGGGTTCGACGGCCGGTACAAGTCGTATGACTTCGCCAAGGACACCGCAGAGATCATGACCGCGGCCGGGGTGCGGGCACTGCTCATGCCCCGCGAGCTGCCCACGCCGGTCACCGCATTCGCACTGCGCCACCTGGACCTGTCCGCGGCCGTGATGGTCACCGCATCCCACAACCCCGGCAAGGACAACGGGTACAAGGTGTACCTGGGTGGAGCCGACGCCGGGTCTCAGATTATCTCCCCCACCGATGTGACGATCGCGGCGAACATCGCGGAGATTGCAGACACGATCACGGTGCCGAACATTCCGCGCTCGGATGATTACGATCTCGTTCCCGAGGCCGTCATCGACGCCTATGTGCACGAGACAGTGGCCACCCTCACCCCCGGCCCGCGGGACATTTCCTTCGTGTACACGGCCATGCACGGTGTCGGCTGGGAGGTTGCCGCCCGAGTGTTCACCGAGGCGGGGTTCACCCTGCCGCAGATCGTCGCCGAGCAGATCCACCCCGACCCCGCGTTCCCCACGGTGCCGTTCCCGAACCCGGAAGAGCCCGGGGCCATGGACCTCAGTTTCGCTCTGGCCAGTCAGGTTGACGCGGAGCTCGTCATCGCGAACGACCCGGATGCGGATCGCCTGGCCGTGGGCATCCCGGACCCAGATTCTGCATCGGGGTGGCGTCGCCTCACCGGCAACGAGGTGGGCACCCTGCTGGCCGAGCACATCGCGAGCGTCCTGCCGCAGGACCAGCGGGCTGGCAAGGCTCTGGCGCAGTCCCTCGTCTCCAGCCCGCTGTTGGGCGCGATCGCCGAGCACTACGGGCTGGGCTATGTGCAGACCCTGACCGGGTTCAAATTCGTCAACCGGGTGCCTGGCCTCATCTTCGGGTACGAGGAGGCACTCGGCTACCTGGTCGACCCGCAACTGGTGCGGGACAAGGACGGCGTCTCCGCTGCCGCCGCGTTCCTCGTCTATGCGGCCGCGCTGAAGGCGGAGGGCAAGACGATCGCGGATGCGCTCGGCGACATCGTGGATCGCTACGGACGCTACGACTCCGACCAGGTCTCCCTGCGGGTCACCGACCTCGGGCAGATTCGGCGGATTATGACCGGCCTGCGTGAACAGCCTCCCACCGAGTTCGCGGGCATCCCGGTCACCCACACGGACGATTTCCTGCAGGGGGTGGATGACCTGCCCACCTCCGACGTGATGCGGTACTACCTGGCCGACGGCTCACGGGTGATCTTCCGGCCCAGCGGAACCGAGCCGAAGCTGAAGGTGTACCTCGACGTGGTCGCCTCCGAGGGGAGCCGGGCCCAGCGGTACGCGGACGCCGCAGCCACACTTGCGCGCCTGCGCACGGCCGTGCACGATTACGTGGCCTGACGCCGAGGCGGCGCGTCCGCACCTGCGTCGACCCGCCACCGGCTGCCCCTACTCGGCGCGCAACCCGTCGAAGCTGTGCACGATCTGGTCGGCGAGGTCCTCACGCTCATCCAGCGGGAGGAACGCGCCGTCGGCCGCATTCAGCGCGAACGTCTCAAGATCGCCCAGATCGTAGCCGAACGCGTCCACCAGCAGACCCAGCTCGCGCGAGCAGCTGGTGCGGCTCATCAGACGATTGTCCGGGTTCACGGTCACCGCCATGCCCGCGTCGTAGAACACGTCGAAGGGGTGGTCTGCAATCTCGGTGCCCAGATCGTTCATCCCTGCGGTCTGCAGGTTCGACGACGGGCAGGACTCCACTACGATGCGGCGATCCCGCACCCACGAGGCCACCGGGCCGAGCAGGGGGG
This sequence comes from Micrococcales bacterium UBA3913, assembly GCA_002391425.1. Taxonomy (GTDB): domain Bacteria; phylum Actinomycetota; class Actinomycetes; order Actinomycetales; family Microbacteriaceae; genus UBA3913. The sequence continues at coordinate 16,978 of DGEZ01000119.1, read as the reverse complement.
AGCCGTCAACATCCCAGTCGATGTCCTCGACGAGCCGAACCCCGTGCCCGATTCTCAGCGGCCGACCGGCCACCAGGGCATCCTCGATGAGTTCCAGGTCGCCCTCCTCGCCCGCGTGGATGGTGGTCGGGAAGAACTCGCGGGCCAGTAGCTCGAGCGCCTCGCGATGCCGGGAAGCGGGAAAACCCACCTCCGGACCGGCTAGATCGAAACCCACCACTGAGCCGCCCCGGTTTGCCAGCGCAAGCTGTGCCACGTCCAGTGAGCGGTCATTCTGGCGCATGGCGCAGAGGATCTGGCGCACCTCAATGCGTCCGCCGCGGTCCCGCACCACGGCCTCTCCCTCGCGCAGGCCCGCCGCAACCGCGTCGACGGCCTCCTGCATGCTCATGCCGCGCCGGGTGTGCTGCTCGGGCGCCCAGCGGGTCTCCGCGTAGACGACACCGTCCGCGGCAGCATCGACCACGTACTCCCGGGCCACCCGCACCAGGCCCTCCTCCGTCTGCATCACCGCCGTGGTGTGCTCGAACGTCTGCAGGTAGTCCTCCAGGCGACCCGAGGTGCACGACTGCAGGAACCAGTCATCCAACAGCGTGGCGTCTCCGGCGGGAAGCTTGTGCCCGATGTCCCGGGCGAGCTCAATGATCGTCTGGGGGCGCAGCGCACCGTCGAGGTGGTCATGCAGAGAGACCTTGGGGATGCGCGCCATATCGATCCCGTTGACCCGGGGGGAGTCGTCATTCGTCATGTGTTCAGGCTAGCCGACTCACCGGTCCGTGCCACTCGCAGCCGCGATCCGTTCCCGGATCAACGGCGTGTTCGCGGAAGCCGTGTCAGAGATCTGCCACGCCTCAGAGAGCGCATCTATGGCCCGCGGGATGCGATCCGCGTCGGAGGTGAGCAGGGTCATCACCGGCATCCCCGGGGACACACGCTCCCCCGGCTTCACGTGCAGCAGGATGCCCGCCGCGTGATCCACCGGGTCCTCCTGCCGGGCCCGCCCTGCCCCCAGCCGCCACGCCGCCACGCCGACGGCGAGCGCATCCAGATCACTGAGGTACCCCTCGGCATCTGCGGTGATGGTGTGGGACTCGTTCGCCTGCGGCAGGGCCGCGTCTGGGTCGCCGCCCTGGGCGGAGACCATGGCACGCCAGCAGTCCATCGCCTTGCCATTGGCGAGGTTCTCCGCCGGGTTGACTCCGGTGATCCCGGACATCTCCAGCATCTCGGCGGCCAGCGCGACGGTCAATTCAACCACATCTGCAGGGCCCGCACCGGAGAGAACCTCGACGGCTTCGGCGACCTCGATGGCGTTGCCCACGGTGCGTCCGAGCGGGACGGACATGTCAGTGAGCAGGGCGCGCGTGGTCACCCCCGCGTCCGTGCCGAGTTCGACCATCGTGACGGCGAGCTCCCTGGCCCGCGCATAGTCCTTCATGAACGCCCCGGAGCCAAACTTGACATCCAGGATGAGGCTCTCTGAGCCCTCGGCGATCTTCTTGGACATGATCGAGGAGGCGATCAGCGGGATCGCCTCCACGGTTCCGCTCACGTCGCGCAGAGCGTACAGCCGCTTGTCTGCGGGGGCGAGACCGGACCCGGCTGCGCAGATCACCGCGCCGACACTGTGCAGCTGGGACATCATCTCCTGCGTGGACAGGCTGGCTCGCCATCCAGGGATCGACTCCATTTTGTCCAGGGTTCCCCCGGTGTGGCCGAGCCCGCGTCCCGACAGTTGCGGGACGGCCAGTCCGTAGGAGGCCACCAGCGGGGCCAGCGGCAGCGTGATCTTGTCTCCGACGCCGCCGGTCGAGTGTTTGTCGGTGGTCACCTTGCCCAGCCCCGCGAAGCTCATCCGCTCGCCGCTATCGATCATCGCCACCGTCAGGTCGCGGATCTCGCGGCGGTTCATCCCGCGCAGCAGGATTGCCATCGCCAGCGCGCTCATCTGGTAGTCGGCGACGACGCCGCGCACAAACGCATCCACCACCCAGCGAATTTGGGCGGTGCTGAGCTCTCCGCCGTCGCGCTTGGTCGTGATCACCTGGACCGCGTCGAACGGTTCGACCCCGCTCACCGGCGCTCCTCCAGGTCACGTGGCCCGAACGCATCCGGGAGAACCTCGTCGATGGTGTGCAGCCCCGACACCGTGTTGAGCACCATCCCCGGGGCGGAGTGCTCGTAGAGGATCTGGCGGCACCGCCCGCACGGCATCAGGGTGTTGCCCTTCCCATCCACGCAGTCGAAGGCGACCAGCTTGCCCCCGCCGCTGAAGATCAGCGCGGAGATCAGCCCGCACTCCGCGCACAGGCCGACACCGTAGGAGGCGTTTTCAACATTGCACCCCTGGACGATACGCCCGTCATCCACCAGCGCCGCCGCCCCCACCGGGAAGTGCGAGTACGGCACGTAGGCGCGTCCCATGGCCTCCCGGGCGGCTGCCCGCAGCCGCTCCCAGTCCACGGCCACGTTCCCGGTCACTGTTGGTCCGCCTTCACGTAGGGGATGCCCACCGAGGCCGGGCCCCGGACGCGTCCGACCAGCCCCGTGACCGCGATCAGGGTCACCGCGTAGGGCAGCATGGCCACGAAGTCACTGGGGATGCCCGAGCTGGTCTGTCCGATCCACACCTGCAGGTTCGAGGAGAAGCCAAACAGCACGGCGGCCAGTGCCACTAGGTACGGGTTCCAGCGTCCCAGGATGAGGGCCGCGAGCGCGATGTAGCCCTGACCTGCGCTCATCTCGCGCACGAAGGCGCCCACCGAGCCGATCGAGATCGCGGATCCGCCGATTCCGGCCACCAGCCCGGCGACCGTGACCACCCAGAACCGGGTACGCGGCACATTGATGCCCACCGTGTCGGCCGCCAGCGGGTACTCGCCGACGGCGCGCAGCCGCAGGCCCCACTTCGTCTTGAATACGACGAGGTACACCAGCGGGACGATGAGGAACATGATGTACACGGTCACCCGCTGGTCGAAGAACAGCGAACCGATGATCGGAATAGCGCTCAGCCCGGGGATGGGCAGCTCCGGCAGGGTGCCCGGGAAGTTCAGCTCCGCGGAGTTGTCGTTCAGGTACACCGAGTACAGGTAGTTCGTCGCCCCGATGACCAGCGAGTTCAGGACCACGCCGACGATGACTTGGTCGACCAGGTAGGTGATCGAGAACACGGCCAGCACGAGGGAGACAAGCGCGCCGGCGATCATCGCGGCGAGGATGCCCGCCGTGTAACTGTCCGTCATGGAGGCGACCACCGCGGCGGCGAACGCCCCGGCCAGGAGCTGGCCCTCAATCGCGATATTCGTCACCCCGACGCGCTCGCACAACAGGCCTGAGATTCCCCCGAACAGGATGGGCACGGCCAGCGCCAGGGCTCCGGTAAACAACCAGGTGACCGGCACCTGACCACCGGCCCCGATCCAGGTGAGCAGGGCGAGCAGGAACAGCGCGCTGTAGACGATCGTGCCCCACAGCGGCAGGCCCCGCTTCAGCTTGCGTGTCGACACCGTTGCGACGATCGCGAACGCGATCATCAGGACTCCGGCTACCGTGCAGAACACGGCGGAGTCGACCTCCCACGCCGGCAGCTGCACAGCGTCGCTGGAGGTGGATATCGCGATCGCGGTCTGCTCGTGACGCCCAAACACCCCGAATGCGATGAGGGAGAACACTCCCACGACCCAGAACGTGATCGGCGCCTTCCAGGACACCGTCTCTTCGACATCTTGCGCTGAGATCGGCCGAGTCATGCGCTCACCTCCGCCTTCTCCACGTGCGAACTTTTCTGACGTCGTCGTTGCCTCGCATGCCCGGACGGCAACCGGAAGATTGCCCGAACCAGCGGCGGCGCCGCGATGAACAAGACGATGAGCCCCTGCACGATCGTGAGGATCTCGGGGGCCACGCCCGCTGCCTGCATTGTGGACGAGCCTGCCTTCATCGCGCCGAAGAACACCCCGGCGATGAAGATGCCCCACGGGGTGGAACCGCCGAGCAACGCCACGGTGATCGCATCGAAGCCGATGCCGCTGTCAATCGTGTTCATGAACCCGGTGCTGCGCGCCAGCGCCTGGTTCGCTCCGGCAAGCCCAACAAACAGGGCCGAGAAGGTCATCGCCAGCACGTACGTGCGGGCCACGCTGATGCCCGCCGACCGGGCTGCATTCGGGTTGAACCCGACGGCGCGGAATCGGAAGCCCATCGACGAACGCTCCATGATCCACCAGTAGGCGACCGTGGCGATCACCGCGATCAGAATGCCCAGGTTCAGCGCCACGCTGTCGCCGAAGATGAGCGGGTACTGCGCGGTCGCATCCGGCGCCACCGTCTTGGGTGTTCCGCCAGCCTCCGGGTCTTGCAGCACCGGGGTGCGCATCAGGTAGGTGACGAAGTTGTACGCGATGTAGTTGAGCATGATCGTCACGATCACCTCATGGGCACCCGTTTTGGCCTTGAGGAAACCGACGAACGCGCCGAGAAGGCCAGCGCCGAGCACCCCGAACAGGATCGCCACGATCAGGTGGATGCCCGCGGGCAGGTGCACCTGGAAGCTGATGAAAGCGGCGAACGCCGCACCGAAGAGGACCTGCCCCTGACCGCCGATGTTGAACATCCCGGTGCGGAAGCTCAACGCGATGCCCAGGCCCGCAACGATCAGCGGCGCGGCGCGGTTGAGGCTGGCCACCAGCGGTGCGCTCTGTTCGATGAGATTCGCCCCGGCCGGGTCCCAGATCGAGCCCTCGAGCAGCGCGCCGTACCCGCGAGAGACAACATCCCACGCCGCGATCAGGGTGTCCCCGGGTCGAGCGAAGAAGTAGGCCGAGGCGGCCGCCACGTCGGGGTCAGTGAACACCAGGATGATCGCCCCGGCGAGGAACCCGAGCAGGATGGACAGCAGGACGCGCATCGGGCTGCTCGCCATGATCTCCCGCACGGCCGTGGAGAACACTCCCCCGGAGGCGGAGGGCTCTGGACCCGACAGTTGTGGTGTGGTGCTCGTGCTCATGCCGCTATCCCTGCCATCATCTGTCCGAGCGTCGACCGCGGCACATCCGGCGGAACGATACCCAGAATCTCTCCCTTGTACATCACCGCAATGCGGTCCGCCAGCGCGATGACCTCATCGAGCTCGCTGGAGACGATCAGCACGGGGAGTCCCGAGTCCCTCGTCTGCACGATCCGCTCATGCACGAATTCGATGGACCCCACGTCGAGCCCACGGGTGGGTTGGGAGGCGATGAACATGCGCAAGTCCCGGCTCAGTTCTCGCGCCAGCACGACCTTCTGCTGGTTCCCCCCGGAGAGGGTGCCCACCGGGGTGTCGATGCCCTGTGCCCGGATGTCGAACTCGTGAACGGCCTGACGAGCCCGCTCATCCCGGACACCCCGTTGGATCGCCAGGTGCCGCACGAATGGCGGGCCAAAGCTGCGGTCGAGCATGAGGTTCTCCGAAATCGCGAACGTGCCCACGATCCCGTCCTTCTTGCGGTCCTCCGGCACGTACCCGAGGCCAGCGTCGAGGCGCTGACGAACGCTATGGCCGGACAGGGCCATCCCGTCCAAGGTGATCTCCCCGTGCACGCGCTCCGACAACCCCAGGATGGCCTCCGTCAGCTCAGTCTGGCCGTTGCCTTGTACCCCCGCGATCGCGAGGATTTCACCGCGGCGAATGGAGAAACTCACCTGGTTCACCACCGGGATCCCGTTGTCGTCGAAGACGCTGAGATCGGAGACCCGGAACGCCTCCTCCCCGGGGGTGGCGGGCCTCTTCTCCACCTGCAGCGCGACGTGGCGGCCCACCATGAGGGCGGACAGCTCGTCGGCGCTCTGATCGGGGGATGCGGTGGCGACGACCCGACCGCGCCGGATCACGGTGATCCGGTCGGCGACTTCCTTCACCTCACGCAGTTTGTGGGTGATGAAAACGATTGACGTGCCCGATGCGGCCAGGTCCCGCATGATCGCCATCAGCTCATCCGTCTCCTGGGGGGTGAGCACGGCCGTGGGCTCATCGAGAACGAGTAACTGGGCGTCGTGGGCGAGAGCTTTCACGATTTCGACCCGCTGCTGGACGCCCACAGGAAGGTCTTCGACCATCGCATTCGGGTCGATGTTGAATCCGAAGCGTTCCGAGATCTCGGTGATCCGGCGCCGGGCCGTGTCCGCGTCGAGCAGGCCGCGCCGGGTCGGCTCATTGCCGAGCATGACGTTCTCCAGGACGGAGAACACGGGGATGAGCATGAAGTGCTGGTGCACCATACCGATGCCCGCATGCATCGCATCCCGGGGGCTGTCGAAGTGAGCAGGCGTGCCATCCAGCAGGATCTCCCCGGAGTCCGCGGTGTACAGCCCGTACAGCACATTCATGAGAGTGGACTTCCCGGCACCATTCTCGCCCAGCAGGCAGTGAATCTCCCCCGGTTCGACCGTCAGCGTGATGTCGTCGTTCGCCACCAGCGACCCAAATCGTTTGGTGATACCCCGCAGCTCAAGTCTCATGCGCCTCTGCCCTTCCCACGGCGATCCGCCGACCCCATTTTCCTCTCCGCGCAGAAAAGCGGGGAGGCCCCGGAAAGGCCTCCCCGCCCTCAGCGGCTAGCTCAACGGATCGATCGACCCGTCGATGATGCCCGCCTTCAACTCATCCAGGCGAGTCTTGACCTCATCCGAGATCTTCGAGTCGAACTCGCCGAAGTCGCTCAGACCGGTGCCGTCGTTCTCCAGCGTGCCCACGTAGGCGTCGCCGGTAAAGCCGTCCTCCATGCTCTCCTGGATGACGTCGAACACGGCCTGCGTCATGCGCTTCTCCACCGAGGTGAGCACCTGATCGGCGTATTCCGGCTGCGTCGTCGCGATGTCCTCGTCCACACCCAGGAACACGGCGTCCGGGTTCGACGACTCATTGATTGCCTCGCTCGTGGCCGTGAACAGGCTGCCCGCGACCGGGTAGATGACATCCGCACCCTGCTCAAGCATGGCGGCGCTGATCTGCTTGGCCACACCCGTGTTGGCGAAGTCGCCGACGAACTGGCCGTCCTGCGTCTCCGGATCCCAGCCGAGCACGGTCACCTCGGTACCGGTCTCCTCTTCGTAGGCCTTGGCCCCGTAGTAGAAGCCGTCCATGAAGATCGTCACCGAATCGTACTTGACGCCACCGTAGGTGCCGACCACCTTCGAGGTGCTGTACGCGGCGGCCAGGTAGCCCGCCAGGTAGCTGGACTCCTGCATCTTGTACTCGATGACCTTCAGGTTGTCCTGATCCGCATCCTTGCTGCCGTCGATGACCACATAGTTCTGGTCGGGGTTCGCGGTTGCCGCTGCGTTGACCGCGTCGGAGATCGCGAAGCCGACCCCGAAGATCACATCGCAGTCGTCCGCGAGGAGGGTATCGAGGTTCGGCTCGAAATCGTCCGTGGATGCGGACTCCAGCGCCGTGTAGGAGACACCCAACTGTGCCTCGGCCTCCTCCAGACCGCCATGAGCGGACTGGTTGAAGGACTTGTCATTCCAGCTTCCCTCGTCGGAGACCGCGCAGGCCTTGTAATCCGCCGTCGCGACCGAGCTCGATCCGGAATCTTCCGGGGCACTCGCACACCCGGAGAGGATCAGCCCAGCTGACGCCACCGCCGCGACCATAGACAGGCCACGCTTCATCGAAATAACTGTCACTGTGAGTTTCCTATCGTGTTGCAGACACTGTGGCCAGACACAAGCCACCCTCCGAGGGTACCTAGCCGCGGAGGCTCGCCCCGGTCGAAAGTCCAAGTCGTTACAGCGTCGAAACAAAAACTAGCGAAAGCTACTACGTGAGATTCGCGAATGGACGGTTCGGAACCGTTTCCTGGGACATGAACCCACGGATCAGCCGGTAGAACGCCTCCGAGTCGATGTGCTCGACCACGCGGGCATTCGGCCGCTGCTCGAACTTCTCCCAGGCCATCACCGAGTACCCCAAGGTCAGCGCGGAGTCCGTCTCGACATCGACGAAGTACTCGGTGGCCTCCCGGATGAGCTCCGGGTGCAGCAGCACGGAGAGGGTGAGCGAATCCGGGTGGGTCGACCCGTCGATGCCCACCGATTCGTCGTAGGCGAGCGTCGCCGCGCAGATGCGATGGTAGAAGCGGGCCAACGGGGTGCCCGCTGCACCGATGGCGTCATACTCTGCCCGGGTGAAGCACGCCTCCTCGATGGTCAGCGGCGCCCACGGCACGACGACGACATCGCGGAACCCCGCCCCGAACACCACCTTCGCCGCGTGCGGGTCCACGAAGAAGTTGAACTCCGCAGCCGGGGTGATGTTTCCGCGCGCATTGTTCGAGCCGCCCATGATGTAGAGCGCCTTCACGCGCTGCGCAAACGTGGGGTCCGTGCGCACCGCGAGCGCGATATTCGTCAGCGGGCCAATGCAGACGATCGAGATCTCCCCGGGGTCCTCCGCGGTCAGCCGCAGCAGCGCATCCACGGCATGCTCCCGCTCCGGGGTGAGGCCGGACATGTCCATCTCCAGCCCGCCGGTACCATCCCCGTGCACATCCGAGGCCGACACCCATTCGCGCACGAGGGGATGCCGCGCGCCCAGGAAAATCGGCGTCGTGCCCAGCTTGCCCGCCGCGTTCAGAGTTAGCTGCGCGTTGACGAACTGACGGTCGAAGTCCACGTTCCCCGCCACCATCGTGATCGCCCGAAGGTCGGCACGGGGGTCGAGCAGGCCGACCAGGAGGGTGACGCAGTCATCCTGGGCGGTATCCGTGTCGATGATCACCGGGATGACGTCAGACTCGCTCATATCGAAATGTCCTAACCGCTAGCATGAAGACGCACAACACCAGTTCATCCTAGTGAGGACGCCATGACGGACGCTCCTGCACGCACGGCCGTGCTCGTGATCGACATGCAGCACGTGTTCGCCGACCCCGACAGCCCCTGGGCGACCCCCGGATTCCCCCAGGCGGAGTCCGCGGTGGCGCGATTGGTTAAGCACTGGGGAGCGCAGAACACGATCTTCACGAGGTTTGTCGCCCCCGAGCATCCCCGCGGAGCCTGGCTGCCCTACTACGAACAGTGGCCGTTCGCGCTGCAGCCGGCGGACAGCCCGCTGTGGGATATCGTTCCCGGGCTCGCCGAGTTTGTGGTGCGCCCCACCGTTGATGCGGCCACGTTCGGGAAGTGGTCGCCGCGCCTCGCCGCAGAACTCGACGGATACGACCGGATGCTCGTCGCCGGCGTGTCCACCGACTGCTGCGTGCTCTCCACCGTCCTGCAGGCGGTGGATGCGGGGGTCGAGACCCTCGTCGTCGCAGACGCCTGCGCGGGGCTGACTCCCGAGGACCACCAGCGCGCGCTCGACGCGATCGGGCTGTACGCGCCCCTAGCGAAGGTGGTCTGCCTGGCCGAGGTGCTCTAGAGCACGTCCCCGCGACCACTGGCACGCAGGAAGTCGACCATCTGCTTGATCCGCTGCGCATTCTGGGCATTCGTGACCAGGAGGGCGTCATCAGTGTCCACGACGACCACATCCTCCATGCCGATCACCGCCACAACACGATCGGTCTCCCCCACGACAATGCCGCTGGCCCGATCCGAGATGACCCGGGCCCGGTCCCCCAGGATTGCCAGGCTCCCGGACCCCCGGTTCGCCAGGTGGCGGGCCACCGCGGAGAAGTCCCCCACATCGTCCCAGCCGAAATCTCCCGGGACCACGGCCACCTTGCCGTCGCGGGCCGCCGGTTCCGCAATCGAGTAGTCGATCGCGATCTTCTCCAGGTCCGGCCACACCTGGTCTTTGATAACAAACTGTTCAGGCGTGCCCCACACATCCGCAATCCGGTCAATGGCCTCGGCGAGCCGGGGGCGGTTCTCGCGCAGCACATCGAGGAGGACCTGGGCCTTCGCGATGAACATGCCCGCGTTCCACAGGTGTTTGCCGTCCGCGAGGAACCCGCGAGCGACATCCTCTTCCGGCTTCTCCACGAATCGCGAGACGTGACGCGCATTCGGGAAGCGCTCCGCGTCCACCGCGTCCCCCGTCTCGATGTACCCGAACGCCACGGACGGGCCGGTGGGGGTGATCCCCACCGTCGTGATGTAGCCCTGTTTGGCCACTTCCACCGCCTCGCGCACGACGTGACGGAATTCCGCCGGGGCGGTGACCAGGTGGTCCGCCGGGAAGGAGCCCACAATCGCGTCCGGGTCGCGCCGCGCGATGATCGCTGCGGCCACGCAGATCGCAGCCGTTGAATCGCGCGGGCTCGGTTCCAGGAAGATATTCGTGTCGAGCACCCGTGGCAGCTGATTCTTCACGGCAGCGCGATGCGCGTAACCGGTGACGACGAACACCCGGTCGGGCCCCGTCAGCGGCACGATGCGCTCAAAAGTGCTCTCCAGCAGGGTCTTCCCCGACCCGGTGAGGTCGAGGAGGAACTTCGGCGCATCCGCGCGGGAAAGAGGCCACAGCCGCGACCCCACACCCCCCGCGGGGATGATCGCGTAGAAATGCTTGTCGGCGAGACGATAGTTCATCACGCATCCACGGTAGCGCAGCGCACACACAGGCACGGTAACCAACGAAAAAACGCGGCTTCTCGTGCGTATGCTAGGGGGAAAGCACAGTTCCCACCCGAACTGTGCACAGCAGAAGCACCAGACGGCACCAAGGAGGGTTCCGTGCCACAACGACCAGTCGGGACACTGTATCGGGGCCGAGAGGGGATGTGGTCCTGGGTGCTGCACCGGATTACCGGCGTGGCCATCTTCTTCTTCCTCCTCGTGCACATCCTCGATACCGCGCTCATCCGGGTCAGCCCGGAGGCCTACAACGCGGTCATCGGAACGTACAAGAACCCGATCATGGGGGTCGGGGAAGTTGCCCTGGTGGGGGCGATCCTGTTTCACGCCCTGAACGGTCTGCGCGTCATCGCGGTCGACTTCTGGCGCCTCGGCGCCCGCTACCAGCGCCCGCTGTTTTGGGCGGTTGTGGGCATCTGGACCGAGCTCATGCTCGGTTTCACCCCCCTGCACCTGATCCGGGTCTTCAGCGAGTAACGGGAGGAAGAACCATGGTCGTCATCGAAACCCCCGTCGCTCGCCGCAGGCGGCGATTCAACCCCGAGAAGTATCTGTGGATGTTCATGCGCGGCTCCGGGGTGGTGCTCGTGGCCCTCATCGCCGGACACCTGATCTCCAACCTCGTCGTCGGGGACGGGATCCGCGCCATCGACTTCGGTTTCGTCGGCGGTAAGCTCGCGAACCCGTTCTGGCAGTGGTGGGATGTGCTCATGCTCTGGCTCGCCCTCATCCACGGCACGAACGGCATGCGCACCATTGTCAACGACTACGTGGAGCGCCCCCGCGCGCGCCGCATCCTCGTCTGGGCTCTGTGGATCACCGCGGCGGCGCTGATCGTACTGGGTACCCTCGTCGTGTTCACCTTCGAGCCATGCCCGGCCGGGTCCCCCGCCGACCTGCTACCGAGTTTCTGCACGGCCGGGTGAAGGGAGCGGATTGTGACGGAGAACAGCACAGGGGCATCCGAGCTATCGGGTCCCGGTGGCGTGCCCATCCACGTCCACGAACACGACGTGGTCATCGTGGGGGCGGGCGGGGCCGGGATGCGCGCCGCCATCGAGGCCGGGCCGAAAGCACGCACCGCGGTCATCTCGAAGCTGTACCCCACCCGCAGCCACACGGGCGCAGCCCAGGGCGGCATGGCCGCCGCCCTGGCGAACGTCGAAGAGGACTCCTGGGAGTGGCACACCTTCGACACGGTCAAGGGCGGCGACTATCTGGTCGACCAGGATGCGGCCGAGATCCTCGCCAAGGAGGCGATCGACGCGGTCATCGACCTGGAGAACATGGGCCTGCCCTTCAACCGCACCCCCGAGGGCAAGATCGACCAGCGACGTTTCGGCGGGCACACCCGAGACCACGGCAAGGCTCCGGTTCGGCGCGCCTGCTACGCAGCCGACCGCACCGGCCACATGATCCTGCAGACGCTGTACCAGAACTGCGTCAAACTGGGCATCGACTTCTACAACGAGTTCTACGTCCTCGACCTGGTGATCGTCCCCGTCGACGGGGTTCCCCGCCCGGTCGCCGTGGTCGCCTACGAGCTGGCCACCGGGGACATCCACATCTTCCGGGGGAAGGCGTTCATCTTCGCGACCGGCGGCTACGGCAAGATCTTCAAGACCACCTCGAACGCGCACACTCTCACCGGTGACGGTGTGGGAATCATCTACCGCAAGGGACTGCCCCTGGAGGATGTGGAGTTCTTCCAGTTCCACCCCACCGGGCTGGCGGGCCTGGGCATCCTGCTGTCCGAGGCAGCCCGGGGTGAAGGCGGCATCCTGCGCAACGCGCTGGGCGAGCGGTTCATGGAGCGGTACACCCCCTCACTCAAGGACCTCGCGCCGCGAGACATCGTCGCCCGGTCCATCGCCAACGAGGTGCGCGAGGGGCGCGGGGCCGGGCCGCACAAGGACTACGTCTACCTCGACCTGACCCACCTGGAGCCGGCCGTCATCGACGCGAAACTGCCAGACATCACCGAGTTCGCCCGCACCTACCTGGGGGTGGAGCCGTACACGGAGCCCGTGCCGGTGTACCCGACCGCGCACTATGCGATGGGCGGCATCCCCACCACCGTCAACGCGGAGGTGCTCCGCTCGAACACGGAGGTCGTGCCCGGGCTGTACGCGGCCGGGGAGTGCGCCTGCGTGTCCGTACACGGCGCGAACCGGCTGGGCACCAACTCGCTGCTCGACATCAACGTGTTCGGCAAGCGCGCCGGAAACAATGCCGTCGCCTACGCCGCCGATGCACCGCTGCTGCCCCTGCCCGAGGGCGCTGCCGACGACGTTGTCGCGCTGGTGTCCCGGATGCGCTCGGCGAACGGGGGCGAGTCCGTGGCTGCAATCCGGGCCGAACTGCAGCGCACCATGGACCGGGATGCGCAGGTGTACCGCACGGAACAGTCCCTGACCGAGGCGATCCAGGTGATCACGAAACTGCGCCACCGCTACGCGCACGTGACCGTGCACGACCGCGGCCACCGGTACAACACCGACCTGCTGGAGGCCATCGAGCTGGGATTCCTGCTCGACCTGGCCGAGGTACTCGCCTATTCGGCCCTGGAACGGAAAGAGAGCCGGGGCGGGCACTTCCGGGAGGACTACCCGACCCGAGACGACGAACACTACCTGGCACACACCATGGCATACCGGGCGGATGCGGACCCGGACGCGTCCGAGGCAGCGCGCATCCACATCGGGTGGAAGCCCGTGGTGATCACGCGCTATCCGCCCATGGAGCGGAAGTACTGAGCGAGCCGCGGCGCCCCATGCGCCGACCTCGCCAGGCCACACAAGTTCACATCGCAGACGAGAACACCCGGGCGCGCCCGGGAGCGAGGAGGAACCGATGAGCACGCCAGCGGTGAGCATCCCAGCACCGGATGCGGACGCGGATGTCCCCACCTTCACGGTGACGCTCGTGATCCGTCGCTACAACCCGGAGGTCCAGCCCGACCCGTGGTGGCAGGAGTACACGGTGACGGTTCACGCCACCGAGCGTGTGCTCGACGCGCTGCACACCATCAAGTGGGAGCAGGACGGCACCCTCACGTTCCGCCGGTCGTGCGCCCACGGGGTCTGCGGCTCGGATGCGATGCGCATCAACGGGCGCAACAGGCTCGCCTGCAAAACCCTCATCAAGGACCTCGACATCGACAAACCCATCTACGTGGAACCCATCAAGGGGCTCCCGGTGGAAAAGGACCTCATCGTCGATATGGAGCCCTTCTTCGACGCCTACCGGCATGTGCAGCCTTTCCTGCAGCCCGCCTCGGAGGAGGTCTCTGGAGGTCGGGAGCGCCTACAATCCCCCGTCGAGCGGGCCCGCTACGACGACACCACCAAGTGCATCCTGTGTGCTGCCTGCACGACGAGTTGCCCGGTGTTCTGGACGGATGGACAGTACTTCGGGCCGGCCGCGATCGTGAACGCGCACCGCTTCATCTTCGACTCGCGCGATGACGCCGACACCGTGCGCCTGGACATCCTGAACGACCGCGAAGGGGTGTGGCGTTGCCGCACCACCTTCAACTGCACGGAGGCGTGCCCCCGCGGCATCGAGGTCACTCGGGCGATCGCCGAGGTCAAGCAGGCGCTCATCCGCGGGTCCCGCTGAGTCCGGCCTGTTTCACACCTTTTCCGGCCTGTTTCACACCTTTTCAAGCCCGTTTCACACCTTTTCCGGCCTGTTTCACACCCCTTCCGGCGCAGTTCATCACCGAAGTGACGGATCTGCGCGCACCCATCCCACATAGAGCCTCCGCCTCGCGCACATCCGTCACTTCGTGCTGGTATCGGCCCGCCACCGGGTGCTCGAGCGCCTCCCGCCCGATAGCATGGGCAGGGTGACCTCAACAGACCGCGCACCCTGGTGGCAGACCGCCGCAGCACGCTGGCAGCGCTCCCTGGCCGGGCGCGTCTGGCAGCACTACATCGACCACCGCGGCGCCCTGCTGGCCGGGGGAATGACCTACAGTTCCTTGTTCTCCGTCTTCGCGGGAATGTGGGTGGGATTCAGCGCCCTCGGCTTCTTCCAGTCGCGCAACGACCCCGCCCGTACCGCACTCATCAGCTTCATCAACGCGCAGGTCCCCGGGCTGATCGATACCGGAGACGGCGGGATCATCGCGCAAAGCACCCTCGCCGGAATATCGACCACGCTCACCTGGACCAGCCTCATCGCCGCCGGCGGCCTGCTGTTCACGTCCATGGGCTGGATGCGCGCCGGCCAGAACGGCGTGCGTGCGATGTTCGGCCTCGTCGGCAAGGACCGCGGCGC
>DGEZ01000119.1:0-1789 GCA_002391425.1 Micrococcales bacterium UBA3913 | reverse complement strand
TCCGTGCTCGCCACCTACATCAACACCTGGCTGTTGTCCGTATTCGGCATCCAGTCTGGGCCGGTGACGGCGGTCTCTACCCACGTCGTTGCCGGGGCGGTCAGCGTCATCCTGGATTTCACGATCATCTTTCTGTTCGTCTACCTCCTCGCCGACGTATACGTGAAGTGGCATGTGTTCTGGCCCCGAGCGCTCGCTGGGGCAGCGGCGATCAGCGCCCTCAAGATCGGGGCAGGGATGCTCGCAGGAGGCGCCACCTCGAACCCGCTGCTCGCATCCTTCGCCGTACTCATCGGCTTCATGATCTGGCTGAACCTCATCAACCAGGTGTTCTTCGTCACCGTGGCCTGGCTCGCCGTGGATGCGCCCGAACAGCCCGAGCGCTCGGCGGTAGTCGCGCTCGCCTCCAGCGCCGCTGCAGAGACTGACGATGCAGGCACCGACGACGCCGTGAACGAGCCCCCCCGGCGGCCGTCCGCCGGCGACGACGCACAGGAGACCGGGCCAGCGACGGGCTCTGCCGCCGGAGCATCCGACGCGGCTCGGACACCCGAATCGGAGAAAGAAGAGACATGACTCGCATTCGCATCGCCACCGTGAATGTCAACGGCGTGCGCGCCGCGTTCCGCAAGGGGATGGGCCCCTGGCTGGATGCGGTCGACGCCGACATCGTCGCGCTGCAGGAGGTGCGCGCATCCCGCGCTGATCTGCTCGCCCTCGTCGGCGACGAGTGGCACGTGCTCAGCGACGAGGCGACCGCGAAGGGCCGCGCCGGCGTGGCGCTACTGACCCGGTGCGCACCCCAGGCGGCGCGCACCGCGATCGGCCCCGACGACTTCGACAGCGCCGGGCGCTGGCTCGAGGCCGATCTCGACGTCGACGGCCAGCCGCTGACCGTGGTCAGCGCATACTTCCACTCCGGCGAGGTCGACACCCCCAAGCAGGTCGAGAAGTACCGGATGCTGGATGCGGCCACCGAGCGCCTGCCCAAGCTCGCCGCCGAGCATCCCCGCGCCCTGGTCGTTGGCGACCTGAACGTCGGCCACACCACGCACGACATCAAGAACTGGCGCGGCAATGTGAAACGGGCTGGCTTCCTGCCACAGGAACGGGCCTACTTCGACCGGTTCTTCGGTGATCGCGACACCGAGGTGGAGGGCGCTGACGGCACCCACGGCCCAGGGCTGGGCTGGATCGACGTCGGGCGCACCTGGGCCGGAGACGTCGACGGCCCGTACACCTGGTGGTCGTGGCGCGGGCAGGCCTTCGACAACGACACCGGGTGGCGGATCGACTACCAGATGGCGACCCCGCTGCTCGCCAGCGAGGTCGTCAGCTACCGGGTGGATCGCGCAGCCAGCTACGCGGAGCGCTGGAGCGACCATGCCCCCGTGGTCGCCGAGTACGAGCTTCCCTGACGGCGGCAGGCGGCACATAGCACGCGGCATGTGCCTGCACGAACTGACGGAACTGCGCGCATCCACCCCCGTGTAGCGATCGACCACCTCTGGTTCCGTCAGTTCGACTCACTCCCCCGGCTGCATCCCCAGTTTTCCCCACCTCCTCATCGTCGCCGCCGCCCAGCGGCCAGGCTGTCTAATGTCTCTGCCATGATTCCGGAGATTATCCTGCACGGTCGCAGCCATCCTCTGCAGCGGCGTCGCTACACGGCCGCTGATCTTCGAGCCATGGGCATGACCCCGGCAGACATTGCCCGCGCCCTGCGTACCGGTCACCTTGTGCGGCCCCGGCGTGGCGTGTACCTACAGGCTGACGCCACCCCCGCCGA
>DGEZ01000040.1 GCA_002391425.1 Micrococcales bacterium UBA3913 | reverse complement strand
GGGGGTTTCCGTTGTTTGCGGTCGCGGGTGTGGTGCGGGTGCGGGGGTCCTCTTCGGGGGTGTGGGGGTCCTCTTCGGGGGTGCCAGCCGATGTGAGGTCCACAGGGTGCCTTCTCTCTACTCGGAAAGAATGTTAGAAGCGTCTAACACCGTATCACAGGATGGGTGTGGAGCGGGATAGTCGCGACGAGGTGATGGATGTGCGGTGGGGGTAGGTTGTGCGCCGAAGTGACGGAATTGCCGGGGGCTGGGTACGTGTTGCTCACACAAAGTGACGGAATAGCGCGCACCCATTACCTATATCGGGATGGCGGCCCGCATATCCGTCACTTCGGTCGCGGCTCCCGAGATTGGGGTTGTCGAGGAGGGGCCGAATCCCCCCACACATCCCTTGACAATAGGTCGCATGCGACGTAATCTGTGCTGTCGTGGACTTGCTCGACATCAAGATGCTCAATACCGCCGTGGAGGCCGAGCTGAATCGGCGTCTGGCGCCCTGGGGGCTCACCTTCACGCAGGCGACCGCGCTGCGGCTTCTCAGCGCATCCCCGTCGACACAGGATGCGCTCACCCAGCACGAGCTGGAAACGTGTATGGGCCTATCGCGGCCCACTGTCAACACGGTGCTGCGGGGGATGGCCGCAAAAGACCTTGTCACGGTCGAGATCGACCCTGTGGATCGGCGGAAGAAGCGCATTCACCTGACGGCAGCGGGCGCGGCCATGCAGGAGGCGGTCAGCGGTGTCGTCACCCAGTTGCGGGACCAGGCGGTGTCTGGCCTCACCCCAGATGAGGTGGCCAGCATCCACGCCCTGATGGCGCGGATGCGCGACAACATCACGGCCGTCCGGTAACGGGCCGGCCCACAGCCCACCATGACGTGACACCAAACACGTGTCGCGAAACACCAACGAAAGGATTGTGCATGAGTGACACGCGTCCGCAGGCTCGCTCCCCGTTCATCTCGCTGATGGGGCTGCTTATCGCGGGGTTCCTGGGGCTGTTCAGTGAGGCGGCGCTCAACATCGCCCTTCCGGACCTCATGGAGGTGTTCAGCGTGTCGGCCGCGATCGTGCAGTGGTTGACCACCGCGTATCTGCTTGCCGTCGGTGTGGTGCTTCCGCTGTTTGGACTCGTCTCGCGCTGGCTGAGCACCCGCCAGCTTGCCGTGATCGCGAATGCCGCGTTCATCCTGGGGGCGGTTGTGTGCGCGCTGTCTGCGGATTTCGGGATGCTCATCCTTGGCCGCGTGCTGCAGGGGATCGCCACCGGCATCATGCTGCCGTTGCTGTTCAGCGCCGCGATCAGCGTGTACCCACTGGCTCAGCGCGGTAAAGCGCTCGGGATGATCGGCCTGGTAGTCATGTTCGCACCCGCGGTGAGCCCGGTCGTCGCCGGGCTCATCCTCGAAGTCGCCACCTGGGAGTGGATCTTCTGGGTGACCGTCCCGGTGATGGCGGCGGCCCTCGTGCTGTCCCTGGCGAAGCTTCCGAATGTGCGGGAGTTGAGCCGACCACACATCGACATGCTCTCGATCGTGAGCTCAGTAATCGGCTTTGGCGGTCTCGTCTTGGGCGTGAGCGTCGGCGGCGAGCAGGGGTGGACCTCCCCGGTGGTCGCGATCTCGCTGCTGGTGGGGCTGCTCTCCCTCGCCGTTTTCGTGCGCCGCCAGCTGCGCAGTGCGCAACCGTTTCTGGAGATGCGAGCGTTCACCTCGCGTGCATTTTCCACCGGTGCGATCGTGATCGGCCTGCTGTCGGCGGTTCTCATGTGCACGATCTTCCTCATCCCGATGTATCTGCAGGATGCGCGCCTGATGAGTGTGCTGGCGGCGGCATTCATCATGCTCCCCGGCGGGGTCGTCAACGGGGTGCTCTCTGCGGCGGCCGGACGCGCATCCGATCTGCTGCCGCCGCGCCGCCTGATCCAGGCCGGTACCGTCCTCACCTGCGGGGCTGCCGTCGTGTTCGCAGGTCTCGGGCAGGCGAGTGCCCTGGTGTGGGTTGTGGTCGCGCACTGCGTCCTCATGGTGGGCATCCCGCTGGCGGTGACCCCGGCGCAGGCGAACGGGCTGCGCGAGGTGCCTCAGGCGTACGCGGCGGACGGGAGCACGATCTACTCCACCGTGCAGCAGATCGGCGGCGCGATTGGTACGGCGGTCGGCGCGAGCCTGCTCAGCGCCGCCCAGGCGGCCCAGGCCGGGGATGCGGTGGCCGGTACCGTAACGGGAACGCACCACGGTTATATCGCCGCCATCGTGATGGCGGTTTTCGCGGTTATCGCGGCCCTCTGGCCGCGGCGCCGCATATCCGGGCGCTGACCTATGCTACGGCGGGGTGCGTGCGCGTCCGTGCGAGAGCGAGCAGCCCGCATGCGCAGCTGACCGTCAGCGAGCAGGCCAACGCGATCAACGGGATGCGCCAGCCGAGGGCCTCACCGAGGACACCAACCGCGGTCGGTCCGACCGCCGCGAGCAGGTACCCGATCCCCTGCGAGATCGCGGAGACACGTGGAAGCAACTCCCGGGGAGCCGCGCGGGAAATCGCCACCAGGGCGGAGGCGAACACCGCCCCCTGGGCGATACCCAGGGCGACAACGGCAGCACAGAGGATGCCGTGCGCGTGGGCGGCCATCCCGAGCAGGCCCGCCGCGTATAGTGCGTAGGAGCACACGAGGGCGGCGCGCGCCCGGGGTCCATCCAGGAGGCGGGGAAGCAGCGCCGACCCAATCGCGCCCAGCCCGTTGAACAGGGCGAGTGCTGTGGATGCGGTGGTCAGGCTGAACCCGGCCTCGGTGAGCTGGCTGGGCATCCAGGTGAGCTCCGAGTAGAACACGATCGACTGCAACCCCATCATCCCGGTGACCAGCCAGGTTTCTGGACGTCGCAGGGCAGCCGCCCAGGTGGGCGCCGCTGGCTCTGCGCCCGGAGTCGGGGGCTCGGGCGGCATCGTCACCCACCATGCGATCGCACCGAGCAGCGCAATGGGGGGCATGAGAAGGAGCACCCCCTGCCATCCCCAGCCTGCCTCAAGCAACGGTCCCGTTACCAGGGAGCCAGCCATCGCCCCGAGGCCCATCACCGTCGAGTACACGCTCATCGATCTGCCCGCCCGTCCGGCCTGGGCGCTCGCGACGACGGGTACGAGCACATTCCCCACGGCGATTCCGATGCCGACCAGGGCGATCCCGACGAACAGCGTCCACACCTGCCCTGCGGGGAGAAGCAGCGTCCCGACGAAAATGGCGACCATCGCCAGCAGCATCGCCCGCGTGGGTCCGCCATGTCGGGTCAGTGCGGGGGTGACGAAAGCGAACACCGCGAAACAGAGCAGCGGCAAGGTGGTGGTCAGACCAGCAACTCCCGCGCTCAGCGCAAGCTCTGCGGAGATCGTCCCCAGCGCCGGGGGCAGCATCGTCAACGGGGCCCGCATAAGGATGGCCGCAATGCTGATGCCGATGAGGGGATGCTCGCCGCGCTGACGTGGTGACGGTTCGGTCTGCATCTGGGGCCTCGTTTCTGCGACCCAGCTAGCTTACGACCGTCGGTGGGCCCCAGAACTCGGGATGCGCGCACTGTGCTGGCGCAGCACGATTCAGCTCCTCGCCCCGTCGATCCTCTCGCTCAGCTCCAGCCAGCGCTCCTCGAGAGCGGATGCCTCATCCTCACTCGCGGTGATCTTCGCCATGTGTGCACTCAAGGCCTCGAAGTCGGCAGGGTCGATCGCGTCGAGGCCAGCACGATCACGTTCAGCCTGTTGCCGGAGGCGCTCGATGCGGCGCTCCAGCGAGGAGAGTTCCTTCTCCGCCGCACGCAACTCGGCTCCGGAGAGGCCGGAAAGGGGCGCAGTCTGGGGCGCTGCCGTGCGGGTACCCGTGGCGGCAGGTTCCGCAGCGGCATCTTGCCGCGCACGGAGAGCGAGGTACTCATCCACGCCCCCGGGCAGGTGTCGCAGGTGCCCGGCACCGTCGGGCCCGGGCAGGATTGCGTACTGCTGGTCCGTGATCCGCTCCACCAGGTAGCGGTCGTGACTGACGACGATCAGCGTTCCCGGCCAGGAGTCGAGCAGATCCTCCATGGCGGTGAGCATGTCGGTATCCACGTCGTTCGTCGGCTCATCCAACACCAACACATTCGG
>DGEZ01000133.1 GCA_002391425.1 Micrococcales bacterium UBA3913 | reverse complement strand
ACAACGCACGCACTCGTCGTGCACCTGGGGATGAGCGGGCAGCTGCTCCGGGCGGACCCCACAGCGGCCCCACTGCGCCATGAGAGAGTTCGTTTCACCCTCCGGCGGCCGGAGGGAGGGGATGCGGGACTCGCCTTCGTCGATCAGCGCGTCTTCGGGTACGTGGGCATAGAACCGCTGGTCGCCACTGTCGACGGCGGTCTCGGGGGCTACGCCGGCGGCGCAGACTGGGGCGAGGCGGTCATCCCGGCACACGCGCGGCACATTGCCCGAGACCCGCTCGACCCCCAGTTCGATGAGGCAGCGTTCCTCCACGCCGTTCGCCGTAGTCGCAGCGGCATCAAGCGGATCCTGCTCGACCAGGGGCGGATTTCTGGCATCGGCAACATCTACGCGGACGAGGCGCTGTGGCGCGCGCGCATCCACCCCGAGACTCGGGGGACCCGGATGGCCGCAGCGACGGTGACCAGGCTTCTGTCCAGCGTGCGTGACACCCTGCAGGATGCATTGGCCGCAGGAGGGACAAGTTTCGACGAGCAGTACAAACGCGTGAACGGCGAGTCAGGGTATTTCCAACGGGATCTGGCCGTCTACGGGCGCGCAGGGGAACCGTGCCGCCGGTGCGGAACGCCCATCCGCAGAGAATCATTCATGAACCGCTCCAGCCATTGGTGCCCGCGTTGCCAGCATCGGCACTGAGAGCAACACGGACACGGGGAACAGTCGAAACACACAACCCGAGTGCCTTTCTTTGGTCCTACCCCACAGCCAGCTGGGGGCCGCGGAACGCATGTGATGGGATGGATGCGCCGCACACCGGTGCGGGACGAACCACGACAGGGGGAGTATGAGACAGCCGGACGCGCTTGCAGATCCCGCGCGAAACAGGGGAGTGGGGTTCACGCCCGAGCAGCGGGAACAACTCGGGATAGATGGCTGGCTGCCCAGCGGCGTGTTCAGTCTGGAGGAGCAGGACCGCATCCTGCACGAACGGGTCCTCCAGCAGAGCACACCCCTGCACAAGCGGATCCTGCTCATGGATGCCCTGCGCTCCGGCCACGCCCTGTTCGGATACGCGCTGTCCCACCACCTGGAGGAGTACCTGCCCATCGTCTACGCGCCCACCGTTGCCGAGGCGATCCGTCGCTACACCGACTACGCCTGGGGATCGAATGTCGCCTACGTGTCGGCGTGGGCCCCGGAGCGGATACGCGACATCCTGGAGCGGCACACGCGCGGGCGCCAGGTGGACATCGTGATCGTCACTGACGGGGAGGGGATCCTCGGCATCGGCGACTGGGGTGTCAACGGCGCGGAGATTCTCACCGGCAAGGCTGCGGTCTACACGGCGGCGGCGAGGATAGATCCAGAGCGCATCCTGGGGGTCATGCTCGATGCCGGTACGGACCGCGTCGAACTGCGTGAACATCCCGCATACGTGGGGATGCGCGCGGCACGCGTGCGCGGCACACACTACGACGCGGCCATAGCCGCTATCGTTGCCGCGGTGCGCGAGCTGCTCCCCGGAGCTCTGCTGCACTGGGAGGATTTCGGGCGCGCCAATGCCGCCCGCGTGCTGGAGCGCTACCAGGACGAGGTCCTCAGCATCAATGACGACATCCAGGGAACTGGTGTCACCATCCTGGCAGCCGTGCACGCCGCGGCACGGGCGGCGGGCACGCAGTTCCGAGATACCCGCCTGCTGGTGGTCGGCGCTGGTAGCGCCGGGGTCGGGATCGCCGACCGTGTGGCCGCCGACCTGGCGGAGGCGGGCTGCCCCAGCGACGACATCCCCCGGCACATCGCGCTCGTGGACCGCACCGGCCTGGTGCTCCGGGGCGCAGCTGATCTCACCCCGGGACAGCAGCGCTGGGCCCGGGACAGCGCGGACTTTCCAGGACTGCGGGACGTCTGCAGCCTCACCGAGGTTGTCGAGCAGTTCCGGCCCACCGTCCTGGTGGGCACCTCCGGCACCCCGGGGACGTTCACCCGCGAGGTTGTCGAGGCTATGGTGCGAGGATGCGACCGTCCCCTGATCTGCCCCATCTCGAACCCCGTGGATCTGGCCGAGGCACGTGCCGAGGACGTCATCACCTGGTCGAGGGGGCGTGCCCTCGTGGCAACAGGAAGCCCGTCTGCACCGGTGACATTCGCCGGTGTACGTCACGTGATCGGCCAGGGAAACAACGCGCTCATGTACCCGGGCATCGTGCTCGGCGCGCTCGCCGCCCGCTCACGGCGCATCACCGGCGGCATGCTCAGCGCGGCAGCGCACGCGATCGCCGGGATGGGGGACCCGAGCATCCCCGGAAACCCGGTGCTTCCGCCTATGTCCGAGCTACCTGCGGTGACCGAGCGGGTCGCACTGGCGGTCGCGAGCCAGGCGGTGGCCGATGGCGTTGCCCAGATCTCTGGGGATGTCGAGGATGCGGTGCGTGCACAGTACTGGACCCCCGGTGGTGCATTGCGACGGTGATGGGGAGTTCTGTCTCCTGCCCTGGGCTGTATCGGGTACCGTTATGTAGCACGGTGGACGCGACGGAGGTTTGGGGATGTACTTGAAGACCCTGACGATCAAGGGATTCAAGTCGTTCGCCCAGTCCACCACCTTCGAGTTCGAGCCCGGGGTCACAGCCGTGGTTGGCCCCAACGGGTCGGGCAAGTCCAATGTCGTGGATGCGCTCGCCTGGGTGATGGGGGAGCAGGGCGCTAAGTCCCTGCGTGGCGGAAAGATGGAAGACGTCATCTTTGCGGGCACGGCCACACGCAGCCCGCTGGGCCGGGCCGAGGTTGTTCTCACCATTGACAACACGGATGGCACCCTCCCGATCGAATACACCGAGGTGACGATCAGTAGGACCCTGTTCCGCAACGGGACTTCCGAGTACGCGATCAATGGGGAGAACTGCCGACTGCTGGATGTGCAGGAGCTGCTCTCGGATACGGGCCTGGGCCGGGAGATGCACGTTATCGTGGGGCAGGGGCGGCTGGACGCGATTCTGCGGGCAACGCCAGAGGACAGGCGCGGGTTTGTCGAAGAGGCTGCGGGCATCCTGAAGCACCGGCGTCGCAAAGAACGCACGCTGCGGAAGCTCGATGCTATGCAGGCGAATTTCACGCGCGTGAATGACCTCGCCGGCGAGTTGCGCCGCCAACTCAAGCCGCTCGGCGCACAGGCGGAGATCGCACGTGAGGCGCAACAGATTCAGGCGGTCGTGCGGGAAGCCAAGGGACGGCTCCTGGCTGATGAGCTGCTGCGGATACAGGACGAACTGGATCGTCTCGAGCAGGATGACCGTGAGGTGCGCTCGCAGCGGAGCATGGCGCTTCAGGAAGTGTCCGAGCTACTCGCGCGGCAGCGCGCGCTGGAGGACGAAGCTCCCTCGGAGGAACTGGATCAGGCGCGTCGGGTGACCTTCGACCTGCAGCGGGTGGAGGAGAGGTTCCGCAGCCTATACAGCCTGGCGACACAGCGCATCGCATTGCTGGAGCAGGGCTCGCCCATCCCCGATGTAGACCCGGAAGGGACGCTTCGGCGATCCCAGGCGGCTGCACACGAGGCCGAGCTGTTGGCCTCGGATGCTGAAGAGTTGAACGAGCAGTTCGAGCAGGCGCAGGCCCGCCGGGCACAGGTGCAGGATGAGCTGGATGCTCTCGACCGCTACATCGCCGAGCAGAATGCACTTGTCTCGCGCCACGACATGAGAACGACGGAGCTGCGCAATGCAGTCGAGGTCGCCGCCAGCCGGTGCGAGGCGAATGCCCAGCAGGCCCGGACGCTGGCGACATCTGCGCAGGAGGCCGCCGAGCGCGTGACCCGGGCACAGCTCGAGCTTGCTCAGGCGCAGGAGCAGATCGTGGAGCCCCCGTCGCGGGAGGCGCTGGAGGAGGCCGAGCGCCGCCTGCAATCCGCCGAGCAGGAGCGTGACCACAAACGCGAGCAGCACCGTGATGTGCAGCGCCAGGTCGACTCCCTGGCTGCGCGGGCAGCTGCGCTAGCCACGGCGCTGGAGGTCTCGGGCGCCCCCGTCGATATGTCAGCCATCTCCGTGGCCGGGATCCGCGGCACCGTGGCCGAGGCTATGTCCGTGTCCGGTGGTTTTGAGAAGGCTATCGCCGCCGCTTTGGGGAATCTCGCGGAGGCTCTGCTCGTCGATAGCTTCGACACCGCCCGGGAGGTGCTCACGTTCTGTGAGCAGCACGAGCTGGGCCGTGTCGACGTCGTGGTGTCTGACCCGGGTTTCGTCGTTGAAACAGCTGTCACCTCTGTGGGCATTCCGGCGGTGGACGTGGTGGCTGCGCCCGAGGGCGTGCGCAGCCTTCTGACGGGAACTGTCATCGTCGATGACCTGGCCCAGGCGGAGAAGGCCCTCGCTGCGGCCCCGCGGACGATTGCGGTGACACGCTCGGGACTGCTGGTCTCGGCCGCTCTCCTCCAGGCAGCGGCGGCTGGGGCGGACTCCACGATTGTGCTCCGGGCGGAGCGGGATCGGGCGGTGTCGGAACGGGACGCCGCGATGGCAGAGCTGGATGACGCGGCACGCTCCTGGGAGGGAGCCGAGCAGGCGGTGCACGAGCTGCGCGCGGAGGTTGTTGCCCTTCGCCAGGCGGAGCGCGATATGCAGTCAGAAGCGCAGGCCTCTCGTGACCGAGCCAATCGCGCTCGTGCCCGGGTGGAGGCGGCCCAGGCCGAGCATGCCCGGCTCAGCGAGGCGCTCACTCGTGCGCAACAGCAGGAACAGGTGTCGGAGCAGGCCCGTGGTGCGGCGGAGCGTGCTCTGGAGGAGTGGCTGGCGGAACCCGCCCCCATTCTGGACGCAGACGATCGTGACGAGCTGGTGCAGCGGGTGGAGCAGGCGCGGGCCGATGAGGTGGATGCTCGCCTGTCTCTTGAGACCGCGCGCGAGCGGGCTCGCGCCCAGCGTCAGAGAGCCGAGGCACTTGCTCAGCGCGCACGTCAGGAGGAAAAATCCCGCGAGGCGGCCGTTCGTGCCGAGGCGACCCGTCGCGTGCAGCGCGAACAGGCGGAGCGCATCCTGGCGGCATTGCCGGGAATCCTGGCACACGTGGGCGGCTCCATCGTCGAAGCCCGGCTGCAGGAGGAGCACCTGGAGCAGCAGCGTCAGGAACACCATCGCGAGCTCAGCGAGGTGCGCGCTCACGTGGCGCAGGGCCAGCAGCGGGTGGATGCGCTCACCGAGCGCTCCCATGCTCTGGAGCTCGCCATACACGAGCGCACGTTGGGAGTGTCGACGATTGAGGAACGTGCCCTGAACGAGCTGGGCATCGAACGTGACGTTCTGCTCGGCGAATATGCGCCCGCGGTGCGGCAGGACGCGGAGTCCCCCGATCCGACGGATCCCTCGACGGGTGAGACGGAGGCGCAGCAGGAGGGGGAGCCACGTTTCGACCGGGAGCAGGAGCGCGCCCGGCTCGCGGCTGCGGAGCGGAAACTGCAGCGTCTCGGGCGCGTCAACCCTCTGGCGCTCGAGGAGTTCGCGGCCCTGGAACAGCGACACAAATTCCTCACCGAGCAACTGGCCGATCTGCATAAGGCCCGCAACGACCTTCTGGAGATCATCGCGTCAATCGATGAGACGATGCAGAGCGTGTTCCGGGATGCGTTCGATGACACGCGGGCGGCATTCCAGAAGATCTTCCCCGTCCTGTTTCCGGGCGGCACCGGGTCGATCGAACTCACCGACCCCAGTGACCCTCTCACCACGGGTATCGAGGTGTCCATCCGTCCGGCCGGTAAGAAGATCGACAAGTTGTCCCTGCTCTCTGGCGGGGAGCGCTCGCTGGCCGCGATCGCGTTCCTCATGGCCATCTTCACGGCCCGGCCCTCCCCGTTCTATGTCATGGATGAGGTGGAGGCCGCCCTCGACGACGCCAACCTGGGGCGGCTGCTCTCCGTGCTCGAGATGCTCAAGAAGGGCTCGCAGCTGATTATCATCACGCACCAGAAGCGAACCATGGAGATCGCGGACGCACTCTATGGGGTGTCCATGCGTAGAGACGGTGTATCGGCGGTCATCGGCCAGCGCATGAGTGACGTCAACAATGTGAGGAGTGCATAAGTGGCTAATCACTGGTCCGTGGGGGCCCGGCTTCGGGCCGTCTTTGGGGTATCAGAACCCATCACCGAGCAGACCTGGGAAGATCTGGAGGACACCCTGCTCCTGTCCGATTTCGGCGTGGATGCGTCCGAGCGCCTGGTGTCGCGGCTGCGCGAGGAAGTGGCCCGGGTCAACGTGTCCTCGACCAAGGAACTCACCGGAATGCTCCGCGATGCGATCGCGGAGCTTCTGGCGGACAACGATGCAACCCTTCGCCTGGCCCGCCCGGAGTCCCGTGCAGATGGGGTCCCGTTGCCCGCGGTGGTCCTCGTGGTGGGGGTCAATGGGGTAGGCAAGACGACCACGATTGGCAAGCTCTCCCGGTTCATTGTGCGTGCGGGCAAGCGCGTCGTGATCGCGGCAGCCGATACATTCCGTGCTGCGGCCGTGGAGCAGGTGTCCACCTGGGGTGCGCGTGCTGGGGCAGAGGTGGTAGGGCCGCAGAAGCCTCAACAGGACCCGGCATCCGTGGCCTATCAGGCGGTGGAGCGGGCGATCGAGGTGGGGGCGGATGTGGTGCTGGTGGATACCGCGGGCCGCCTACACACGAAAACGGGCCTCATGGATGAGCTCACCAAAGTGCGCCGCGTCGTCGAAAAGCTCGCGCCGGTGGCCGAGGTGCTTCTCGTGGTCGACGCGACGACCGGACAGAACGGCCTATCCCAGGCAGACGCGTTCGTGCAGCACGCCGGGGTCACCGGGATCGTGCTCACCAAGCTCGACGGTTCCGCCAAGGGGGGCTTCGTCGTCGGCGTGGAACAGCTCACGGGCATCCCGGTGAAGCTCATCGGTCATGGCGAGGGTATTGATGACCTGGCTGCGTTCAACCCGAACACCTTCGCCGCCGCTCTGGTGTCCTGACGTGAGCGCGGGAATCCACGATCGAGACACCGCCGTTATCTTCTATGGCTAAACTGGCCGGTGTGCTGGTGGGCACAGAAGTGGAGGAATGCCGGTGACTCCTGCCGAGCAGTTGTGGATGGACCATTCGCTGACGATCGCGGCGGCACAATTTTCTCCCGGGCCCGACGAGGCGGAGAACGAGCGCACCGTGTCCCGGCTCGCGGCGCGGCTGGCACAGAAGGGTGCCCAGGTCATCGCCTTCCCCGAGTACTCCCACTATTTCAATCGTCAGCTCGGTCCTGACTTCGTCGAGCATGCCCAGGATATGGATGGGTCTTTCGTCTCCTGCCTGAGCCAGCTCGCGCAGAAGCACGGAGTGACGCTCATCGCGGGTTTCGGAGAACGAGTCCCGGACTCCGACCGCGTGTACAACACGGTCGTGGCCGTCGGACCCGATGGCCTCGTCCGCACCACGTATCGCAAGGTCCACCTCTTTGACGCTTTCGGCTTCCAGGAGTCACAGTGGGTGCAGCCCGGGGACCTGGACCAGATGCCGGTGCTGGAGATCTCGGGTCTCACCTTCGGCCTGCAGACGTGTTACGACTTGAGATTCCCGGAGGTGACCCGGCGTCTGGTCTCCCATGGGGCCGAGGTGGTGGTGCTTCCGGCTCAGTGGGTGCCCGGTTCCTTCAAGGAGCACCACTGGAATGTGCTGCTTCAGGCACGAGCTATCGAGAACATCGTCTACATGGTGGGGGCGGGCCAGTGCATGCCCTTCGGGGTGGGACGTTCAGCAATCATCGATCCGCAGGGGTACGTTCTGGCTCAGGCCGGCGCCGATGAAGGCTTCGCGATCGTGGATGTGGATGCCCCCCACCTCGCTGTGGCGCGCGGGACGAACCCCGCGTTGGAGCTGCGTCGGTACCGGGTCGTTCCCCAGGAATCGGCCTCTGCGGACGTCTGACGGGTACGCGTTCGAACAGAGCGGGAGCCGTCAGCGCGCAACACTCGCCCGGGGGCGGAGCCTGCTGAGGCGGTCTGCCGCCTCACGGAGGGTCGGCTCTTTCTTGCAGAACGCGAAGCGGAGCAGTGAGCGGTAGGAGGCGGCATTCTCCGGGGTGGTGAAGGCCGTGACGGGGATGCCGACGACACCGACATCGGTGGCGAGAACCCTGCTCAACTCGACGGCGTCGGAGTAGCCCAGGGCAGCACCATCGGCGACCACGAAATAGGTTCCGGCAGGCACATCCACAGCGAATCCTGCGGTTGTCAGGCCGTCGACGAGAATGTCGCGTTTGCGTTGCAGGCCCGCGGCCAGCCCCGCGTAGAAGGAGTCCTCGAGGGCAAGCCCGCGGGCGATTGCGGGCTGGAAGGGTGCGCCGTTGGTGAAGGTGAGGTACTGCTTCACGGTGAGGATCGCGGTGACGAGGTCGGCCGGAGCGGTCAGCCAGCCGATCTTCCACCCCGTGACAGAGAACGTCTTCGCCGCAGACGAGATCGTGATGGTGCGCTCGGCGGCGCCCGGGAGGGTGGCGATGGGCAGGTGCGTGCGCCCGTCATAAATGAGGTGCTCATACACCTCGTCGGTGATGATGTAGATGTCGTGCGCCGCGGCCGTGTCCACGATGAGCTGGAGCGCTTCCGGGGAGAGAACCCGCCCGGTGGGGTTGTTCGGGTTATTGATGAGAATCGCACGGGTGTGCGCTGTGACTGCCTGGGGGAGTTGCTCGGGGTGGTCGAAAGGCACGGTGACGTGGCGGGCGTGCGCTAAACCGATGATGGCCGCATACTCGTCGTAAAACGGCTCGAAGGTGATCACCTCGTCGCCGGGCTCGAGGAGCGCGAGCAGCGTGGCGGAGATGGCCTCGGTTGCGCCGGCGGTAACGAGGACGTTCTCGCGGCCCAGGCCGTCGATGGCGTAGAAACGCTTCTGGTGGGCAATGATCGCATCGATCAACTCGGGGAATCCGCGTCCGGGTGGGTATTGATTGATTCCCGCGTCGATGGCAGCTTTTGCGGCATCGAGGACGACCCGTGGTCCATCCTCATCGGGGAATCCCTGCCCGAGGTTCACTGCGCCGAGTTCGTTGGCCAGCGCGGACATCTCGGAGAATATCGTTGTCGCGAGTGTTCCGGAGGGGGTCAACAGGCCGGCGGCTCGAGCGGCCGACAGCCACGATCCGGGGATAGTCACGGGTTCCTTCTCTCTGGGGATTCTGTCTCGTTACACTTTACTGCGGGTGCTGTGCGGTCCGATGTCGGATGTCACGAATCGTCATCTCATGACACATGAAGCTTTCGAGGAAAGAAAAGCCGGTGCCCAGGTTCAGGTCAGACATCTCACAGCTTCCGCGGCAAACATGGACGACATCGAAAGGAAGTCAGCCATGACCAGTCAGAGTGACGACAACACACCGAGCAGTGTCACTGCCGGTGTCCCCGAGCATCCCGAAAGCACTCGGACCCCACTGACAGGGGAACCTGCAGCGGCTCCCTCCCCCAGTAGCTCACCCGCAGCGTCGACAGGCGCCGGGACGGGAGCGGCTGACGCCGCTGCCAGCTCCAGTGCTGTCTCTTATACACCTCT
>DGEZ01000041.1:25320-25567 GCA_002391425.1 Micrococcales bacterium UBA3913 | reverse complement strand
GGCCTTCATCGCCGGAGGCGCCGACTTCGCGGGGTCCGATTCGGCCCTCAGCGACGACGAGCTCACCTCAACCTTCGAGGGATGCGCCGCCGACGCGACCGCCATCGAGTTCCCCGTGTACATCTCTCCGATCGCCGTCGTGTACAACGTTGAGGGTGTAGACAACCTCAACCTGGACGCGGAGACACTGGCGAAGATCTTCTCCGGTGAGATCACGAACTGGAACGACGAGGCGATCGCCGCCCTC
>DGEZ01000041.1:0-25046 GCA_002391425.1 Micrococcales bacterium UBA3913 | reverse complement strand
TATAAGAGACAGGACGAGGCGATCGCCGCCCTCAACGAGGGCGTCACCCTCCCGGACGCGACCATCACCGCCGTGCACCGCTCGGATGACTCCGGCACCACGAAGAACTTCACCGACTACCTCTCGCAGGTTGCTGGCGACGCGTGGGGAGAAGAGGCGTCCGACACCTTCCCGTTCGAGAGCGGCGAGGGCGCTAAGGGCACCAGCGGCGTCATCGATGCCGTCACCAACGGCACCAACACGATCGGGTACGCCGACTTCTCCAAGGCAGGCGACCTGACCATCGCGAACATCAAGGTTGGCGACGAGTACGTCGCACCGACCGCTGAGGGCGCCGCGGCTGTTGTCGCCGACTCCCCGCTGGTCGAGGGCCGTTCCGACGGTGACCTCGCGATCACGCTCGAGCGCACCACGACCGACAGCTCGCACTACCCGCTGGTGCTGGTCAGCTACATGATCGGCTGCTCGGAGTACGCCGACAGCGCCAAGGCAGACCTGGTGAAGGCCTACTTCAGCTACATCGTCAGCGAAGAGGGCCAGAAAGTTGCTGCGGAGGCCGCTGGTTCGGCTCCCCTCTCCAGCGACCTGACCACCAAGGTCACTGCAGTCATCGACGCAATCAAGTAGTATCGCCGCTGTGGGGGTCCCCCTCTGGGGCTGGCCCCCACAGCACTTCCTTGTTAATATCGTCATCTGCAGGAAAGAGCCGCGACGCACATGACATCGGCCGCACACACTGACACCAAGCCCGTCGTACGGGCAGGGGATCGCATCTTCTCAACGTCAACGGTTGTGGCTGGAGCGATCATTCTCGTCGTCCTAGCTGCAGTGGCGATCTTCCTCATCGCACAGAGCCTGCCCGCAATTCTCGCCGATCCCTCTGAGCTCAAGGATGAGCCCTCCAGCTTCTGGGCCTATGTCTGGCCCCTCGTGTTCGGCACACTGTGGTCTTCCGCCATCGCACTGTTGCTCGCGCTCCCCATTTCCATCGGGATCGCCCTATTCATCTCCCACTACGCACCGCGCAAGCTGGCCACCGTGCTCGGGTACGTCATCGACCTGCTTGCCGCAGTTCCCTCCGTCGTCTTCGGCCTCTGGGGCGTCAAGGTTCTCGCACCCGCCATTCAACCCCTGTACTCGTTCCTCGTGGACAACGTCGGCTGGTTCCCCCTGTTCGCCGGGCCCGTCTCCGGAACGGGACGTACGATTCTCACCGCATCCATCGTGCTGGCGGTGATGATCCTGCCGATCATCACCGCCATGTGCCGTGAGGTCTTCTTACAGACCCCCCGCCTCCATGAAGAGGCCGCCCTCGCCCTGGGGGCTACTCGCTGGGAAATGATCTCCATGGCGGTATTGCCGTTCGGGCGCTCCGGCATCATGTCGGCTGCCATGCTCGGGCTGGGACGCGCACTCGGAGAGACGATGGCCGTGGCCATGGTGCTCTCGCCCAGTACGGTCGTCAGTTTCGCTCTGCTGACCAGCGTCAACCCGAACACGATTGCAGCGAATATCGCGCTCAACTTCCCAGAAGCGTTCGGGATCAACATCAACGCCCTGATAGCCACCGGCCTCGTGCTGTTCATCATCACCTTCATCGTGAACTTCATCGCACGCTGGACTGTGAACCGTCGTAAAGAATTCTCGGGAGCGAACTAGTCATGACTGCACCAGCACCATCCAGCTCGCTGACTGCGGGCAGACTTCCCAAGAGCACGCCGTGGATCATCCTTGCCGCCTGCGTCGCAGTTGCCGGCTTCGGGATCGGAACACTCAGCGGGAACGCCGTTCCCTTCAACCTCGTCGGCGGGCTCCTCGTCGGGATGCTCATCTACATGCTTGTCATCTACATCACATCCCGGCGCGTCGAGGGTCAACGCAAGGCCACCGACCGCGTTGTCACCGCACTGGTGAGCTTCGCTTTTCTCATTGCACTCACGCCGCTGATCTCCGTGGCCTGGACCGCGGTCAGCAACGGGATGGCCCGATTCGACGTCGCGTTCTTCACCCAGTCGATGCGCAATATCACCGGCGAGGGCGGCGGTGCCCTGCACGCCATCATCGGCACCCTCCTGATCACCCTCGCGGCGACAATCATCTCCGTACCCATCGGGTTACTCACGGCCATTTACCTTGTGGAGTATGGACGTGGAAAGTTCGCTCAGGCGATCACGTTCCTCGTTGACGTGATGACGGGTATCCCCTCGATCGTCGCCGGCCTCTTCGCCTACGGGCTCTTCTCCCTGATCTTCGGGGCGTGGATCCGCTTCGGTATCGGCGGCGCGGTCGCCCTGTCCGTGCTCATGATTCCCGTGGTCGTACGCTCCAGTGAAGAGATGCTCAAACTCGTTCCGAACGAACTGCGGGAAGCCGCCTTCGCGCTCGGCGTACCCAAGTGGCGAACCATCACGAAAGTGGTCCTGCCCACATCCGCCGCGGGAATCGCCACCGGTATCACCCTCGCCATCTCTCGCATCATCGGGGAGACCGCACCCCTGCTAATCATCGCCGGGTACACCTCAAGCATGAATTACAACCTGTTCCTGAACACCGCTGGTTCGGCAAACCCGATGATGACTCTTCCGGTCTTCGTCTACAGCTCGTATGCGAACCCAGGCTCGGACGTGCAACCCTACCTCGATCGCGCGTGGGCAGGCGCCCTCACCCTGATCCTGATTGTGATGCTGCTCAACCTCATTGCCCGACTCATCGCCAAGTACTTCGCCCCGAAAACAAGCGGCCGCTAGCCAGAAGGAAACCATCTCACCATGTCGAAACGCATCGAAGTCAACGGGCTGAACGTCTACTACGGCTCGTTCCTCGCCGTCGAGGACGTCTCGCTCACCATTGAGCCCCGTTCCGTGACCGCGTTCATCGGCCCGTCAGGATGCGGAAAGTCCACCTTCCTGCGCACGCTCAACCGCATGCACGAGGTGATTCCGGGGGCACGCGTCGAGGGCCAGGTCCTGCTCGATGGAGAGGATCTCTACGGCCCCGGGGTCGACCCCGTGCTCGTGCGGCGCCAGGTGGGCATGGTTTTCCAGCGCCCCAACCCCTTCCCCACCATGTCGATTCGGGACAACGTCCTCGCCGGCGTGAAGTTGAACAACAAGCGCATCAGCAAGTCCGACGCTGACGATCTGGTGGAACGCTCGCTGCGCGGTGCCAACCTGTGGAACGAGGTCAAGGATCGACTCAACCTCCCCGGATCCGGCCTCTCCGGCGGTCAGCAGCAGCGTCTGTGCATCGCTCGCGCCATTGCCGTAAAGCCAGATGTGCTGCTGATGGATGAGCCCTGCTCCGCACTCGACCCCATCTCCACCCTCGCAATCGAGGACCTGATCGAAAACCTCAAAGAGCAGTACACGATCGTCATCGTCACCCACAATATGCAGCAGGCGGCCCGGGTCTCGGACAAGACGGCGTTCTTCAATATCGCGGGAACAGGAAAACCCGGCAAGCTCATCGAGTACGACGAGACGACGAAGATCTTCTCCAACCCCTCTGTCCAGGCCACCGAAGACTACGTCTCCGGACGATTCGGATAAATCGATCGAACCTCGCGCGGTCCTGCACAGTCCCCGGGCCGCGCATAATTGCGTTACTCCTGCGTGATGAGCAGTTCGTGCGCCCCTGCCTCGGCAGCGCCCCACGAGTTCACCACGGTCTCCACCCGGGAACGCGACTCCGCATCCGACGCCTCAGACACACAGACCCCCTGGGGGCTGTCCGATGCCACCGAACACCACTTGTAGCCGCCATCCTGCGTGTTCACCGCCGGGACCCACGCCATGTCCGAAGTGGTCCACTCCTGCGCATCCTCATCCCAGGCGAATTGGATGCGCACCATGAGGAATTCGTTGTTCACCCGGTAGAGGTCTGAGCTCTCACTGACGTTGTTCCCCAGGCTGTACGCAATCCAGGTTCCGTTGTAGTACTCAAGGGGCTGTGGCGAGTGCGAGTGGTGGTTGTACACGAAGTCGAACTCCCCGGAATCGACCAGTGCCCGATCGACACTTACCTGCTGCGAGTTCGGGGTGGACTGGTACTCCGTGCCCACATGCAATCCCGCGATCACGATGTCCGCACCCTCAGCCCGCGCCTGCTGTGCCTTGGCAATGAGCGTGTCCACGTCGATCCCGTCCACCTGCCAGTCGTACTCCGCCGACAGACCGTTGAGGGAGAACGTGCCGTTGATGACGGCGATTCGAGCTGTCGGGGTGTCGTAGATGAGCACCCCCTCGGACTCCTCCTCAGTCCGGTAGATACCCGTGTGTTCCAAGCCGGCGGCCTCCAGCGTATCGATTGACCGCAGGATGCCCTCCGTGCCCTGGTCCACGCTGTGGTTACTCGCCTGCGTGCACACGTCATACCCGACGGAGCGCGCATCCTGCGCGATCTCCGGGGGGATACTGAAGATGGGATAACCGGAGTAGGGGCCGCCTGTTTCCGCCAGTGGAGTCTCCATGTGGCACACGGCGAGGTCGGCGGATTCGAGGTAAGGGATCTGACCCTCAAGCAGTCCCGTGAAGTCAAAGTTCGCCGTCGTCGTGGGGTCATCCTCGGTGTACTGTTCCCACAGTCCGTCGTGGAACAACATGTCCCCGGTGACCAGGACCGTCGTGCAGGTTTCGACCGGGCAGTCGGGACCCGCAGCCAGCGCTGCTGCGGACGATGAAGCGGCAGACGAAGAGGCAGCTACTGCGGACGAGGGCACAGGAGACGACGCCGCACCACCAGTTGTCGCACATCCGGAAAGCACGCACACCACCACGGCCAGAACGGCGGATGCGACGACCCGACGAGGATACACAACAACCCCCATCCCTGAGTGTAGGTGCCGGGCCGTGAACGCCTCTCGGCGCGAAGGCCGCTCGAAGCGGCAATAAATGGAGCCCGGGGTTACACGGCCCGGCATGGCCCCGAGGGGCCTAGCTAGTCTAAAGCATCGGCACGCCAGAGGCGCGCACCCTCCACAAATTCGTCCGCCATCGTCATCAGCCGTAGGGCGCGCTTCGTCAGCGCGTGGGCATCTTCGTGGTTGAGGGTTTCGATCTGATTCGCCCGCTCCGTGCAGCCGGCAGCGGTCACCCGGCAAAACGCCGCAGCCCGTTCCAGGGCGACGGCGAAGTCCCCTTGGAAAGCACCACGGAGAACCTCGTCGGCAGTGGCACGCACTTCGTCCGGACCGACCGGGGACTCCACTCCGGCCACAACCGGGTCGACCGTACTCAGCGCATCCTGGCCCGCCTGGAAGGCGAAGCTAACGTCCACCGGATTCTTCCCAATGAACGCCCGCATGAGATACAACCGCCACAGAACTCCCGGCAGCGTATCCGCCGGAGACAGCGACCACAACTCGGCCAGCTCGGCGAGCCCATACGTATCCGTGTAGGACAGCAAGTTCTCCAACGTGTCCGGATCTTGAGACGTGCGCGCGCGCGACAACAGCGAACGAGCCGTCTCGTGCGCGACGAAGCTCACCTCAGCAGGGTCGGTTCCCCCCGCCGCATCCTCAAATTCGTTCCCCCCGAACTGCACCGGCCTATGGAAATCTCGCACCGGGACAGCATAACCCGACACGACGCGGGGGAACACAGGTTAGGATGGATGATCGTGGTCGTTCACGACCACACGCCCCTCTAGCTCAATCGGAAGAGCAGCTGACTTTTAATCAGCGGGTAGTCGGATCGAAACCGACGGGGGGCACGGTAACCGCGCGAGGATGCAGGTGTCGCGCAGATCTGGCAGTTCCTGCGCCTCCCGTCTTGCGAAACCGACCACACAACAGGAAGGGACAGGCACGTGGGAGACCGATGGGTGGGATACCAGGTCGGCGACCCCGAGTACCGCAGGATACTCGTCGCACTGTTCATGGCCGGATTTGCGACCTTCGCCCAGCTGTACAGCGCCCAAGCCCTCATGCCCCTGATCTCGACCAGTCTCGAGATCACCGCAGACACCGCAGGGCTGTCCATCTCCATGGCCACCGGTGGCCTCGGTGCCTCGGTGCTCATCTGGGCGAGCCTGGCTGACCGCTACGGTCGCACCGCGGTCATGAAGTCATCCGCCGTCTTGGCCGCTATCATCGGCCTCGCGATTCCGTTCCTGCCCACCTGGAACGCGATCCTCACCTTCCGCCTGTTTGAGGGGATGGCGCTCGGCGCGCTCCCCGCGCTCGCCATGGCCTATCTGGGGGAGGAGATACATCCGCGGTACCTCGCGATCGTGGCGGGAACGTACGTGTCCGGCAACACCATCGGCGGGCTTTCCGGCCGCATCCTGGGGGGCCTGGTCGGCGACTGGGTGGGGTGGCGCGCAGGACTGTTCGTCGTCTCCTGTGCCTGTGCGCTCGCCGCTGTCGCATTCCTCATCGTGACGCCCAAGCCTCGCGGGTTCGTCCCCACCTCCCGCCGCACGAATCCCGGCCCGAGCGTTGCCTCCCGCCTCGCCGAATCCCTGAGCATCCCCAAGCTGTGGGCGGTGTACGGCACCGGGTTCCTCGGCATGGGAGCATTCGTGTCCATGTACAGCTACCTCGGGTATGAGCTCAACGACGAATTCGGGCTTCCCACAGCCGTCACGAGTCTCATCTTCGTGGTGTACCTCGTTGGCACCGTAGCCAGCAGGTTCGCCGGCAAGCTCGCCTTCCTGTGGGGGTCCCGCCGGGTCATCTCCGGGGGGTTCGCGCTGATGTGCCTCGGGGGATCCCTCACCCTGGTACCACTGCTGCCCGTCGTGCTGATCGGGCTGGTGGTATTCACCTACGGGTTCTTCTCTGTCAACCCGATCGCCAGTGCGCTGACAGCCCGCCTGACCCGCCACGCGCGGGCCCAGGCGAGCGCCTTCTACCAGCTGTGCTACTACGCGGGCAGTGCCCTCATCGGCTGGCTCGTCGGAGTGCTGCTCGTGTACTCGGGGTGGACGACAGCCGTCCTCGGCATCCTCGTCTCCAGCTTCGTGGGGTTAGTGATCGCGTACGTGTTCCTGCGAAACCTGCCACACTCGGCCGCAACCAGCCAAATTCCCACGATTCATCCCCCCATACACTGACCGTCCGCTCGAGGACAGCGATACCCGCCGGGGATGCTCAGGCACCTCGAACACGTCGGGAAATCTGCCACTCGGGGCAGCGCGGGACGGCTGTGCACCCACGCACGCGCTACTGCACCGGAATCCAGGGGTGGGTCAGGCTCTCCGGGTCCAGCGCGCGGTGCAGCTCCTCCTCGGAAAGGAGCTCCTCCCGCTCCACGATCTCCGGGATCGACACGCCCTCCTCCAGCGCCTGCTTGGCGACGCGAGTCGCCTCCTCGTACCCCAGCGTCGGACTCAACGCGGTCACAATCGACACGGACTCCCACACGAAGGAGCGCATCCGCGCCACGTTCGCGGTGATGCCGTCCACACAGCGCAGACGCAGGATGTCGAACGCCCGCTCCAGGTGACGAATCTCCTCGAACAAGGAGTGCGCGACAATCGGCTCGAACGCGTTCAGCTGCAACTGTCCGGCCTCCGCCGCCATCGAGATCGTCACATCGTGACCGATCACCTCGAAGGCGACCTGGTTGACCACCTCAGGGATGACCGGGTTGACCTTGCCCGGCATGATCGACGAACCGGCCTGCGCCGGGGGCAAGTTGATTTCCCCCAACCCCGCGCGGGGGCCAGAGGAGAGCAGGCGCAGATCGTTGCACACTTTCGAGATCTTCACGGCGACCCGCTTGAGCGTCCCGGAGAGCTGAACGAAGCTTCCCACATCCTGTGTCGCCTCCACCAGGTTGGATGCTCCCGAGAGTTCCACCCCGGTGACCCGGGAAAGCTCCACGACCATGCGGTCGGCGAATCCCTCCGGGGTGTTGATCCCCGTGCCGATCGCGGTTCCGCCGATGTTCACCTCGCGCAGTAGGTCGCATGCCGAACGCAGCACGAGAACGTCCTCGGAGATCATCACCTGGTAGGTGGAGAACTCCTGGCCGAGGGTCATCGGCACGGCATCCTGGAGCTGGGTCCGACCGAGCTTGATCACGGAGCTGAACTCT
Organism: Micrococcales bacterium UBA3913; assembly: GCA_002391425.1. Classification (GTDB taxonomy): domain Bacteria; phylum Actinomycetota; class Actinomycetes; order Actinomycetales; family Microbacteriaceae; genus UBA3913. The sequence goes on along the minus strand of DGEZ01000041.1, from coordinate 17,007 downwards.
TCCGCCTTCGCCCCGAACGACTGGGCGAGCAACCGCATCGCCTGCAGCAGGTCGTCGATCATGAGCAGCAACGCAATCTTGATCGCGGTGGGGTAGACGTCATTCGTGGACTGGCACATGTTCACATCGTTGTGCGGGTCAATGTCCTCGTACTCCCCCTTGGGCTTGCCCAGACCTTCCAGGGCAACATTGGCGATCACCTCATTCGCGTTCATATTCGTGGAGGTGCCAGCACCCCCCTGGATGGTGCCCACAGCGAACTCACTGAGAAACTCACCGGCCATCACGCGATCGCAGGCCTGGATGATCGCGTCTGCCTTGTGCGCGCTCAGCAGGCCCAGGTCGTTGTTCACCGTCGCCGCAGCGCGCTTGATCGCGGCCAACGCGTACACGAAGTGGGGGTAGCTGCCGATCGTCTTGTGCGTGATCGGAAAATTGTCGATCGCGCGTTGTGTATGGACCCCGTAGTAGCGGTCAGCCGGGATCGCCAGCTGACCGATCAGGTCCGTTTCGATACGAAAAGGGGTGTCTGTCGTGGTGTTCACACCGAGATGCTACGGCCTGGGCCTGGCCGACCTCGGCTGATACAGGAAGACTTCACACAACTGTCACATTTCGCGGCAAAACTCACCGTCGGGCATCCCTGTCGGGACAAAAACACCACTGGCGAGGATGCGCATCGGGCACCGCCACGGCGGGAAACGTCCTCACACCAGGTCGATGCCGGAGCGTCCCATCTGCTCCAATGCCTGCTGACTGGTCTGGGCGGCAACACCGGCGATCATCTTCGTCAGGACGCGGACCGTCAGCCCGGCGCGACGCGCATCCAACGCGGACTGCAGCACGCAGTAGTCCGTGGCAATACCCACCACATCGAGCTCGGTGATCTCGAGCTCGTCGATGACCTCAGCGAGCCCGCGCCCGTCACCGACCGTACCCTCGAACGCCGAGTACGCCGGCTTGCCTTGGCCTTTGCGCACGTGGATGTCCACGAGGCTCGTATCGATCCCCGGGTCATAGGCGGCGCCCGGGGTTCCCGCGACACAGTGCACCGGCCAGGTCTCAACGAAGTCTGGAGTCGCCGAGAAGTGACCCCCATTGGTGTTGTCCGCGTCATGCCAGTCCCGGCTTGCAATGACGAAGTCGTACTCGTCCCCGGATGCGTGCAGGTAGTCGGTGATGCGTACAGCAACGGCATCACCGCCGTCGACCCCGAGGGCACCGCCCTCCGTGAAGTCGTTCTGCACGTCCACAATCAGAATCGCCTTGGACATCGTTGCCTCCTCGCGAACAGGCTACAGCTTGGTGATCAGGCGCCGGTAGAACGTCACGCCCTCGACAAACGCATCCGCGGGCAGGTGCTCCGCAGACCCGTGGAGGGTGGCTCGTACCTCAGCGCTCATCCGGAATGGTGAAAAGCGGTAGACGGTTGCGCTGTACGGGGCGAACCAGCGCGCGTCCGACGCTCCCAGCATCAGGTAAGGGGTGGGGACCGCATCCGGGAAGGTCTCCTCAACCGTCTCGATCACCTTCCCCCACACCGGACCGGAGGTGCGCGAGATCGGCGAGGGGTCATTGCCTTTGAGGATGCTCAGCTGCACCTGATCGTCGGCGATTACACGAGCGAGCCTGGCCACCACCGAGGTGACCGTCTCGCCCGGCAGAATCCGCACATTGATGTTGGCCTGAGCCGTCGACGCCAGGACGTTCGGCGCCGCGCTGCCGCGCAGCACGGTCGCCACGGTCGTCGTGTGGGCCATCGCGGCAGGTTCACCGCCGCGAGCGATGAACAGCCGTGCGACCAGCGGGCCGAACAGCCACAGATTCGCGAACACAACCCGCAGCGCGGTGGACCCGTAACGGCCCACTGTCTCCATGAGCTCCCGCACCGGAGGGGTGATACGCGCCGGGAATGGGTGCGCCTCGATTCGGCTGATTGCCCGAGCGATCCGCGCGGTCGCTCCACCCCGGTTCGGCGTGGAGGAGTGGCCGCCGGGATCCACCGCGGTCAGGGTCACGTCCAGGACACCCTTCTCGGATACGCCGATGACGGCCAAGTTCTCGCTCACCCCCGGGAAGCCGCCGTCGACGACCGCACCGCCCTCGTCGAGGACCAGACCGAGACGAACTCCGTTGTCGTGCAGGTATTCTGCGATCGCGTGCGCAGTCTCCCCCGTCGTCTCCTCGTTGTTGCCGAAGGCGAGGTAGACATCATGCTCGGGGGTGAACCCCTTCAACAGGGTTGCTTCAACGGCCTCGAAGATACCGGCCACGCTGAGTTTGTCGTCGATTGTGCCGCGTGCCCAGATCACGCCGTCCGCCAGGGTCGCGGAAAATGGCGGATACGGCCAGTCGCCGTCGTCTGCTGGAACCGTGTCGTAATGCCCCATGAGCACGGTCGCCGGGCCCTTGCGCGCCCCCTTCCAGTGGAACAACAAGCCATAGTCGTTGATACGGGTCAAGGTCAGCGTCTCGTGAGTGCGCGGATACAGTTCAGCCAGCTTCGCGATGAACGCGTCGAAAGAGGCCCAGTCGACCGTGCTCTCGTCGACACGGGACACGGTCGGGATGCGCAACAACTGCTGAAAGTGTCGGATTGCGCGCTGCTTCGCCACGGTCACCGGAGTCGACTCCACCGCGCGCGAACGGGGCACGAAGGCTCGGGTGCGCAGCACCACAATCACGATGACGAACGGGAGAAAAACGACGACCGGAATCAACAACCAAGGCATGTCCCTCAGAATAACGCCTCTGCGTGACGAGGGTTGTGGAGCCACCTCGGAGAATCGAACTCCGGACCTATTCATTACGAGTGAATCGCTCTGCCGACTGAGCTAAGGTGGCATAACCAACAAGGCCGCGTTACAGCATAGCAAAGCAGACGGGCACAATTCACCTTCACGGCACGTCCGTCGACAGAATCCCGGACAGGCCACCCCGAACAGCCTCCCCCTGCAGGCACCGGAACGTCACCGACACGGCGGCACACTCCACAGGATCACGCTGCGTCGCAGACGGTCCCTTCAGCGGGGTACTCCCCCTCCAGCAGAAATGTGTCGACCGCGGTGATCACGCACGAACTCGCAGAGGACGAGTACGCCGTATGCTGGTACCCCTCGACGGCCAACAGCATCGAATTGTCCAGCTGCTCATCGAGACTCTCCGCCCACGCGTAGGGGGTTGCCGGGTCTCCCGTGGTGCCCACAACGAGAATGGGGCCACTGCCCGACGCGTGCACCTCTGCAGGCACCCGTGTGGCGGTCACTGGCCAGTCGGCGCACATCGCCGCATCCGTGGCGTAAAACTGACCGAACAGGTCGCTTGTCTCCCGGTAGAGTTCCGCATCCTGCGCGATCTCCTCCTCCGAGTCACGAGGGACATAATCGGCGCACATGATCGCGTAGAAGGCCTCCGTGGAGTTGTCACCGTAACTTCCGTCGGAGCTGCGCTCGTTGAACTGATCGAGCAGGCTGAACGCACTGGATGGATCCCCCGAGATCACGGCCGCGACAACCATGCTAAGCACCGACCAATAGCTCGAATCGTACATGCAGTCGAAAATCACCTGCAGCATATTGGTCATCCCCAGTTCGCGCCCGTCGCTGTTCACCAGGGGGGTGTCCGCGAGGTCTGTCAGCAGGGTGTCGACTTGCTCGACGGCGTCCTCGACCGTGCCCGTGAACGGACAGTCCGACCCCGACAAACAGGATGCGAGGTAGGCGCGTGTGGCCTGGTCGAAGCCCTCGAGCTGTCCCACCGTCAATTCCGTAATGTCCAGGGAGGGGTCTTCTGCTCCATCGAGCACGAACCGCCCCACCCTCTCCGGGAACAGGTCTGCGTAGATCGCCCCCAGAAACGTCCCGTAGGAGAATCCCAGGTAGTTGAGGGTGGATGTGCCCAGGACCGCTCGGATGATGTCCATGTCCTGGGCCGCGGAGGTCGTGTCCACGTACTCCAGCAGGTCCCCGCTGAGCTGCTCACACCCACTCGCGAAATCATCGAGAGCCGTCTCCACCTCGGCCTGGTACTCGTCGCTACCCAGCGGGGCGGAAATCTCTCCGTACATGAACTCGTCCTTCTCCGCATCCGTGTCAAAGCACTGCACGGCAGAAGACTCGCCCACCCCCCGCGGGTCGAAACCCACGATGTCGTAGTTGTCAATGAGATCCGAGCTGAACAGATAGTCGAGATAGTCCTGCACGTAGGTGTAGCCGCTACCCCCGGGTCCACCGGGGTTCATCAGCAGGTATCCCTGGGAGGTGCCAGAGGCCGCGTGCACGGTGACCGCTATCTCGAGGGTGTCGCCGTCCGGGTTCTCGTAGTCGAGGGGAACGGTGACGCGCGTGCACTCAAAATCGGCCGCGTCCGCACAGCTCGTCCACGTGACCTCCTGCGTGTAGAAGTCCTCGAGTCCCTCGGGGATGCTCGCGTCGGCCGAGGCTGTCGCCAGACGGTCGTCGTCCGCATCCTGTTGGGCGTATTTCTCGGACAGGGGTACGCAACCGGAACTGGCCACCACGACGGCCATGCTGGTCACCACCAGCGCCACCTGCCGGATCACTCGACGAACCGTCATGCGTTCGCACCCTTTCCATCAACCGCCACGGTGAGCAGCGCTTCCACCGCAAGAAGCGGAGGAACGTTGCCCCGGATCCGCTTCCTCGCCTCGGCGATCGCATCCATGAGGGCGACGATCTCGGCGGGCTTCCGCGTCGACACCCACGACTGAATCTCACGGGCATGCTCACTGTTGATGAGGGCCTGCCCGGCACCCAGGCAGGTCAGCAGGGCATCCCGGACGACGGACTCATAGTCCGTGAGGATGCGGTCGATGCCGTCAAGCAGGGAGCGCTTATCACGCTTCTTCGCATCCTCCTCAAACGCCCGCAATTGCGCCCGATACTGCGCTGGCACGGGCTCCCCCGGGGGCAGACCCAACTGGCGCATCAACTCGGCCTTCTCCGCGTCCGCGTCGTGCTGCGCAGAGGATTGAGCGTCCTCCTGCGCGAGCGCCAGGACATCCGCCGCGCCCTTCGCGACGAAACCGGCCGACAGGATGCCCAGCAGGATGCGAATGCTCGTTTCTCGCCGTACGCGCGCTGATTCGTCGACAGCGAGCCTGCGGGCCATCCCCACATGCGACTGGGCGAGCCGTGCACAGGCCTCTGCGCGCGCCGGGTCGACTCCCTCGGTGGTCTCCAGGTAGGTCGCGACGTCGTCGAGCGATGGAGTGACCAATCGCACCGTGTGCACGCGCGATCGGATCGTGGGGAGCATGTCCGCCTCGGAGGGGGCACACAAAATCCACACGGTGGTCTCCGGCGGTTCCTCGATCGCTTTCAACAGCACATTGGAGGTGCGCTCGGGCATCCGGTCTGCATCCTCGATGATCTGGACGCGCAATGGACCCGCGGATGGAGACATATACGACGCCGCAACCAACTCACGCACCTCGTCGATTCCGATGATGACCTTGTCCGCGCGAAGAACACGCAGATCCGGGTGGCTACCCAGCAGTGCCATACGGCAGGATGAGCACGCGCCGCACCCTCCCGTCGGGCACAGCAACGCCGCGGCGAATGCCCGAGCCACGTTGGATCTGCCCGATCCTGCAGGGCCGGTCATCAGCCACGCCTGAGCCAGGCGCGTTTGCGCCGCTCCCTCCTCTGACCGCGCGCCGACGCGCTCATCGGCGATTCTGCGCAACAGGTCAACAGCGGAGTGCTGCCCTACAAGGCCTTCCCAGACGGTCATGACGACCAGCCTATCCGCATCCCCTGACGCGCCTACTCGGGAAGCAGGTGCTTAACCCGGGGTTCGGCGGCGGCGAGCACGTCAACCGCAACCTCCGCAAGGGAACGCGTCGCATCCACAACAACCCAGCGCTGGGGTTCTTGGCGGGCCAACTCCAGGTACTCTCGACGGACTTGTTCATGGAATTCCCGCCCGGCCCCCTCCAGCCGATCTGGCTGGCCCTTCTCGTAGGCAATTCTCTGCGCAGAAACCGTGATCGGGGCATCCAGCAGAATCGTCAGGTCCGGCACGAGGCCCTCAGCGGCCCACAAGGAGAGCGCCCTGACTTCTTCTGTGCTCAGGTGGCGACCCGCGCCCTGGTAGGCGACCGAGGAGTCGAGGTAGCGGTCCTGCACGACGATCTTCGCCTGTGCGAGCGCAGGCCGCACCATGGTCGCCACATTGTGCGCCCTGTCAGCGGCGTAGAGCAACGCCTCGGCCCGCTCCGACACGTCCTCACCGTGAAGGAGCAGTTCGCGAATGCGTCTGCCCAACGAGGTGCCCCCAGGCTCGAACGTTCGCTGCACCGGGAATCCCCGGAGCTGCAATGCCTCCTGCAGGAGGGCGGCCTGGGTGCTTTTCCCGGTCCCGTCGCCACCTTCGAAGGTGATGAAGACACCAGGCAAGCCGTGGCTGGTCACTGCCGTCACTTCTTTCCCGAGGCGGGCTTGCGCCTGGACGATGTGCTGCGTTTGCGCGCACCGCCGGTGGAGCGCTTGCCGCGCGTGCTCGGGCCTTTCGCCCGCTTCGCCGCCAGCAGTTCGACCGCCCGCTCAAAGGTAATGTCCTCCAGGTTCTCCCCCCGGGGCACGGTCACATTGGTCGTGCCGTCCGTAATGTACGGGCCGAACCGGCCATCCTTGATCGTGACGGGTTTCCCGCTGACTGGGTCCGCGTCGAACTGCCGTAGCGGTGCCTTAGCTGCCCGGGCACCATACGTTTTGGGCTGTGCGTACAACGCGAGTGCTTCATCGAGCGTGATCGCGAAGATGGCATCCTCGCCGGGAAGGGAGCGCGTGTCTGCCCCCTTCTTGAGGTAGGGACCGAACCGGCCGTTCTGGGCGAGAATCTCCTCGCCCGAGGCGGGGTCCACCCCCACGACTCGTGGCAGGGACAGCAGCTGGATAGCCTGCTCCAGGGTGACCGTGTCCACGCTCATGGAGGAGAACAAGGACGCCGTCGGGGGTTTCTTCCCCTTGGGCCACTCCTGCCCCTCGGGAAGCACCTCGGTGACGTATGGGCCGAACCTGCCATCCTTCACCACGATCTCATGCCCGGAGGAGGGGTTCACGCCCAGAACGCGATCCGTCACCTCGGGGGCGTTCACCAACTCCAGGGCGCGCTCGACGGTGAGCTCGTCGGGAGCCATATCCGGGGGGAGGCTCACCCGGCGCACGTGCTCGTCTGGGCCCGCGACCTCCAGGTAGGGCCCATACCGCCCGATCCGCAATGTCACGCCATCGGTCACCGGAACACTGTTGATGTCGCGCGGGTCAATGTCGCCGAGGTTGTCGATAATGTTGCGCAACCCCTGATGCTTGGCATCCCCGAAGTAGAACCCGTTCAGCCAGCTCGTGCGGTCTTCCTCGCCCGCCGCTATGTGGTCGAGGTCGGACTCCATCTCCGCGGTGAAGTCGTAGTCAACCAGCCTCCCGAAGTGTTTCTCCAGGAGCTTGACCACCGCGAAAGCTGTCCAGGTGGGGACGAGCGCCTGTCCCTTCACCTCCACGTAGCCGCGGTCAATGATGGTCGAGATGATCGCCGCATAGGTCGAGGGGCGCCCGATGCCCAACGACTCGAGTTCCTTGACGAGACTCGCCTCTGTGTAGCGCGCTGGGGGCTGCGTGGCGTGTCCTGCTGGCGCTGCCGTCGTCACGCCGAGAGCATCTCCGCGAGTCAGTTGCGGAATCTCATCGACCACTGCCGGCGACTCGTCCCCCTCATCCGTCCCCTCTTCGTAGGCTTTCAGGAAGCCACGGAAGGTGATGGTCGTGCCGCTCGTGACAAATTCGGCTGCGGTTCCGGACTCGGCGAGAGTCGTGCCCACCCGGACGGTCACCGTGGAACCGCGCGCATCCTGCATCTGCGAGGCCACCGTCCGCTTCCAGATCAGCGTGTAGAGCTTCCACTCTGTGGCGGAGAGAACGGACTTGAGTGCGGCCGGGGCGCGGAACACATCTCCGGATGGCCGAATCGCCTCGTGCGCCTCTTGCGCGTTCTTCGCCTTCCCCGCATAGTGCCGGGGAGTCTCGGGCACGTACTCTGGTCCGTAGGTCTGTGCGGCGAAGCTGCGGGCCGCGTCGATCGCCTGCTGCGACAACGTCGACGAGTCGGTACGCATATAGGTGATGTACCCGTTCTCGTACAGGCTCTGGGCCACACTCATTGTCTGGCGAGCAGTGAACTTGAGCTTGCGCCCCGCCTCCTGTTGCAAGGTGGAGGTCGTAAACGGAGCTGCCGGGTGCCGGCGGTAGGGCTTCGTCTCCACGGATGACACCTGGGCCTGCGGTCCTGCCGTGGTCAACTCGGCGGCGAGCTGCGTTGCCTCCGCCTCGGTGAGAGCGTGGGCTGCTTTCGTGGTGAGCTCCCCGGCATCGGAGAAGTCCCGTCCTGTCGCCACCTTCTGCCCGTTGTACGTGGACAGCTTCGCCTCAAAGGACGGACCATTCTCCGGCAGGAACTCGGCACTGACATCCCAATAGGATGCGGCAACGAACGCACGGCGCTGGCGCTCCCGATCGACGATCAGCCTGGTCGCCGCTGACTGCACGCGCCCCGCAGACAGCCCCGGACCGACCTTGCGCCACAGCACCGGGGAGACCTCGTAGCCGTAGAGGCGGTCCAGGATGCGGCGGGTTTCCTGCGCATCCACGAGGTCTTCGTCAATGTCTCGTGTACTCTTCTCGGCCGCCCGGATCGCGTCTCGGGTGATCTCGTGGAACACCATGCGGTGCACCGGGACCTTCGGCTTGAGCACCTGGAGCAGGTGCCACGCGATGGCTTCCCCCTCGCGGTCACCGTCAGTGGCCAGGTAGAGTTCATCGGCACCCTTGAGGGCTCTCTTGAGCTCGGCGACGGTTTTCTTCTTGTCGTCGGAGACCACATAGTAGGGCTGGAAACCGTCTTCGACGTCGACCGAGAACTTCCCCAGGCTGCCCTTTTTCAACTCGGGCGGGAGGTTCTTCGGCTCGATCAGGTCGCGAACATGGCCCACGGAGGCATGTACCTCGAAGTCATCCCCCAGGTACTTGCCAATCGTCTTCGCCTTCGCCGGCGACTCAACGATGACAAGCTTCTTGACGCCAGCCACGCCCACTCCTCTTGAAGTTCTACTCACGCTCTTCACGGCCAGAGTACAGACTGGCCCGTCGATGCGACACATTACACGATGCGACACTGACAATACACGTGACCAGTGTGACACCCGCCTCAGACGGGTGGGCCGGCACGGGCGACACCACCGCGTCCGCTCGCATGGTCGACGACCCGCACGGTGACATTCGAGCCGTCGATGAGGCACTCCGTCATGGCAGCGCCCTGCGGATGGGCCACGAGTTCCGCCGCCTGGCACGGGGACACCCCCGGGACGTACCCGGCCAGGGTATCCGCCGCCGCCAGGGCAGCCTGTTCCGCCACCCTCTGGACACGCTCGCCAGCCAGGCCGAAAGCCAGGAGCATCGATATGGCGACGGCCGTTGCCGCCAGGACGGCACTAGCCCCCACAGCTGTGATCACGGCCGACCCTCGCTGTGCATGTGCACGCACGGCACGTCCACGCACAACGGCTCGCAGTTTCACGCGGCACCGGTGACGTTAAGCGCACACACCTCCACGGTGCGCAGTGCCACATCGATGCCCAGCACGTTTACATGCGGTTCGATACGAGCACACACCAGGGACTCCTTTTCGGTCAACTCCCAGAGATGGGGAAACCCGGCCTCTCGCGCCAGCGCATCCAGTTCTGCCAGGTGCATGCCCATGGCGCTCGCACGTGCCAAGTCAGATGCAACCGAAACGGCTGCAATACTGCGCATCGCGCCAACGGCGAGCGCCCCCAGGACAAGAACGATGAGCACGACCACTGGCATCACGACTGCGAGTTCCGCGGCAGCGGCACCCGCATCCCGAGTGCCGCCACCATGCTCACGGCGTGAGCGCATCGCGAACCAGGTTCGTGAGGATATCGCGCACCTCGTCGCCTTTAAGAATGACGACCAGAAGCCCGGCAAAACCCACCGCTGCCATCGTCGCTATGGCGTATTCGGCCGTTTCTGCTCCCCGCTCCGACAGGATCGCAGCAACACATCTGCGCCAGGCCGCTCGCCTCCCTGTCTCCCACCAGCGCCCCGGCATTGTATGGATGTCCTTGGTCATGGGACCCCCTTCCTCCTGTTCGGGGGACCTCCCCGAACACTCACAGTGTCCGGCAGGTTCACGCCCACACAGCGCCCCCTCCCCGCCGATGCGTGGAACGGAGGAACACCCGCCGCTTGTGAAAATCTTTCCGGTCACCACATCTGCCACGCCGCCAACACGGTGGGGATAACTCCGGAACTGAAAAATGCGGGGAGGTCACACAGGCCCAGTGGAAGCAATAGTCGCCCATCCAGCTCCTGGACGCGACGCAGGGCATCGGCCTCATCATCGCGTTGCACCCGACGAGCTTCCGCCCTGAGCACGTCGACGAGGGGCGCTCCCGCATCCATCGCGAAGCGCATCCCAGACGACTGCCAGAGGCGCCCCGTAGCCACGCTGGGCATGATGTCTTCGGCGCCCAGCAGCAGCGCGGATTCCCCGACTGCCTCGGCGACGAGCCGCCCTGCATATGTCGGCGGCGCTCCGGCAGATACCGCAATGGCGACCAATTCGTACACCACGAATCGCGCCAGCGCTCCCGAAGACGCCCACCGAAACAATCGCGACCGCCACCAGCGCCCGAGAGCCATCAACGTCACCGCCAGGCCGAAGCAGACCCCCATAGCTACCACGGAGCTGGGATGCGCGGAAGCGGGGAGCATCCCCACGGCGGCAAGCATCCCGACGACAGGCAGCAGCGAGAGCACTCCGCTGGTCACGCGCGTTCCCGCCACGATACTCGATACGCGTCTGACCACGACCGCGTGCTGGGCCATTGCCTCCGCCAGACCGTGCAACAGGGTGGCGTTTCCGCCTCCCACCCGGCGAATGAGCTGAAGTCCCACCCCGAGCGACACCCACCCGGTGGCTTCCTCGGAAGAGAGCGCCCTCCTGCCAAACGCACCCACGTGAGACAGAGCTTCACGGACTCGGGCAACGAGGAGTTCGGGGTCTCGTGTTCCGCCGAGCACTGGATGGTTGGGGTAGTCACGGGCCAGCAGTCTCCACGCCGTGCGTGCATCGAGCCCCGCCTCCGTCGCGGCCAGCAGCCGGGTCACTGCACGAGAAAAAGTATCCGGGGCAGGCTGTCTCCCGGGGGAGGAATCACTACCGTTGAGGTCTCCGATGATCGACCTCCTCAACACTCACGCCGTCAGCGCTGATCCTCAGCCTCCCCACGGCCGACACGTGACGGCCATGCTGGTTCCGACTCAGGAAGGCCACCCAGGAGATGGCCGACACGGCCATGGACGCGACGGTGCGCGGGGAGAGACCCGCCCGCTGTCCCAGCGCAGTCAACCGAGAAGGCACGTCCTGCAGGGAATTCGCGTGAACTGTGGCCATGCTCCCCGCATGCCCGGTATTTAGCGCGGAAAGCAAATCGGCTACCTCCGGACCGCGACATTCACCCAGCACGATCCGGTCCGGTCGCATGCGCAGACTCGCACGCACGAGATCCGACAAGGTCACTGCTCCGCGTCCGTCCGTATTAGCTTGCCGAACCTCAAGTCTGACCAGGTGTGGGTGCGCGGAGACGATCTCCCGCACATCCTCGAGGATGATAATCCGCTCACTCGCGGGGACCTCACTCAGCAGAGCCCCGACCAGGGTTGTCTTGCCGCTTCCCGTCGGCCCGCTAATGAGCAAGTTTTCTCTGTCCGCCACCGCCACCTGGAGAAGCCGCAGCCGGGATGCGCCGGGTTCTCCCGCTGAGCCGAACTGGTGCACGCTCACAGGGCTGCGGCGCTGGATGCGAATAGTGATCTCCGTGCCCATGGCGGCAACCGGCGGGATAACCGCGTGCACCCGGTAGCACGGGTCGACCCGGACATCCGCTATCGGGCTCGCGTAGTCGAGGTGCCGACCTCCCGCGGCAACGAGCTCCACGGCCAGGCTCCGTACTTCAGATTCCGTCTCTATCCGCAACGGCACCTGCCGAAGGCCGTGCGGGTCATCTAGCCACACTTGCCCGCCGGACGTCACGATGATGTCGGTCACGTCAGGGACCTCTACCAACGGGGAAAGCGGACCAAAGACGGAGGAGTTGGGAAGCATATCCTCAGGATTGCGTCGCTCCAGGAAACCCGGTGCCTATCTCCTGGCACCAGTGGAGAGTTATCCGAGCGGGGTGGCCTGTGAAAAACCTCCGTTGGTATCACAGACACCCCTCGGCAAAAATAAAGAGGCGGCACGTGCTGGGGGAACTCGTGCCGCCAGTGATGAACGATTGGGGGAATCAAATTCACCACACGCCACAAGGGCGTCGTCACAAATAGTACATTGGGCGTATTTAATCTGCAAATGCCTGCCCGTGGACAAAAGTCCTACTCACCCTATTCTTATGCGGGGCACAGGACAGTCACAGAGAGCGCCATCACGAGTACCGAAGGATGAGCTCCACCTCGACAGGAGAATCCAGCGGGAGCACCGCCACACCGACTGCACTACGAGCATGCTGACCGGCATCCCCGAAAACCTCGCCCAGCAACTCACTTGCCCCGTTGATGACAGCCGGTTGGCCGGTAAACGTCGGATCCGACGCCACGAACCCCACCACCTTGACGACCGCAGTCACCCTATCCAGGGACCCCAGCACCTGCTGGGCGGCAGCGAGGGCGTTCAGAGCAGCAACACGCGCCTGTGCCTGCGCATCCTGCGCGGAGACATCGGAACCCACCTTCCCCGTGAACGCGAGCTTGCCCTCGACGAAAGGCAATTGACCCGAGGTATACACGAGGTCTCCCGAAATCACAGCAGGAACATAGGCGGCCACCGGCTTCGCCACCTCGGGGAGGGCCAGACCCAATTGAGCAAGCCGTTCAGTGATGGTCGACATCGTTCACTTCTCTCTTCAAATACGCGACAAGACCGCCTTCTGGCCCCTGCACCACCGAAACAAGTTCCCAGCCATCTTCACCGAAGTTGTTCAGGATCGCGGTGGTAGTGTGAACCAGCAACGGAGTCGTTTGATATTCCCACTTCCGCATTGGAATCCAACCTTCCCGTCCCTATCAGTTACGAACAATACTATTAAGGCCATGGCGAAGACTTCAGAACCGACGAGCAAGTTCGGCCCCTTCCTCTCCTTCCGGGAGGAAGCGTGGCACTCGGCATCATGGCTGCGGGAATCGCCACCCCTGGTGTCGCCGTAGCAGACATCATCGCCAGCGACGCCGTCAACCTGGCGAGCTCGGTATCGGCGGAGCTCCCACTCATCACCTTGCAGAGTCGTTCCACCATCTACGCGAAGCAAGGCGACGACTGGGTGAGCATCGCCAACTTCTACAACAAGAACCGCATACCCGTCACATACGACGAGATTTCCCAGTATGCGAAAGATGCGGTCGTCGCGGTGGAGAACCCCTCCTTCTGGGATGATTCGGGGGTAAACGTCTGGGCTGCGGCTCGCGCCCTCGTGCAGAACCAGGTCACCGGCTCGATCGCCTCGGGCGCATCCACGATTACCATGCAGCTGGTCAAGAATCAGGTGCAGGAGCAAGCACAGAACGCCGGCGACGAAGAAGCCGAAGAAGCCGCCACGGAGCAGACGATTACGCGCAAGCTCAGCGATATGTGGCTGGCACTGGGGATGACAAAGGAGTACACGAAGGAAGAGATCCTCACCCAATACTTGAACATCAGCTTCATGGGTGGGCAGATCTACGGTATCGAAGCTGCCGCTGAGTACTACTTCAATACAACCGCAGCCAATCTGACCCTCCCCCAGGCGGCATTGCTGGCGGGGATGCTCACCAGCCCCAACACGTACGCTCCCGACAACGAGGACAACCTCGATCAGGCGAAAACCCGTCGAGATTACGTGCTGAGCAAGATGCTCGAGCACGGCTACATTACACAGGATGAGTATCAGGCTGCGGTCGATACCGCTGTTGAGGTGGATATCACCCCAGTGAACCAGGGGTGTGCTCTCGCTGGAGAGAACGCCTTCTTCTGTGACTACGTCGTCGCCTCCATCAAACAGTCCGATGCCTTCGGCGACTCCACATCAGAGCGCGGGGCGACCCTCAACCGCGGCCTGGAGATCTACACCACGCTGGATCTTGACCTTCAGGCCGAAGCATATGAGTCCTCGCAGTATTGGATTGATCCTTCCTCCGACAACCCCTTCGCCAACGCGTCCGCGGCAGTAGAAGTGGGCACAGGCCGAATACTCGTGATGGTGCAAAATAGGGATTACTCTGTCTCGGCTGACACCACCAGTACGTCTGAAACGGCGGTGAACTATGCCGCCGACTATGCCTACGGGGGATCACTGGGCTTCCAACCAGGCTCCAGTTTTAAAGTGTTCACCCTCCTCGACTGGCTGGAGGAGGGTCACACGCTCAACGAGACAGTCTCGTCGAGTAACAACATGACTTTCGATCAGACAGATTTTACGGACTCCTGTAGTGACAATGGACTTGCCGGTAGCGGCACTTTCACGCTGTCGAACTCCGTCAACTGGGGGTACAGCAGTATGACCGTCGAGCAAGCGACAGTGAGATCCGTAAACACCGCGTATATGTCGATGGCGAAAGAGCTCGACCTGTGCAACATCGAGAGCACAGCGACGTCCATGGGCGTGACTCGCGCTGATGGGACAGCGCTGGATATGAACCTCTCAGACGTGTACGGATCCGGCCAGGTGAACACGTCCCCCCTCACCATGGCATCAGCGTTCGCAACCATCGCCAACAATGGCGTGTACTGCGAGGAGACGCCGTTCGACAGCGTCGTGAACTCCCTGACCGGCGAAGAGTATGACGTCGGCGGAACGAATTGCAAGCAGGTCCTCACTTCTGATGTCACATCAGCGGCCACTGTCGCGCTTGAGGCTACCCTGGACGCTGACACCGGCGTGACCGCCTCCGGGGCCAACCCAGAGGATGGCACCGCTGTGGCTGGTAAGACCGGAACTTCCGACTACGCGGTACAGAACTGGCTCGTCGGGTACTCCACCGAGGTCTCGTTGGCCACCTGGGTGGGCGACCCGCTCAGCCAGGTCAGCGGGTATGACGCCAGTACGTACAGTCATGGGTACGCGGGGGTGTATCTGAAGTCCTACCTCTGGCACGACATCATGACTGCCATAGACAAGGAGTATCCGGGTTCAGATTTCCCTGAAGCCCCCGACTCCTTGGTCGAGGGAGTCAGCGTAGCCGTCCCGAATGTGTCGGGGTTGTCCTCAGACACCGCCCAAAGTGTTCTGTCGAATGCGGGCTTCACCTCCACCATCGCATCGGAACGCGTCACGTCAACGGTGGAAGAGGGTCTCGTCGCATACACAAATCCCTCCGGGGGATCGTATGCAACGAAGGGCCAGTCGATCACAATAACGCTGAGCGCAGGTCCGTCGACATCCATGCCCAGCGTTGTCGGGATGAGCCAGGATGAAGCTCTCACGACACTGCAAGACGCCGGTTTCACCTCCGTGAGTACAACAGAAGTCGAGGTCACAGACTCCTCTCAAGTGGGCACCGTCGTATCGACATCCCCCGAAGCGGGAGCGACGACCAGCCTCACCGACTCCATTCTGCTCACGATCGGGAAACAGGCTGCCGAGCCTTCTGCGTCTACGTCTGCGTCTGCCGAGAACACGGATCCCGACGCCGACTAGCAGCCGGCACCTGGGACGCGACACCATTGGCCGACCGTGTAGAACCGCGTTCAGACCGCGTTCAGACGGGTGGTTACTCGTCTGAACCCACCGAGAGATAGGGGTGCAAATGACTTCGCGGCGCTCTCTCGCCCGCAACGCGCTCGGCGTCCTTGCGCTGGGCACGGCCGCACTCGGGTACAGTGCGCTCATCGAGCGTCGCTCATACACATTGCGTGAGGTGACCATCCCGGTACTCCCGCACGGCTCGCCCGATCTGCGCATCCTTCACCTGTCTGACCTGCACATTACGCCGCGTCAGCTCGACAAGGTCTCCTGGGTGAATTCCCTCGCCTTCCTGGAGCCAGACCTCGTGATCGATACCGGAGACAACGTGGGCTCTGTAGACGCTATCCCCACCCTCGAAGCGGCGCTGGCTCCGCTGCTTCGTAGCGCCCCGGGCGTCTACGTTGACGGCTCCAACGACCTCTACGCCCCACGGCCGAAGAATCCGTTGCGTTACGTGTTCCCTCGTACCACCCATGTCAACGTCGAACCCACCCGGGAGCCCATCGACATTTCTGCCCTGCATGCGGTGTTCGATTCCTCCTCCTGGGCGAACCTCAACAACGAGGCTACCGAGATGCAGCTGGGCAGTCTCCCCGTCCTTTTCGTGGGCACCGGGGACGCTCACCTGGGGCATGCAAACCTCGACATCATTCACGGCAGGCGCCCCCAAATTCGCGCCGCGCGTGATGCTGGCGCTCTCATCGTCGGGGTCACCCATGCACCATATCAAGCAGTTCTCGATGCACTGGTGGATGCGGGAGTCGACGTGATCTTTGCTGGCCACACCCACGGCGGACAGGTCTGTGTACCAGGACTGGGGGCGCTGACCACAAACTGCGATCTACCGCTAAAACAGGCCAAGGGCGCGAGCCGGTGGAGGCATGCGGGCCGCTGCGTCCCCTTGCACGTCTCGGCCGGACTGGGGACATCCATTTACGCGCCCGTGAGATTCGCCTGCCCGCCGGAAGCGACACTTGTCACACTGACAGCGACGCATCTGCTCTGACGCCCCGGCGCCACCTCACGACACGCACTGCAGCTTTTTCGGGTATCCTTGTTCAGTTGGCAGTTGCGGCAACGCGGTGCCTACGGGGTATAGCGCAGTTTGGTAGCGCGCTTCGTTCGGGACGAAGAGGTCGTGGGTTCAAATCCCGCTACCCCGACAGAGTGAGGTCTGTCTCTTATACACATCT
>DGEZ01000113.1:6762-34134 GCA_002391425.1 Micrococcales bacterium UBA3913 | reverse complement strand
ATCTCGACCGGGTGATGGCCGTAGTCGTCGATCAGCGTGAAGCTGCCGCCGTCGCGGGCGGGCACCTCGCCGTAGGGCTGGAAGCGCCGGCCCACGCCGTGGAAGTCGGCCAGCGCCGCGACGATCGCCTCGTCGGCCACGCCCAGCTCGTCGGCGACCGCGATCGCGGCCAGCGCGTTGCGCACGTTGTGCTCGCCGGGGGCATTGAGCACCACCTCCAGCGGCGCGCGCGCCACACCGTTGACGCGCAGCAGCGTGAAGCGCATGCGCGCGCCGTCGGGGCGCACGTCCACCGCGCGGAACTGCGCGTCGGGCGCCATCCCGTAGGTAAGCACCGGCTTGGAGACGAAGGGCATGATCTCGCGCACGTTGGCGTCGTCCACGCACAGCACCGCGGCGCCGTAGAACGGCAGCCGCTGGGTGAACTCGACGAAGGCCTGCTTGAGCCGCGCGAAGTCGTGGCCGTAGGTCTCCATGTGGTCGGCGTCGATGTTCGTGATCACCGCGATCATCGGCGACAGGTTCAGGAACGAGGCGTCGGACTCGTCGGCCTCGACGACGATGTAGTCGCCGCTGCCCAGCCGCGCGTTGGCGCCGGCGCTGTTGAGCCGGCCGCCGATCACGAAGGTGGGATCCATGCCGCCGCGCGCCAGCACCGAGGAGACCAGGCTGGTGGTGGTGGTCTTGCCGTGCGTGCCCGCGATCGCCACGCCCTGCTTGAGCTTCATCAGCTCGGCCAGCATCAGCGCGCGCGGCACCACCGGCACGCGCTGCGCGCGCGCCGCGATCACCTCGGGGTTGTCGCCGCGCACCGCGGTGGAGGTGACGATGCAGTCGGCGCCGGCGATGTTGCCGGCGGCATGGCCGAGCTGCACGCGCGCGCCCAGCGAGGCCAGGCGGCGGGTGGCGGCGTTGCTCGCGATGTCCGAGCCGCTGACCACGTAGCCGAGGTTCAGCAGGACCTCGGCGATGCCGCTCATGCCCGAGCCGCCGATGCCCACGAAGTGTACGTGTCCGAGCTCATCCGGTATCCTGCCGGAAATGTCAATCTGAACGACCATCTTCTCCTCGTTCCTCGCCTCGCGAGCCTACGCCTTTACTGAGCCACTGCCTCGGCAATGAGCTCCACCATGTTCGCACTTCCCTGGCGGGATCCGCTGCCGCCCGCCGCACGGGCCATCGCCGCAATCCGCTCTCGGTCGGACAGTAACGGCAGCAGGACAGTATCCACCCAGTGCGCGGACACCTCGTCGTCCGGCACGATAATCGCGCCTCCGGCCGCCGCCATGGGCTCAGCGTTGCGCCTCTGCTCCCCGTTCCCAAACGGCAACGGAACGAATACGGCGGGGATTCCCAGCGCGGCAAACTCGCACACCGTGGCAGCCCCCGCTCGAGCCACAGCGAAATCCGCCACCGTCAGCGCAAGATCCATGCGGTCCAGATAGCGGAACATCCGGTATCCGGGGACGCCAGGATCCGGCACGGGGTTGCGCGATCCTCCCACATGAACCACCTGCCACCCACGTTTCGCCCATTCCTGGGCGCGCGCAACGATCGCCTCATTCACGCGCAATGCGCCGAGCGATCCGGTGGTGACCAGCAACGTCGGCACGGACGGATCCAGGCCCAGGGCTGCTGCGGCAGCATCCCGATCGCGCACACGATCGATCTGCTCGATCTGGGGCCGCAACGGCATCCCCACGAGCCGTGCATGCGGCAACGGCGTGCCAGGGAAGGTAACTCCCACATACGGCGTCCAGCGCGCGCCCAGCCGATTGGCCAGTCCGGGCAATGCATTCGCCTCATGGATGACGATCGGCACCCTGCCGCGCGCTGCCACGTAGGCTGGCGTCGACACATATCCGCCGAAACCTACCACGACGTCGATCTGCCGGTCCCGCAACAAACGCCGCAGCTGACGCACCGCGCGAGCAAAACGAACCGGGAACGCCAACGCATACGCATTGGGACGGCGAGGAAACGGTACCCGCGGGATCGTGACGAGTTCGAACCCTGCCTCGGGGACCAACCGCGCCTCGAGCCCCTCCTGGGTACCGACGACGACGATCCGGGCGTCGGGTTCCTTCGTACGGATCGCGTGGGCAACCGACAGCAGGGGGTTGACATGGCCGGAGGTTCCCCCTCCGGCGAGGAGATACCGGGTCACACACCCTCCTTGGGCGTTCCGACCACCAGAGGCGTCGGGTTTTCGCGGGATATCGCGAGGACCAAACCGATGGCCACCAGGGCACTGATCAGGGCCGATCCCCCCGACGATATTAGGGGCAGGGGGACCCCGAGCACGGGAAGGACACCGACGACGACGCCCATATTCACGAAGGCCTGTCCGACGATCCAGACCATCACACCGCCCACAAAAACCCGGCTGAAACTGTCCGGAGCAGACAGAATAATGCGGCAGAAAACGACGGCGAGCCCGAGAAAGAGCGCAAACACGACGACCGCACCGACCAGTCCGAGTTCTTCACCGATGATCGCGAAGATGAAATCATTCTCGGCAGCTGGGAGCCAGGACCACTTCGCGACCGAATTACCCAGGCCGACTCCGAAGACTCCCCCATTGGCCAGCGCCCAGGTGCCGTGAACGGACTGCCAGCAGCTGCCGAGATAATCCGTACAATCCGGGGACAGGAACTGGGCGATCCTGTTCATTCGGTTGGGACTAGTCACAGCCAGCACGATGACCCCGCCCACGGCAGCTGCCCCCGCAATCACGAAGTACCGCAACGGAACCCGCGCGAAGTAGAGGCTCCCGAAGACCGCGAGCAACATGACCATAGCGGTGCCGAGATCGTGGCCCAGCAGCACCAACCCCACGGCCAGAGCGACACCGATCAGGCCGGGGAAAGCTATCGCCTTGAGCTGGTTCAACTGCGCAGGCCGACGCGCCAGTACGACGGCGAGCCACAGCAGGAGCGCAACTTTCAACACCTCGGACGGCTGCACACTGAGCGAGCCGACCCGAATCCAGTTCCTGTTGCCGCCAGAGCCATACCCCAGAGGGGTAAACACCAACGCCTGCAAGGCAAGAGCGGCGAGAAAGAACACCCCCGCCCAGCGTCGGATCAGGGAGACGGGCATTCTGCTCACCATCAACATGAGCGGGATACCCGCAATCGCGAAAAAGCCCTGCTTGAAGAAGGTCGAAAAGAAGTTATCGCTCTCGGAATACGAATCAATCGCCGAGGAGGACAGCACCATGACGAGGCCGATCACCACGAGCAGGAGGGTGATCGCCAGCAGGAGGACGTAGTTGGACGAATAGGCCTCAGTAACCCCGCGGATGCGCAGCCGCGAGACCCATGGCGCTCGGCGAACCACTGGAGAATCCGCGGTCACCAGCGACCTCCGTCAGAGCACAGAGGAGGATGCACCATCAGTGTGTCCTCCCGTCTCGCGTATCCGCACCGCGTCGACAAAAGCCTGGCCTCGATCTGCGTAGTCGCGGAACTGATCCATGGATGCCGCCGCCGGCGCCATCAGCACGACATCTCCGGATTGGGCCAGAGAGGCCGCGGCCTCCACCGCAGCATCCATGACACCAGTCTCACCAGGATCGATCGCAATGATGGGCACATCGGGCGCGTGTCGTCGCAGAGCATCCAACACCGGCTGCTGATCGACGCCAATCACGACAGCCCCGCGCAAGCGGGAGGCATTCTGCTCGACCAGCGGGGTGATATCGACACCCTTGAGGAGACCGCCGACAATCCACACAATCGAGTCAAATGCCTCGAGAGCAGCATTGGCCGAATGCGAGTTGGTCGCCTTCGAGTCATCGATGTACAGGACGCCTGCGATGTCCGCCACCGGCTGGATCCGGTGCGCTCCCAGGTGGAACTGCGCGAGGGCACGCTGAATATCCGCGATAGTTACCCCGGCCGAACGCGCGAGGGCAGAAGCAGCGAGCACATCGGCGAGCAGGTGTTGCGCGCCCATCCCCCGATCCGCCAACGCCTCAACCGTGGTGATCTCCTGGGCCTCATGCGCCCGCGTCTCGATGAACGCCCGATCCAGGAGCACGCCATCGACAATTCCCACCATCGAGATTCCCGGAGCGCCGAGGGTGAAGCCCACGGCTCGCGCCCCCTCGACGACGTCGGCCTGTTCCACCAGCCGTTCCGTGACCGGATCGTCGGCATTGTAGAGACACACCTTTTTCACCCGGTGAAACACCTTCGCCTTGGCGGCGACGTAGGCATCCTTCGAGCCATGCCAGTCGATGTGGTCATCAGCGATGTTCAAGCAGGCTGCCGACCACGGCGAGAGCAGGTTCGTGTAGTGCAGTTGGAAACTGGACAACTCGACGACCAGGAAATCGAAACCCTCGGGGTCCCGGATCCGATCCAATACCGGTATCCCAATATTCCCGCACACCGCGGCACGCTTCCCCGATGCCTCGATCATCGCGGCAGTGAGCTGTGTGGTGGTGGTCTTGCCGTCGGTTCCGGTGATGCAGATCCATTCGGCTGGCCGCGGGGACAGCTCCCGAAGCAGCCAGGCCACATCGATGTCGCTGAGCAGGAGGATGCCCGCCGCGACCACCCACTGAACGATCGGAGAATCCGGCCGGTAGCCCGGCGAGACGACGACGACCTCCGGCTCGAGCTCCTCGAGAGCCTCTATCGTGGCCCCGGGGTCAGCTATTTCCCGGGTCTGTGCGCCGACGACGGAGAGAACATCCACGCGCTCCGGATCCGCGTGTCCGGCGATCACGGTCACGGCGGCGTGCAACTCGGCCAGGGTGTCGGCGACGGCGAAGCCGGTGACCCCCAGACCGAGCACGACGACGCGACGCCCGCGCCACTGATCAGGAGATGTTGGAACAGACATATGTGCTTACCCCGCAGCCCACTCGAAGTAGAACAGACCAACGCCGAGTGCCGCGCTGATCCCTGCAATGATCCAGAACCGCACGACCACGGTCACTGGCGCCCAGCCCTTGAGCTCGAAGTGGTGGTGCAACGGACTCATCAGGAAGATCCGCTTGCCGTGCGTGAGCTTGAAGTACACCCGCTGCAGGATGACCGAGCCAGCGACGATCACGAACAGCCCGCCGATGAACACCAGCAGCAACTCTGTGCGCGTGAGGATGGCCAGTGCGGCAATCGCGCCGCCGATGCCCAGGGATCCTGTGTCGCCCATGAACAGCTGGGCAGGGGACGTGTTCCACCACAGGAAACCGACCAGTGCCCCGAGCAGTGCAGCTGCGAACACGGTCAGGTCGAGCGGATCACGAACCGCATAGCACTGGCCCGATTCGGCGACGGTCCGGGTCAGCGAGTAGCACCACTGGTTGAACTGCCAGTACGAGATGAGAACGTACGCCCCCGCGGCCATGATCGAGGCCCCCGCGGCCAGCCCATCCAGACCATCGGCGACGTTGACCCCGTTCGAGGCGGAAGCGATGATGAGGTACAACCACAGCACGAGCAGTGCGCCCCCCACGACGGGTCCCGCGACGCTGAAATCCACGGGAAGGTCACGAGCGAAGGACACATGCCAGGATGCGGGGGTGACCCCCTCGGAGTTCGGAAACTGCACCGCCAGCACGATAAAGGCAATGGAGACGACCGCCTGCAGACCCATCTTGGCCCAGCCGCCCAGTCCCAACGACCGATGCTTGCGCACTTTGATGAAGTCATCGATGAACCCGACCAGGCCCAAGCCCAGGGTGAGCAGCAGCGCCAGGAGCACCGATGGGGTAATGGGGTCTTCCGTGAACAGGTGGGACACGAAGTAGGCCACCGTCGTCGCCCCGAGGATGACGATGCCGCCCATCGTCGGGGTGCCCCTCTTGGTCAGGTGAGAGCGAGGACCATCCTCACGGATGAACTGACCCCACTCCAGCTTCTTCGCCAACCGTATGTACAGCGGCATGAGGAACAGGCTCAAGCACAGTGCGACAACCGCCGCGATGAGTACAGTCTTCACTCACGCATCATCTCCCCGTGCCAGACGGTCACCAACAAGCCGCAAACCGTAGACCATGGACGATTTCGTCAGCACGATATCTCCCGGACGCACAAAGCGCTGCACGAACTCGACGGCCGCATCATTATCCGGTACGAACACCGCTTCACCGCCCCACGACCCTTCCTGATTCGCGGCAAGGTAGATCCTGCGCGCAGGTTCTCCGACCGCAACTAACTGATCGATCCCCAGCCGAACGATCAGACGACCAATCCTATCGTGCTCCTCGTCGGAAAGGTCACCGAGCTCCCCCATGCCGCCGAGCACCGCGACGACGCGATGCCCGGGCGAGCGTAATGTCGCCAGCGTGTGGATTGCAGCGGACATGGATGCGGGATTCGCGTTATACCCGTCATTAATGATGGTGACGCCGTCCGAGCGGGGCATCACCTGCATCCGCCAGCGCTCCCCCGCGGGGATGCTCTCCAGCGCGTCCACCGCGTCATCGAAGTCAATCCCGGCGCTGAGCGCGCACGCGATCGCGGCAGCTGCGTTCGACGCGTTGTGCTCCCCGAGAAGGTGCAGCCGCACCTGACGGCGGTGCTTGCCGGACTCCAGCAGGAAGTGAATTCCCGTCGCGTCCGAGGTCACCTGTGCGTACCGTACGTGTGCATCCGGACCCTGCCCGAACCAGATCACCGGCGCGCGCGAGGCGGAGGCCATGGATGCCACGCGCACATCGTCGCGATTCAGTACCGCCGCGCCGCTGCCCGGGATAGCCTCGACCATCTCTCGTTTCGCGATGGTGGTGTTCTCTATCCCACCGAATTCTCCGGCATGAGCGAGTCCGACACACAGTACGCAGCCCGTATCAGGTTGCGCGATCGAGGTGAGGTACCGGATGTCGCCAATGTGACTGGCGCCCATCTCCAGCACGAGGAAGCGCGTGGTCTCATTAGCGCGCATCACCGTCAGGGGGACGCCTACCTCGTTGTTGTACGAGCGCACCGGCCAGATAGTCGGAGCCTGCGTCTGGAGAATATTGCCCAGCAAGTGTTTCGTCGTCGTCTTCCCGACAGAACCCGTGATCGCGAGCACGCGACTCAGCGCGCCATGGGTTCTCAGGTGCGTGGTGTACGCGCGGGCCAGATCTGCCAGGGCGTGCACGGCGTCGGGGACGCAGATCTGCGGGATGTCCGCATCCACAGTATGCTCGACGATCGCTGCCGCAGCGCCGGCCTGCGCAGCCGCCGCGACATACGCATGCCCATCTGCTGTCTCGCCCCGCTTGGCGATGAAAAGGCCCCCCGGCTCGATCTCCCGCGAGTCCGTCGTGACGGCACCGTGGACACGGACGTCGTCATCGCCGTTCGTCGTCCCGCCGACCCAACTGGCCAAAGTGCGTACATCGATGTCGATCACTGATCCACCATCCGTTCCACCGGCTGAGACACCGGCCAGCCATGCTCCGCGAGCGCGCGCCGGGCCTCGTTACGCGCCGAATAGGGAATCTCGCGATCGCCCACGGCCCGGTAATCCTCATCGCCGGGCCCCAGCACCACGAAAGTGTCG
Source organism: Micrococcales bacterium UBA3913 (assembly GCA_002391425.1). Lineage (GTDB taxonomy): Bacteria > Actinomycetota > Actinomycetes > Actinomycetales > Microbacteriaceae > UBA3913. Next base: position 26,628 of record DGEZ01000113.1, on the reverse strand, counting down.
CCCGGCTTGAGCCGTCCGACCGCATAGTCGATGGCGGAGGCAGGATCCGGAATCTCGAGGACCTCCGCACCCGGCACGGCCCGGGCAGCCTCCAGCAGCTGGGCCCGAATCTGGGCGGGGTCCTCACGCCGTGGATGCGCATCGCAGATAATCGTCAGGTCCGCGTTCTGCGCCGCCGCCTGAGCCATCCCCGGACGCTTGAAGGGATCACGCCCGCCGTCTGCCCCAAACGCGGTGATCAATCGTCCTGGCGTGCGCCTGCGCAATTCGACGAGAGTTTCGGCCATCGCCGTCGGGGTGTGTGCGTAGTCGACGATCACCAGGGGCGCCCCCGGGCCAGACATCTGCTCCAGCCGCCCCGGAATGTAGGGCCTCTCCAGTGCCCCGTGCGCGAGAGCCGCGTCGATGGCGTCCCGCGGCACTCCCGCGGTTGCCACCAGCGCCACCGCCATGGCCGCATCCACCGCCACATGACGGCCCGGGAGGTCCGCCGATATCTCAAACCGGTGGCCATACAGATCAGTCACGGTGCACCGGCACCCCATCTCGGTGTCCGCGAAGTCACCAACCACCCAATCCGCACTGGCACTGAGCGCCGACTGCGGCCACCACTGGGCGACAAGGGTCTGGGTGGGGATTTCGGCCTCTTCCACCAGCTTCTGCCCCCACGGGTCTGCGAGACTGACGACCGCGCGATCGGCGTATTCGGGCGTGAACAGCCCGCGCTTTGCCCGGAAGTACGTATCCATGTCGTGATACTCGTCGAGGTGCTCTGCGCTGAGGTTCATGAATCCGACCGCATCGAAGTGAATGCCGCCGATACGATGCTTACTCACGGCCTGAGCGGACACCTCCAGGGACAGCGCCTGTGCCCCGAGTTCGCGCATACGAGCGATCATGCCCTGAAGCACCGGAGCTTCCGGAGTAGTCAGGCCGCTGCCCACAATCGTCGACCCGACGTGGCGCTCCGGGGTGGCGCTCATCCCGGTCACGATGCCGGCTTCAGTGAGTATCGCCTCCACGAAGTACGTCACCGTCGTCTTGCCATTCGTTCCGGTCACCCCAATCGTGGTCAACCGGGAGCGGGTGTTCCCATAGATCAGCGCGGAGACGGCGCCCAGATGTCGGCGCGGATCAGCACAGACGATGACCGGGATGTGCACGGTCTCGGGCAAGAGCGTCGCCCCTTCCTCATCGGTGAGGACGGCTACGGCACCGTGCTGCTGAGCATCCCCCGCGAACTTTGCACCGTGGGTGCGTCCCCCGGGCAACGCTGCGAAGAGGTCACCAGGCTGGATGAGCCGCGTCGCATTCGCCACGCCAGTGACGCTTACCCCTGCTATTGGCTGCGCACTGTGCCCGGTAACGAGCCGGACGATCTCGGCCAGCGTGGTGGGATGCACACGCTTCGGCCTGACGTCGACTACCGTCTGCGTGCCCATGCGATCCTCGCTCCTCCGATGCCTGCGCGGCTAAGCCTTTGCCATTATCCCCCACGGCTCGCGCGTGCCCGGGCGCGACACCCGAACCGAAGGCCCGCGTTCGGACACCCGGTCAGGTCACTTACTCCCAGGTGATCGGCAGATCCTCCGCGCTCTCGGTTGAGGGGGACACATCGTATTTCTTGAGCACATAGCTCATCACGCTCGAGAAGGAGGCTCCAAAATCCCACGTCAGGTCGGAGGACGCCTTGTAGGTGAACACGCCCACAACGTACTGGGGGTCTTCTGCGGGAGCCATCCCCACGAACGACAGCGCATAGTCGTCGGCCAGGTATACGCCGTTCTCCGCGATCTGGGCTGTTCCCGTCTTCCCCGCCACGCGGTACCCGTCAACGGCAGCCATGGGAGCGCCCCCCTGATTGACCACGTTCTCGAGAACGTCGATGACCTGGTCCGCCGTGTCCTCGGAGACAACCTGCACGGGGTCAGACGTTGCGTTCTCCGTCACGGTGCCATCTGAGGAGGTGCAGCTTTCGACGAGGCGCGGCGAGATGCGCTCGCCCCCGTTCGCGATGGCCTGATAGGCGGACGTGATTTGCACGGGAGTCGCCGCAACCGGCCCCTGGCCGAACATCTCGGTGAGCGCCGAGTGCACATCCCAGTCGTTGTAATCGGTGAGTGTCCCGCTGGACTCGCCGGGAAAGTCTACCGATGTCGTCTCCCCGATGCCGAAAGCCTGCAAGTAGTTGTAGCGCGTCTCCTCGCTCATCGCCTCCCCCAGCTCGGTGATACCCACATTTGAGGAGTACCGGAGGATGCCGGTGGTGGTCAGCTGCATCACCCCGTGCGTGAACGAATCAGAAATCGTCGTGCCGATCGATGTCGTGCGCGAGTCAGCCACCGTGTACTCACTGGTCGGAGTCGTCACGCCCTCCTCGATGGCTGAGGCCAAGGTGAGGCTCTTGAAGGTGGAGCCCGGTTCGAAACTCGCCTGGAAGGAGCGCGCACCGCGATCATCCGCATCGGAGGCGAGGTAGTCGGATGGGTCGACGCTAGGCGCATCCGCCACCGCAATCAGATCGCCGGTCTTCGCATCCATCACGACGATCGATGCCCAGTCCGCATCCACCTCTTCGGCCGCTTCCGCCGCGACCTGCTGGGCATACCACTGCACGTCCATGTCGATCGTCAGGGTGATGTCACCACCATCGACCGCCTCCTGGGTGACCTCCGTGGTACCCGGGATGCGCAGGTCACTCGAGCTGCCCGATCTCAGGTAGGTTTCCTCCCCGTCCGTGCCGGTCAGACACTGGTCTTGCGCGTACTCGATGCCGGCTAGCGCCGTACTGTCCGAGCCGAGGAATCCGAGGAGGTTCCCGGCGACCGCGCCAGACGGGTAGGTGCGATACTCTTCGGTCTCGTAGAGAAACCACGGGACGTCGAGATCCCGGATCTGCTGGTAGGTGGAGATATCGAGTTCCTCGGCGACCACAGAGTAGGACGAGGTGCCCCGCAGGGAGGCGAGTACGACGCTCTCATCCTGACCCGTGATCTCCGCCACCTCAGTGGCAACCTGCTCGACACTGATCGTCGCGTTCGTGGCGGAGTTTACGTAGTCCGCCACATTTCGCTGGTCGACCACGACCTTGTAGCGCAACACTGTTTCCGCCAGGACATTTCCATTGCTGTCGAGGATTCGTCCCCGAGTTGCCGTGATCACCGACGTGGCCTGGAGCTGCTCGGCAGCTTCTGATTGGAGAGCATCGGACCTCACCACCTGTATGTCCACAAGCTTCACGGTGAAAATGGCGAGAACGAGAACGATGACACCGAGAAAGCCGATCACCCTTGTCGACACGCGACCCAGACGGGCGGGCATGAATCACCTCGTATTCGGAGCAGGCATCTGATTTTCGGCCAACGATACTGAGGAGCTGGAGTCTTGCTCGGCAGCCACTCCGTCCGACACGGAGTTCTCAGCTGACTCATCACTAGAGTCGGCGTCCAGGCTCGTCATCGGTGCGGTGCTCTCCGTTTCTGCCTGCTGCTGATCGTTCTGTGCCTCCGTCGTCGTGCTGGTGGCTCCCGCGAGCGTGCTCAGGTCGGTGAGCGCTTCCGTCAGGCTGCTCTGCACCTCAGAGATGGCTGACTTCGTAGAGGTGGCACTCGTCGTCTCGGTGTCCAGATTCGAGTTTTCGATGAGATTGCCCACCACCGGAATCGCATACCCGTCCGCGATCTCCTGGTAGTACTCGGAAAGGGCCTGCACGGCTGCGACCTTCTCCCCACTACTCAAGGTGATGTAGGTGACGTCTGTACTGCTCTGCATTCCCAGGCTCTCTGCCTCCTGGGCAAGGTACTGGGGGGATTCCAGTACCGCCAGTTTCTCTGTGAGGTCCTGACTGGTACGGCTCAGGCTGGTCGACTCGGCGGTCAGATCGGCGAGCCGATATGACCCCTGGGCCAGCGCGAAGGAGATCCCCAGCTGGATAGCGGCGACCGCCCCCACTGCGGCGAGGACCACCATCGCATAGACGAGGGTGGGCCGACGCTGCGGCAGCACCCGCGGCTGCGAGACGCTGGTCTCATCTGGCCACTGAACGCTCCCGACAGACAGCTGTGCAGACGCAATACTCATGAATTCCCCCTAGATGGCTCTCGTTCTGCGGCGCGGAATCGGACGGAGGCAGAGCGCGGATTCCGAGCAATCTCGTCCGCTCCGGCCCGCAGGGCCCCCCGAGTGAGCAAACGTAAGACCGGCTCATGCCCGGGAAGTGGTACCGGAAGTCCTTCCGGACTCGAATCACGAGCCGCCTGCGCAAAGGCGTGTTTCACGATGCGGTCCTCCAAGGAGTGGTAGGACATCACCACGATGCGACCACCGGGCCGAAGTGCCGAGATCGCGGCCGGTATCGCCGTTTCGAGGATGGCCAGCTCATGGTTGACCTCGATGCGAATGGCCTGGAACAGCCGCTTGGCGGGGTGGCCTCGTCGCGCCTGCACGGCCTGCGGAACTGCACGAGCGGCAACCTCTGCCAGTTCATGCGTTCGCGAGAACGGCCGGCTTGTCCGCTCCCGCACAATCGCGCGGGCGATCCGCTGGGCGAATGGCTCCTCCCCATAGGTGCGCACAATGCGGGTGAGCTCCGCTTCGCTGTATTCGTTGACCACGTCTGCTGCGCTCGGCCCGGAATCCTGATCCATACGCATGTCCAGCGGCGCATCCCTCATATAGGAAAACCCTCGCGACGTGTCGTCGATTTGCAGCGATGAGACACCCAGGTCGAACAGGATGGCCGAAGCTGGCTCCGCGTGTTCCGCAATGATGTCCCCAATGCGGTCGTAGTCCGCGTGGACGAAGGTCACCCGAGATGCCGCCGGCCCGAGACGGCGCGCCGCCAGCTCCAGCGCGTGGGTATCTCGATCGATGCCGATGGCGCGCGCCTGGGGGCAGGCGCTGAGGATGCCCTCGATGTGGCCGCCGATGCCACAAGTCGCATCGACGTAGAGCCCGCCGTCCCCGGCCAGCGCAGGTGACAGGTACTGGATGCACTCGGCGAGCATGACCGGGGTGTGAATCGCGCGAAGATCGTCCTGGTTCGTGGGGGTCATCATCGTTCCCGATTCGTAGCCCTGAGTCCGAGACCTCCAATCTCGGTGATCTGGCATGGGGGAAGGATGCCAGAGCAGCCGCGATTGAAAGTATCCAACCCAGACCTAGAACAGTCCGGGAATCACCTCCTCCGCTGTCTGCGCAAAGGGCTCTTCGTTGGCCGCCAGGTAGGTGTTCCAGGCATCGGCGGCCCAGATCTCGGCCCGATTCCCGGCACCGATGACGACGAGGTCCCGGCCGAGCCCGGCGTACTGCCGCAACATTGGAGGAATCGTGACACGGCCCTGCTTGTCGGGAACGTCATCCGAGGCCCCCGAGAGGAACATGCGCATGAAGTCACGTGCCTGCTTATTCGTCAGAGGCGCCTGCCGAATTTTTTCCTGAACGTTATCGAACTCGCGGGCGCTGAACACGAACACGCAGTGCTCCAGGCCCCGGGTGAGAACGACTCCACCGGAAAGCTCGTCCCGGAATTTTGCGGGCAGAATGAGCCGACCCTTCTCGTCCATCTTGGGGAGGTGCGTGCCGAGCATTGCCATGGCGCTCCCCTTTCTCTGCCGGCCCGAGAACTATCCACCACATTACCCCACATCCCACCACAAAACAAGGATTTTCCTCGCGATTTCATATTCTCGTCACAAAAATGCCTGTTCAGATACATACTGCATGGTGGAGGGAAAAATGTGATCTGAATACGGGATGTGCGCGCAGAGGGTCTCGTAACTGGTGTGCTCGGTTCGATCGTGGGGCTCGCGCAGGCGAATCCGCCTCGAGTGGAGCACAGTGGAGGATGAACCACTGAGCGGCCACGCCCCTCACGAGAGCGCAGGCCGGTGCGAGTGGTCACTGGGAACCCGGGATGCACCGATCCCGGTGTCCGCGGGTGCCGTGTTCGCCAAAGCGGTCACCGCAAACCCGGGATGCACACATGATGCAGAGGCGAAGACAGGGAGGAACACACCAGGGACCACGGCGCCCAGACAGCGGCACGACATGTCACCTACGAGGTGACGGACACAGGGTTAGCCGTCCAGGAAAACGATAAGATCCGCGACCGCAGATGTCTCAGGAGCGCAACACGGCGATATCTACGGGACTCAGGCCGGAACGCGGCAGCACCACGTCACTGGCCGGAACGCCGATTCTCCCACCGCTTCTGCATCCGATCGGCAAAACCGGATTGCGTCTTCGGACGCGCCTGCGAGCGAGACTGCGAGCGTTCTTGGGGCGCGTCCGTTGCGGCGCGCGAGGGGCGAACGGCAAGGAGCACTCCCCCCACCATGAGCAGGAAGCCCACCACCCCGATAACCGGCTGTTTCATCATGACACCGCCGACCAGAGCGGCGAGCCCGAGAACCACCCCCAACACGCCGACGACAACACCACGGTAATTGGGGCGTAACCGACCAGCCTCGGGGGTCTTCACCACATCAGCTTCAGCCGTGTAGAGATTGCGCTCCATCTCATCCAGGAGTCGCTGTTCATGCTCCGACAATGGCATCTGACGCACCTCCCACAGGAACGAACCGTTGAGGAAAGTATGCCACCAGTGTGCACACAAGAACCAGGGTTGGGAGAAAACCCCCAGCTGAGCCGTCTGCCAGATGCGTGGTGACCGGCCACTAGAATTGCGGTCGTGGACCCAACCGATGCTCTCCTCGCCCACTTCGACAAGGCGATAGACACCGACCTTGCAGAACGAGCCGACTCGATGCAGAGAATCAGCGAGGATACAACGGCCCTCATCGATGCCGCCCGCGTTTTGCTCACCCAGGGGAAGAGAATGCGACCGCGGTTTTGCTACTGGGGGTGGCGGGCCATCGCCGATCGGGCGGCCCCGGACGTGTTACCCCAGGCCGGGACGTCCGCCGCGCAGCTGCGCGCCGTCCTCACCCTTGCGCTAGGTCTGGAGTATTTTCACGCGGCAGCACTCATTCACGACGACATCATCGACCGCTCGGACTCTCGGCGAGGCAACCCAGCGGTTCACCGATTCTTCGAGGCGCGATACCAACGCCACGCGGCGCCCGGAGAGGCAGAACACTTCGGGGTATCCGCGGCGATCCTGCTCGGCGACCTGCTCCTGACCTGGAGCCACGAACTGTTCGCCACCGCACTGGCTGAGAACCTTGCCGAGGATGTTCGAGCCCTGGCTCGGCGACGAATCCATACGATGGCCACGAACGTGACGATCGGACAATTCCTCGATGTCTGGGCCGAAAGCGCCTGGGAATCCCGTAGCACGCAGGAAGCCGTGCAGGAATCCCTCACCGTGCTGCGATACAAGTCCGCGAAGTACTCAGTTGAGGATCCGCTTCTCATCGGCGCGACACTTGCAGGAGCATCCGTCGGCGACATCGAGATTCTCGGCCGCTACGGGTTGGCTCTCGGCGAAGCTTTCCAACTGCGCGATGACATCCTCGGGGTTTTCGGGGACCCGGTGGAGACCGGCAAGCCCGCGGGAGACGATATCCGAGAGGGCAAGAGGACCGCCCTGATCCTGTTCACTCGGGATGCCCTTCCGCACGGAATGCGCACGGTGCTGGACGAATCCCTGGGAAATCCTCGACTTGATTCCGACCAGATCGAGATCGTGCGACGACTCGTCCGGGAATCCGGAGCTCTCGAAAAGGTCGAGCGCATGATCTCGGAACGGGTTGACCACGCCCGCACAGCGCTGGTCGAAGGCCAGTTCTCCGACGAGGCGGGTGCCGAGTTGAATCGGCTTATCGACGCCGCCGCGTACCGCTCGCGCTAGAACGCGAGGAACTGAATCGCCCGACGAACCTCCGTCTTCCGGGATGCGCGAAGCGCCTCGATGGGAGTGGTCCCGACAATGTCGTTCGGCGTGATCATCCACTCACAGGCCTCGTCGTCGTCATACCCCGCGTCGTGCAGGGAGATCAGTGTGCCCCGCAGGTGGTGCACGGGCTCGCCGTCCGCGAGGAATATGTCAGGGATTAGCCGTCGCCCATCAATGGACCGCGATCCGAGGGCGTGGTCCTCGACCAGCCTCTTCACGCGAGCACGGGAGACCCCGAGGCGCTCGGCGACGTCGTCGAAAGTGAGCCAGGTGAGAGAGGATCCAGGGACATCTGATGATGGCTTCGTCACATCCCCTATTTTTCCACGCCAATCTCCCCGGGAAAACCAGGAAATGCAGTGACGAGGAGATCGAGGTGCTGCTCCGCTCGCTCCCGAAATACACATGTGTCACTTTTGTCACATTATTCACATGCAAAACACTCGCCACACAGACCCGTTGCGTGAAACTCCCCCGCCCGATCCCTACAATGGGCGACGTGACGCAACAGCCACCCGCACACGACCCGGCTGTCGGGAGAGTCCTCGACGGCCGGTACCGCGTCGACGCATTTATCGCCGCTGGCGGAATGGCTGCTGTGTATCGCGCCACGGATCTTCGCCTGCGCAGAACCGTGGCCGTGAAAATCATGCACGCCCACCTGGCATCGGACCAGGCTTTCCGGGACCGCTTCCTGCGCGAAGCCGTCGCCGCCGCGCGGCTGTCTCACCCGAACGTCGTCAATGTCTACGACCAGGGCCATGATGCTGGCCTCTGGTACCTCGTCATGGAGTACGTCCCAAGCATCACGGTCCGGGATCTGTTGCGCAGGCACGGCAGGCTCTCCCCCGTGCAGGCGCTGAGCATCCTCGACCCGGCCCTGTCAGGACTCCAAGCAGCGCACAGCGCGGGAATTATCCACCGAGATCTGAAGCCGGAGAACATCCTGCTCGCCGACGACGGACGGATCAAGCTCGCAGATTTCGGACTCGCGCGAGCGATCAGCCAGCACACCGCACCCAGCCAGAGCCTCATCGGTTCCGTCGCCTACATGTCCCCCGAGCTCATCTCGCGCGGGAACGCGGATGCGCGAAGCGACATCTACTCCATGGGAATCATCCTGTACGAGATGGTTGTCGGACACCGCCCCTTCCGTGGATCCGATCCTGTACAGATCGCTCTGCAGCACGCCAACGAACCGATGCCGCTTCCCTCGGCCAGCGACCCGAACCTCCACACCGAGGTGGACGAGCTCGTCGAGTGGTCCACGCAGAAGCGCCCGGAGGACCGCCCGCGCAGCGCAGCGATCCTCCGAGAGCAGGTCCACGATGTGCGGGCAGCCCTCCCGGGCGACGCCACGACAGACACGAGCGTACAGCCAGCCAACACCGCGACGCGCATCCTCCCCACAGCTCCAACGGTCGCTCTGCCCGAGAACTCCACCGCCACCCAGGCGCTCGCTTCCTCCCCGGTTGCGGCCCCCGGCGTGCTCGAACACGGCGCGCCCCGTTCCCTCTCGCCGCGAACGGACCCGGCGGTGCAGCGATTACAACGCGTCACGCGAACACGAGGCCGGCGCGGCGGGCTGCTGTTCATCACCGTGCTCCTGCTCGCCGCACTCGCGGCCGGCACCGGGTGGTACTTCGGCACCGGTCCCGGCGGGATGATCACGATTCCGGATGTCGTCAGTAGTGCGGAGCAGGATGCGGTCGACGACCTCAATGCCCTCGGATTCGTCACCACCACATCCAGCGAGTCCAGCCTGGACGTGCCAGCTGGCTCCGTCATTCGCACAGACCCGACCGCGGGCACGCAGGCCTATCGTGGCAGCACAGTCACTGTGATCACCTCCAGCGGTCCGGCTGAGGCGACTATGCCCTCCGTGATCGGCGCGCAGACGGACCTCGCCCGGCAGGCACTTGAGGAAGCCGGGTTCGTTCCCGCAGAAGAGACGACCACCGAGTTCTCGTCGTACGATGCCGACACCGTCATCGGGCTCAGCGCCGACGGTGCCGCGGTATCCGAGGGCGACTCCCTGCTGCAGGGAACGACGGTGACACTCACTGTCTCCCTGGGGCCGGTTCCCGACGTCGTGGGCCAGACCGAGCAGGATGCGGTCGCCACGCTCGAGGCGGCAGGGCTCAGCGCAGACACGTCCGCTCAGGAATTCAGCGACACCGTCGACGCGGGAGTGGTGATCTCGCAGGACAACGGGGGTGACACCGTGGTGCCCGGTGACACCATATCGCTGACCGTCTCGAAAGGTCCCGACCTTGTCGAGGTCCCCGACGTCAGCGGGATGAGCGTCACCGACGCAACAGCGACACTTCAGGAGGCGGACTTTGTCGTCGCGATCGACAACGACTGGATCCCCGACCTCCTCCAGTCGACGATCACCGTCACATCCACAGACCCCGCAGCCGGGCAGAGCCTGAAACGCGGCTCCACCGTCACGCTGTACTGGCTGTCGAACTGACCCCTACTGTGCGCCCACCCGGCCCCGCTCGTGCGAAAGCCGACAAGCGCGCGCCCGGCGCGCGCCTACAGCGTGTGACCGGCGAGTTCCTCCGAGATGAGGAAGGCCAGCTCGAGCGACTGCATGTGGTTCAACCGCGGATCGCACACGGACTCATACCGCGTCGCCAGCGTCTCTTCGTCGATGTACTCCGCCCCGCCGAGGCACTCGGTGACATCATCCCCGGTGAGCTCCACATGGATCCCGCCGGGGAACGTGCCCGCCACACGATGCGCTTCGAAGAAGCCCCGCACTTCATCGACGATGTCATCGAACCGGCGCGTCTTATAGCCGGTCGACGAGGTAATCCCGTTGCCATGCATCGGGTCGCACACCCACACGGGGGTCGCCCCCGAATTCTTCACGAACTCGAGCAGGGGCGGGAGGGCCTCGCGGATGCGGCTGGCTCCCATCCTCGTGATAAACGTCAACCGGCCCGGCTCACGATTCGGGTCCAGCCTGTCCATCAACCCCTCGATGTCTGCGGGGGTCGTCGACGGCCCCAGCTTCACTCCGATGGGATTACGCACACGGGAGAGGAAATCCACATGTGCACCGTCCAGCTGACGCGTGCGCTCGCCGATCCACAGGAAGTGGCTGGACGTGTCGTACGGGAGCCCGGTGCGCGAGTCGATGCGTGTCAGGGGACGCTCGTAGTCGAACAGCAGCGCCTCGTGCCCCACGTAGAAATCCACGCGCTTGAGTTCTTCGAAGTCAGCCCCGCAGGCAGACATGAACCGGACCGCCCGATCGATCTCAGCGGCGAGCTGCTCGTACCGAGCATTCGCCGGATTCGCCGTGAATCCCTTGTTCCACATGTGCACCTCGCGCAGGTCCGCGAACCCGCCCTGAGTGAAAGCCCGAATGAGGTTCAGCGTGGATGCGGCCATGTGGTATCCCTGCAGGAGCCGATCCGGATTGGGAGTACGCGCTTCTGGCGTGAACTCGTATCCATTGACGACATCCCCGCGATAAGCCGGCAAGGTGACCCCGTTTCGGGTCTCCGTATTCTTCGAGCGCGGCTTTGAGAATTGACCGGCCATGCGCCCCATCTTCACCACCGGCAACGATGCCCCATAGGTCAGCACGATCGCCATCTGCAGAATCGTCTTCACCCGTGCCTTGATCTTGTCCGCGGTCGCGTCCGCGAAGGTCTCCGCACAGTCCCCGCCCTGCAGGAGAAACGCCTTGCCCTGGGCAACGTGAGCGAGCCTGTCTCGCAACGCATCCACCTCACCGGCGAACACCAGCGGCGGCATTGAGCGCAGCCGCGACCGCGCCTGCGCGATTCCTGCCGGATCGGGCCACTCGGGCTGTTGATGTGCGGGCAAGTCCTCCCACGCATCCAGCCCCTCCACCACACCGGGCTGAGGAAGAACAATCGGCTCTGTGAACGACACGGTCCAAACTCCTTACTGCTGCAACGCCTTCTCGCGTTCGGCCTGCTCCTGTGCATACTGTGCACGAACGGTGGAGGCGTAAATATCTGCGTACTCCTGATTGCCCAGATTGTCCAGCGCGATCATGATCTGGTCGGTGATCGCACGAAGGACGAACCGGTCGCCGTCCATTCCCGCGAACCTGCTGAAATCGAGGGGCTCCCCGAAATGGATCTCCAATGGCGTGCGCTTGGGAATTTTCGCACCGATCGGCATCATTTCACGAGATCCCACCATGACCGCCGGGACCACCGGGCACCGCGCCTCCAGAATCATCCGCGCCACACCCGTGCGGCCACGGTACAACCGCCCATCGGGGCTACGCGTACCCTCGGGATACAGTGCGAGGACATCCCCCCGCCCCAGCACAGACAGCCCCGTGTTCAGCGAGGCCTCTGAGGCCTTGCCTCCGGAACGGTCAATGGGGATCTGCCCGGTGGCGTGCATGAACACCCGGGTCACCCAACCCGCGACGCCCTTGCCCGTGAAGTACTCACTCTTGGCCAGGAAATTCACCCGTCGCTTGACATACAGGGGCATGAAGAACGAATCGATCACGGAGAGGTGATTGCCGACAATAACGACAGGTCCGTGCTCGGGAATGTTTTGCCGTCCCGTGACACGCGTCCGGTACACAGCGCGCAGCACCGGACCAAGCAGGACGTACTTGAGAATCCAGTACATCATGATCTCGTCCCCTGTCCCGTGTCTCGGATGTGTGCGCTAGTCGTCCAGCTTACGGCGGATCAGGTCAGCAGCCCCAACCCACCCGGCGTCATTACCCAGTGCAGCCAGTTCGATCGCCAACTCGGGCCGGTGCCCCGCGCTGGGAAGATTGTTCCGGTACCCATCCACAATCGCCGAGTAGAACAGCTCTCCCGTAGCAGCAACGCCACCACCGATGACGACCACCTCCGGGTCGAGCAGGGACGCTATCGAGGCGATGCCCTGACCGACGTAGTCCCCCGTGATCGCGAGTACGTGGGCGGCCCCGGGATCACCGGCGCGCAATGCCTGGTGAATCAGCCCCCCCGTGAGCTGACCGTGTTCGGCCTGGATCGCGGCCAACCCGGCGCCCAGCGGGTCATCGGATTGGGCAAGCTCCCGCGCAGCACGGGTCAGGGCACTGCCCGAACCGTACTGTTCGAAACACCCGCGGCACCCGCACCCGCACGGCCTGCCCCCGGGAACGAGCCGCATGTGGCCGGGCTCGCCGGCCAGTCCGAACCCACCCCGGTAGAGCTCGCCATTGAGGATTACGGCCCCGCCAATGCCCGTGCCGATGGTCAGCATCAGTCCGTCCCGGTAGCCTTTCCCCGCACCGAAGTGGAATTCCGCCCACCCCGCCGCGTTGGCATCGTTGTCCAGGAGGATGGGCAAGCCCAAACGCTCTTCCATCCGGTCCACCAGCGGCTCGTTCTCCCAGTCGAGATTGGCCGAGGTATACACATAGCGCTGCGCCTTATCGATCATGCTCGGGAGTGCCACCCCGGCGCCCGAGATGGAATACTGCGACGCAAAGTCTTTGATGATCCTCACGAGAAGCTCGAACATCGCCTCAGAATCGGTCGGATCACTCGGGTATTTGATTTCGTCGATGCGCTTGCCCCACTCATCGAGAACCCCCGCCGCCACCTTCGTGCCGCCGACGTCTATGCCAATGGTGTACGCCATACTGATACTTTCTCTCTAACCAGCGAGGATGCGCGAGGATGCGCGAGGCCCCGGGCGCGGAGCCTCCACAATTCTAGTCGCCACGTCCGCCTGCCGAGGACCGGGACGGCTTCTTCCCAGCGTGCTGCCGAGATGCTTAGCGCTCTGTCGCCGCGTGGAACCAGTCACTCTTGCGGATCGCAGACATCGCTTGCCTACGCACCTCCGGGTGCAACCGACGCACGTACACGATGCCGTTGAGGTGGTCTGTTTCGTGCTGAAGCGCCTGGGCAAGTAAGCCCTCTCCCTCCAGCTCGACCTCATGACCGTCGAGATCGATTCCCCGTGCGCGCGCATAGGAGTAGCGCGGGGTGGGGAAAAACAGATCGGGAACGGATAGGCACCCTTCCTCGACATCACGCAGCTCACCGCCGAACTCGACGATCTCCGGGTTGATGAGATAGCTGATCTCGCCACCGATATTGATGCTGAAGGCGCGCAGACCCACGCCAATCTGGCACGCGGCCACACCGGCTCGCCCCGGTTCGCGGGTCGTGTCGCACAAATCCGTGATGAGACCGCGGATGCCCTCGTCTACCGTATGAACGGGGTCAGATACTGACGCAAGGATGGGGTCACCGTACAGGCGAATGCTTCGAACGGCCATTATTCGCTGACGAGCCCATCTACCACGAGAGCGGCCAGCTCCTTGCCAGCATCCCGCGTCGAGCGGTGCAACTCGGAGTACTTAACGATCCCGCCGGCCGCGAGGATGCGATCGTAGGGGATGCGCACCACAGCGCGCACGCGAGACTGGAAATGCGACTCGATCTCATCGATCCGCACCAGGTCGGTCGCCTGCGTCGCGGTATTGATCGCGACCACCGCGTTCTTCACGAGCGCCGCATAGCCATTGGACTCCAGCCAGGTCAGCGTCTCACTGGCCAGCCGTGCCTCGTCCAAGCTCCCGCCCGAGACGATCACCAGTTCATCGGCGCGATCCAGCGTTGCCCCCATCACGGAGTGCACGATGCCCGTCCCGCAGTCCGTTAGGACAATCGAGTAGTGCCGGGACACCAGATCGGCAACCGTGTTGTAGTCGTCCGCATTGAATGCCTCAGACATGAGCGGGTCCGTATCGGACGCGAGTACATCCAGGCGCGTCACATCCCGCGACACGAACGACGACAGATCGGTGAACCCCTTCACCGAGGCAGCCCGCGTGACGACGTCGCGCACGGTCATGCGCGTCTGCTTGGGGACGCGCTCGGAGAGCGTACCTCGATCGGGGTTGGCATCGATAGCGATGATGCGATCCTGGCGCACACTTGCCAGGGACATGCCCAGCAGCGTGGTAATCGTCGTCTTCCCCACACCTCCCTTGCGGGTGAGCACGGGAACGAACTTCGTACCGCCCTCCAGGGGCTGGCTGATCCGGAACAGCACGTCTTTCTGGTACCGCGCGGATGCGGAGTCTCCCAAATTCACCAGCCCGAACGTGGCGTGGAAGACGAGATTTGGCCACCAGCCCGCCGGAGCGGGCTTCTTGCGCATGCTCGGTTCCAAGAGTCGATCGGCCGTCAGCATCGCCGCGGGCTCGGGGTGTCCACTGGCGGTTCCTTCAATACGCGACCGCCGGGAGAACACCGTGCCCGTCTCCGGCAGCGGCACAACGTCGTTGGGGAACTCCACGTCTCCGGCAGCGGCCTCCGGGTCCAGCTCGACCGACGTCGTGGTGAGCTCCGTCACCCCGGTAACGGGATCGACGACCACCTCATCCTCTGCTTCAGCAGCGGAATCACCGTCAGAATCCTGTTCCGACGTCTCCGTCACGACGACAGCCTCCGCCAGGACGTCGTCATCGGGAATGATATCGACGGTGACCGTCTTGGGATCAGGGACGACTTCGCGGTCCTCCGCTGCAGGAACCTGCGGCCCTGATTTCTCGTCCTGTGGTGGTTCCCCCGAAGTTTTGGCCATGTCTCTCAATTTCCTCCGAAACGGCTAGTGCTGTCAACCATGCGCCGATGCGTGCCCGACGATGTTCACTGTTCACAGCGCAACGCTATATTCTCTCAGTTTGCCACTGATCCCGCAAAAACCTGCACCCGGTGGAGCACGACGGGTCACCGCGAGCTTGTGAATCGGCTGATCGATTTCGCCGAACTATCCGTACTTGGGTACCCTTGGACATCGTGCAGGTTATCAGCGTGAGTTCACTCAAAGGCGGGGTGGGGAAGACAACGGTGACGTTGGGGCTGGCGTCGGCGGCGTTTGCCCTGCACCTGCGGACACTTGTGGTCGATATGGATCCTCAGGGCGATGCGACCACCGGGCTCGGTGTCGAGCACGGGACGAACCAATCCATTGCCGAGGTGTTGCGAGACCCGCGCGCATCCACCGTTGAAACCGTCATCACGCCATCGGGGTGGACGCAGGACAGCGTGGATGTCGTCGACGTCATCCCCGGCAGCCCCCTGGCCGTCAACTTCGACGAGCCGCACCCGAAGGCGCGCGACTTGTGGCGCCTCGAGGAGGCCCTCGCTCACGTGGAGGCGGACTATGACATCGTCTTCATCGACTGCCCTCCGTCCTTGAACGCGCTGACGCAGACCGCCTGGACGGCCAGCGACCAGGTGCTGATCGTCAGTGAGCCGGGACTGTTCTCTGTGGCCGCGGCGGCACGGGCGCTGCGCGCGGTCGCAGACGCGAACGCCGAACGCCGCGACGGCGAGCTGCGCGCCGCTGGCATTGTCATTAACAGGTTTCGGCCGCAGTCAATCGAACACCAGTACCGCGTCTCTGAGATTCGCGACATGTTCGGTGACCAGGTCATGGATGTCCAATTGCCTGAGCGCAGCAGCATCCAGCAGGTTCAGGGTGCCGCCCGACCGGTTCACATGTGGCCGGGAGAGGCCACACAAGACATGGCCCACCTCTTCGACCGACTGTTGCGCAATCTCCTCACCCACAGCTGAGCGCTCGAGAGAGCGGACACCCACGCGCAGGGGGGCGCAACTGAGGACTCTTCCCCCATTTATGAAGAGACTGCGGGGCTACGCCGGGCGGGACGTCCTCGGGCAGGATGCTCAGCTGACCTGCCGTGCCTGACGACGCACCGCGAGCTCGTCAACGTCGGTCCGCTCCACATCGAGCGAGACGAGACTGGACTCGACCTCCTTGAGGACCTTGCCCACGGCAATACCGAAAACTCCCTGGCCACGGTTGACCAGGTCAATCACCTCATCCGTGGACGTACACAGGTACACGCTCGCACCATCACTCATCAGCGTCGTCTCCGCCAGATCGCTGATGCCGGCCCGATGCAGCTGGTCCACGGCGATACGGATCTGCTGCAGCGAGATTCCGGTATCCAGCAGCCGCTTCACGAGCTTGAGCACGAGGATGTCACGGAAGCTGTATAGCCTCTGCGTGCCGGAGCCCTGCGCGCCTCGAACAGTGGGCTGGACGAGGCCGGTGCGTGCCCAGTAATCAAGCTGTCGATAGCTGATCCCCGCAGCATTCGCCGCCACGGAGCCGCGGTATCCCGCCGTCGAGTCCATCTCCGGGAGCCCATCTGTGAACAGCAGGCCGAGCTGGTACTGGTCTCCGTGGTCCACCGATTGTCCACTCAAGGCTCACCGCCGCTTTCCTGCTGGTATAGCTCCATCACGTCGAGTCCAACGGTATCCCGGGGACCAGCGGTGGTCAATGACATCCGGCCATTCCCCCCGGCGTGTCGAAGTTTCACCCTCTAGCTGAAGGTGAATGAGATGTGTCACTGCGCATGCCTCTGCACCGACAGCTTCAGCACCGCGGCATGCAGCGACGTCAGACAGTCAGCGAGGTCACTGGCCAGCTTCTCTGCATGGGCCTGAGCATCCGCCCCACCGCGACGAGACAGTGAGTCCGTGAGAGAGGCGATCAGCCCCGCCTCCCGGTCCGCCATCGCCCGATACGCCCGCAGGTGGCGCGGCTCAATACCGCACCGCGCAAGCTCGACGAGAAGCTCAAGAACACGCGCATCCTGCTGGTCGAACCGCCTGCCGTTGTCGATCAGCCCGAAACTCACCGCGTCGGTCAGCAGCGCCCCGGTTGCTCCGGTTCTGCTGAGCAACTCCTCCCGGGAGAAAAAACTCGGCACGCTCGACGCAGGGAGGGAATCCACGGGGGCAAGCAACCCGGCGATGGACGGGGTGTTGCCCGCATCCAGGTCATCCACATACGCCTTGATCACCTTCAGCGGCAGATACCGGTCCCGTTGTAACGAGAGGATGAACCGAATGCGCTCCACATCCGCGGATGTGAACTTACGATAGCCCGACTCCGTGCGCTGAGGGTGGATGAGCCCCTGCTCCTCCAGGAAGCGCAACTTGGAGGGTGTGAGATCAGGGAAAGACGGTTTGAGCCGGGTGAGGACCTGCCCAATGCTCAACAGCTTCTCAGAAGCTCCGGTCCCCTCGGAGCGAGCAGCAACAGACCCCATCGATTAGCGGCCCTCAGCGGGAAGATCATGCCGAGACTGGAAGAACGTCAGAATGTACTTCCCAATCTGAACCTCTGCGCCATCCTGAAGCTCCTGCCGGTCAATACGCACCCCGTTGTAATAGGTGCCGTTCAACGACCCGAGGTCTTTTACCTCAAACGCGGTGCCGTGACGAAGAAACACCGCATGCTTGCGCGACACGGTCACGTCGTCGAGGAAAATGTCCGCATTCGGATGGCGGCCCGCGCTTTCCTCATCCGTGTCCAGTAAGAACCGGGCCCCCGTGTTCGGGCCACGCTGGACGATCAACAGAGCGCTCCCGCTGGGCAACGCCGCGATGGCGGAGGCCTGCTCCGGACTCAACGAGGGATGGGCAGACAGCGACTGAAGGGTGGCGGCGAAGTCCGCACTGAAACTCGCGGTCTCATCGGGACGAGCAGAAGTGTCATTCTTTTCATGCCCCTCGCCCATCATCATAATGTCCCTCCTTGTCGTCTCTCAAGAGTAGCCGATTCTCAGCACGCGGATGTGACAAATCCTGTGCGCACCTGTGCGTGCTCCACGGATCCGCCGGCGGCGCCGACCTCAGCCCATCAGCCCGACGACGGCGACGAGGGCGAGTGCGACGACCCAGACGATGAGCGTGAACGTCGTGGCCACCACCTTGTTCTCCGAGTAGCCGCTGAGGACGTTCCCCTGAGCATCCACCAGCCGGTCGGAGAGTATTTCGACGACGTCGATAAACGCCCACACCCCCAGCCCGCCAAGGGTGAGAGCCTTTAGCCATCCCAGACCGCGATAGCCCAGATAGAACCGGTCCACCCCGAAGATGCCAAGAGCCAAGGACAGCGACCATGCCACTACAAAGCTCTTCGCAGGCGAATCCTCCATACGACCAGCCTACTGGCCAGACGGCATCGGGAACGATCCGCCTCAGCGATCTGCGATGTACCTGCGCTAGCCTGAACACCATGCTCCGAGGGCCGCGCACGCGCACGCGCACCAGCGCCACGCTGGTGGCGGCACTGTGCGCTGCCCTCCTCATCAGCACCCCCGTGCGGGCAGATGACGACGACATCCCCAGTTGGGATGACGTCACCGCTGCGCAGCAGAGTGAGGCGGAAACACAGGAACTCATCGACTCGCTCAACTCCACGCTGGATGCGTATGAGGATGCTGCGGCACAAGCCGGGGATGCAGCGGTGACAGCCCAGGCTGCCGCCGACGACGCCCGGGCCCGCAGCGACCAGGCCCAGACGGAACTCACCACACTGCAGGCCGAACTGGCGCAGGCTCAGGAAGAATACGTCGAGGCGGTCGCCACCGCCGGTGCGATCGTCGTGTCCACGATGAAGACACATTCCGGAATCGGCATCACCGCGCGGATCTCTCTCTCCGAGGACCCGGACCGCGTCCTCGATGAACTCACCATGAGCGACCGCGTCCTGGGTATTGCCGGGGACGCCCTGACCAAGGCGCAGCGGGCACAACAGACCGTCGCATCCTTGGAAGAGCAGACCCAGCAACGTGCGGCTGAGCTCAGCGAGCTGGATGCCGAGGCCCAGCAGCAGGCAGACGAAGCGACATCCTTGAGTGCCGAGGCGGATAGTGCGCTCCAGGAACAGCTCTCGGTTCGGGACGACCTATACGAGAAGCTGGCCGCACTCGAGGACACCACAGCGGAGGCGATCGCCCAGGCGCGCCAGGCCGAAGAACTCCAGGAAAGTTACGACGAGCAGGCAGAAGCTGCCCAGAATGCCGCACAGTCTCAGCAGGAGTCGTCGGGGTCCTCAGATACGGGCGGGAGTCAGGGCAGTTCGTCCAGCACGGAGGACAGTTCCTCTAGTTCGGGTGGGTCGAGCAGTGATTCAGGCAGTTCGAACAGCGGCTCGACCTCGGGCGGAGACTCCACCTC
>DGEZ01000113.1:3766-6567 GCA_002391425.1 Micrococcales bacterium UBA3913 | reverse complement strand
GCGGAGACTCCACCTCGGGCGGATCCTCCGAGGACACTGACCCGGGCGGAACATCGGACGACACTGAGGAGTCCAGTTCGAGCATCGACAACTCCCCCGCCGCAGCCAAGGCCTATGCGAAGTCCCGCATGTCCGCCTACGGCTGGGACAACGCCGAGTACACCTGCCTGGTCAACCTGTGGACGAGGGAGTCCAATTGGCGGTACAACGCGACGAATTCCTCGTCGAAGGCGTACGGCATCCCACAGGCACTACCCGGCAGCAAGATGGCCTCCGCGGGAGCGGACTGGCGCACCAACTCGCAGACGCAGATCACGTGGGGCCTGAGCTACATCTCTGCGCGCTACGGCACGCCGTGCGCTGCGTGGGATCACTCGGAGAGCACCGGGTGGTACTGACCCCCCGTACCACTTCTTCGCTGTGACGGCGGAGACACGAAAGGACAGCACATGACCGCACACACCCGGTACCCGCACGCGGGGTCCGTCGCCCTCATCACGGGGGCGTCCTCCGGCATCGGGGAGGCCTTTGCGCGGGAACTCGCCCAGCGCGGCGCTCACCTCATCCTGGTGGCTCGCCGGGCCGATGTGCTGGATGCGCTCGCCGAGCAGCTGCGCAGCGGGGATACCACCGTTGAGGTCGTCGCGGTGGACCTGGGCACACCCGAGGGCCGCCTGGAGTTGTGGGAGAGCATCGCGGTGCGCATCCCCACGATCACCACGGTGATCAACTGTGCTGGGTTCGGCACCTTCGGCGACCTCGCGGAGGCGGACCCCGACCGCATCGATGCTGAAGTGAACCTCAACGTGGCTGCGCTGACCACCCTGACCACGCGCATGCTGCCGAGCCTTCTTGAGCACGAGCATGCGGCCGTGCTGAACGTCGCCAGCAATGCCGCATTCCAGTCCATTCCCCACATGGCCGTGTATGCGGCGACCAAGGCCTATGTGCTGTCCTTCACGCAAGCACTCTGGGGCGAACTGCGCAGCACCGGAGTGCGTGCGCTCGCCGTCTGCCCGGGGCCGACCGAGACTCCGTTCTTCGACGTCGCCGGCGAGCAGGATGCCCTCACCCGGCGGCGCACACCCGAGCACGTCGTGCGTACCGCGCTGCGCGCGCTCGACCGCGGCAAGCCCAGCGTGGTGGATGGGTTCGACAATGCCCTGGTCGCGCGCCTCGGCGTACGGCTCGTGCCCGAGCGCCTGCTCCTGTGGGCGGCCGGACGTTTCGTCCAGCCACGAGCGTAACCGGTGACACACTGCGCAACACAACGGGTGCGCAGGTACCGGCTATACCCCGCGCTCGGCTAACCTGAAGACCCGTGAGCACTCTGCCGAATCGTCACCAGCCCGATACCCTCCACCCGAACAGCGTCGCTGTGCACGCGGGGAATACGAATACGGAGGGCGGCCCGATCCGCACCCCCATCGTGATGGCGAACTCGTACCTTCTGCCCGAGGATCCCAGCACGATCAACTGGTCCGGCACTGACGTTCCCCTGTACACGCGCAACTCAGGGATCAACCAGCTGGGGTTGCAGACCCGTCTGGCCGCACTGGAGGGAGCAGAGGATGCGGTCGTGCTCGCCAGCGGGGTCGCGGCGCTGCACGCGGTGTTCTTCACGACACTGCGCACCGGAGATCACGCGATCGTAACGAATATCGGGTACGTCGCGCTCCGCCGACTGCTCGAACAGCTCCTGCCTGAGAAGTACGGGGTTGAGGCGACCTTCGTGGACACCAGCAACCTGGATGCGGTGCGCGCCGCCATCCGGCCGAACACGAAACTCATCCACACCGAGGTGATCGCCAACCCGACCACCCGTGTGGCCGACGTGGAGGCACTGGCCCGAATCGCACACGACGCTCACGCACTGCTCAGCGTCGACTCGACATTCACTCCCCCGGGCATCCTGCGCCCGCTCGAGCACGGCGCGGATATCGTCGTTCACTCCCTGACGAAGTACATCAACGGCCATGGGGATGCGATGGGCGGCGCGGTACTGGGCCGATCCGAGCTCATTGCGCCCGTCCGCGCAGACGCGATGGTGGATGTCGGTGGTGTGATCAGCCCGTTCAACGCCTGGCTGATCATGCGCGGAAGCGTGACCCTTCCGCTGCGGCTGCGCCAGCATGTGGCCAGTGCGCAGCGCGTCGCCGAGCTGCTCGCGGCGCATCCGGCCGTAGCCCGGGTCGACTACCCCGGTTTGCCCGGCCACCCGCAGCACTCCACGGCACAGCGGCTGTTCCACGACGGCTTCGGGCCCGGAGCCATGATCGCGTTCGCGGTACGGGGAACCCCGCAGGATCAGAACGAGTTCGTGGCGCGTCTGCACATGATCACGTCCGCCGTCTCTCTCGGGCATGACGAGAGTCTCATCGTGCAGGTGAGCACCAGCGAACCACACACGGTGCACTTCCCCGCCCCGTACCAGGAGACCGGACTGCTGCGTCTGTCCGTGGGCATCGAGGACACGGAGGACATCCTCACCGATCTGCGCCAGGCTCTCGACGGGTACGCTTCGGATCACCGGCTGTGAATGAGAACTCGACGGCCGCGGGCATCCTCATGGCACAGCTGGCCTGAAGCCCAAGCACAGCAATCAAGACGGCCAAACCGCGTAAAGTGATGAGGTACGACCGTGATGCAGGAGACCCCGTGGCGACGAAGCGTGATATTGCAGCTCTCAAGGCTGAGCTGAAAGGCATGACGAAGAAGGAGCGCAAGGCGTACCAGCGGGAGATCAACCGGATCGAGCGCATCGAACAGGCTAAGCACCGCAAGGTGCGCCGCGTCATCGG
>DGEZ01000113.1:0-3506 GCA_002391425.1 Micrococcales bacterium UBA3913 | reverse complement strand
CCATCGCCGAGAACTACCGCGGGCCAGCGGACATGCTCTCGGATGGAATCGTATTCGTGTCCACGCAGTACTCCAGCAGCAACACCGTCACGGTGAGCACCACTGACCCCATCCCCGCCTGGGGGACTCCCGTAGCCACGACGGAAGACTATGCCAGCACGGGAATACTCAACGCGCAGGTGTACGTCGACTACACGAGCGCCGACTCCGCCACCTTCTGGACGACCTACGCGACCTCCCTCGAGAGCGGGATCGTCGACTACTCAGAGCTCACCGTCGAGCTTCACCCGATCGCGCTGGATACGAGCAATGACTACGCGGTCCGTGCCGTCGCCGCGATGGGGTGCGTTGCCGAGTACTCCCCCGACAGCGCTTGGGATGCGAACACCGCCCTGTTGCAGGCCGCCTCAGACGCTGCGGAGAACGGAGATGAACTCAGCGTCGACAATCTCTCGACAATCCTCTCCGAGGATGCGTCAATCACCGATGAAACCACGCTCTCGTGCGTCACTAACGGGACGTTCCGGTATTGGGCCGAGCAAGCCAGCGAGCGTGCCGCCACCTCGACACTCTACGGAGATGCCTCGCCGGTGACCACGGTGCCGTCCTTCCGCATCTATGGACAGACCTATACCGGCGATATCGATGATTCGGATGCGTTCTTCGAGTTCATCAACGATGCGTACACCCAGGCTCAGGAGGACGCGTTAGCGGAGACCGATTCGGAGGATTCGGACGCCTCCGACTCCGCCTCTGCATCGGCGTCAGCATCCGCGTCCGCGTCGGATTCCGCATCAGCCTCATCCAGCGCTGAATAGTCGCTGCGCGCGAGCCCCGCTGGACTGTGACCCAGGCCAGATCCCCCGGGTGCGGGCGCGCATGCGCTCAGTAGCTCAACCCTCGCGCATCCGCCAGGACGACGGCCAGGGGTTCCGCGAGTCGGTTTGTCAATTGCGCGACCTGCGTGCGGCAGGAGAACCCGTCCGCCAGCACCTGGGCATCCTGATGGGCCCGCAGCGCCGGCAGGAGCGCATTTTCGGCGACCTTCACCGACATCTCAAAATGCCCGCGCTCCATTCCGAAATTCCCGGCCAGCCCACAACAGCCCGCCAGCTCCGTCACGTGCGCGCCGGAGCGTTGCAAGACGCGGCGTTCAGCGGCTACTCCGCCGACCGCGTACTGGTGGCAGTGCGGCTGCACCACGAACTCCGTGCCCGCCAGGTCCGGAACCGTCCACGGCCGCTCCGGGTCGGAGCTGATCCGATCGATCAGCTCGGGGAACGCAACCACGCTACGCGCGACGAGCTCCGCATCCGCATCCCCGGGAAGTAACTCCCCCAGGTCGCTGCGCAGCACCGCCGTGCAGGAGGGTTCAATGCCAACAATTGGGATGCCCGCGGCAGCGAACGGCTGGAACACCTGCACGAGCGAACGGAGCCGACGGCGCGCCCCATCGAGATGGCCGGTCGTGATCCAGGTCAGTCCGCAGCACACCTCCGGGGGGATGACGACGTCAAACCCGGCGTCCTCGAGCACAGCGATCACGGCGCGAGTCGCGCGCGGGTCCACGCCGCTGGAGAAGCTGTCGCTCCAGACGAGTACGGGGCCCCGGCTGCTCTCCCGCGAACGAACCTCCCCGGGGGAGGTCACTGGGGAACGACCCGTCTGGCGCAGCCACCGAGCGAACGGGACCGGGGTGATCTCCGGGAGCGAACGCTCCCGGGCCACCCCGCCGAAAGCGTGCAGCAGCGCACTGGCAACAGGAGTGCCCAGGAACCAGCTCGTCGTGCGCGGCGCGAGGCGCGCCAGGCGCAACCAGCGCGGCAACCAGCCCAGCGAGTAGTGTGACATCGGGCGCAAGCGGTGGCGGAACTTCCGATAGAGCACCTCCGACTTGTACCGGGCCATATCGATTCCGGCCGGGCAGTCCGAGGCACAGGCCTTGCACGACAGACACAGGTCCAGGGCTTGGGAGACCTCGGGAGCATCCCAGCCGGCCGTGACCAGGCTGCCGCGCAGCATCTCCTCGAGCACCCGGGCGCGGGCGCGGGTGGTGTCCTTCTCATCACGAGACGCTTGATACGACGGACACATGAACCCTCCGCTGGCGTGCAGGTCAGCGCGGCACTTCCCCACCCCCGTGCAGCGGTGCACGGCACGCGTGAAACTGCCGGAGTCCTCAGCGAAGGAGAACCCCCCGGGGACGGCCTGCACCGGGCGAGCGAACGGTCGGCGGACATCCTGATCCAGGGGAGCGGGGTCGACGATGACCCCCGGGTTGAGGATGTTCTCCGGGTCGAAGATCTGCTTGACCGCCGCAAACAGGGCGATCGCCTCCGGGGTATACATCTCGGGCAATAGTGCGCTGCGCGCCCGGCCATCCCCGTGCTCTCCCGACATCGACCCGCCGAAGGTCCCAACGAGCCGGGCCGCGTCGCGGAGGAAGGAGCTCATCACGTCGGTTCCCTCTTCCAGCGGGAAGTCAATGCGGATGTGCACGCAGCCATCCCCCAGGTGCCCGTAGGGCAGCCCGTCCAGACCGTAGCGTTTGAGCAGGGTATCGAAGGCACGCAAGTACTCCCCCAGGCGCTCCGGAGGAACCGCCGCGTCCTCCCAGCCAGGCCACGCCTGCGCCCCCGAGGGAGTCCGGCCGCCGAGCCCCGCACCGTCGGCGCGAATCCGCCACAGTGCGCTCGCGTCCGGGCCCGGAGGCAGCACCCGAGAGCCCAAAGCGTGCGAGGCGGCCACCAGCGCGGATGCGGCCGCGCGGGCCTCCTGATCGGACGCGCCACCGACTTCGATCATCAGCCAGCCGGCCCCCTCCGGCAGCTCGGGCACGGCCGCCGCACCACGGTGGCGGCGCACCACGTCCACCAGCCGGGCATCCATCCCCTCCAGCGCGAGAGGGTGGAACGGCAGCAGACTCGGGACGTCGTCAGCGGCATCCGGCATGCTCGGGTATCCGAGCACGACCAGGTGGGGCGAACTCGGTATCGGCTGCAGACGCACCGTCGCAGACAGGATGATGCCCAGGGTCCCCTCCGTTCCGGACAGAAACTCGCCAAGCCTCTCCCCCCGCTCCGGGAGCAGACCCTCCAGCGCGTACCCGGAGACCTGACGGCCGAATCGCCCGAACTGGGTCCGAATGATGGCCAGATTCCCGGCCACCAGCTCGCGCAGTTCGGGATGCTCCGTCAAGCCCTCCGCGGCGGTGAAACGACGCCCCCGACCATCGACAACATCGAGGGAGACCACCTGCTGCCCCGATTTGCCGTATGCCAGGGCGTGGGGCCCGCAGGCGTTATTGCCGATCGCTCCGCCGATCGTGCACCGCGTCCACGTGGACGGGTCGGGGCCGAAGCGCAGTCCGAACGGTGCGGCCGCGGCCTGGAGCTGGGCGATGGTCACCCCGGGGCGCACCACCGCGACGCGCTCATCCGGATCGATGGAGAGGATGTCGGCGAAGTGTCGGGACGTGTCCACGACGATGCCTTCGCCGACCGCGT
>DGEZ01000093.1 GCA_002391425.1 Micrococcales bacterium UBA3913 | reverse complement strand
TGCGTGCCATCGATCATGTACCCGAAGATCCATCCGACTCCGGCCAGGCCCTCTGGGTCCAAGCAGTGACTGTACAACCCCTGCTTGCAGTACGAGCAGCGGCCGCACGAGCTGACACAGCTGAGAATGACACGATCGCCGACGGCAAGCTGGGTCACCCCGCTACCAACCTCGACGATACGGCCGATGCCCTCATGGCCGAGGATGCGCCCCTGCTCCACCTCAGGAGTATCCCCCTTGAGGATATGCAGGTCGGTGCCACAAATCGTTGTGGCCTCCATCTTGACGATGACATCCGTCGGGTGCTGAATGACTGGGTCGGGAACGTCCTTCCACTCCTTGACACCAGGTCCTCCGTACACAAGAGCTTTCATACATTAACCTCCGTGATCTCTGGGCGACGGGGCATCTTTGCCCAACCGTCGCGAACATCACCAGAATTGCACGCGGATCGGTGTCTCATTCGAGTCATCCGCACAGTCGCTGTAGCATATTGAGACACCTGAACATCCACAATGTGGAGGACACATGCAGGGGGCCCAACTTATCCAACGTGCGGCGGCCGTCATCCGTGCCGTTGCGGACGATAGCGAACAGCCGACATCGATAGCTCACCTGGCACGCGTCACAGACCTATCCGAGCCCACGACATCACGCATCCTCAGCGCCCTGGCAGACGAGGGGTTCGTCACCCGCACACCAAACGGGCACTGGCGGCTGGGGCCGGTGTGGTACCCACTCGCGCTCGCGGAAGAACGCGAGCATGGAGCCTTCTGGGGCATCCTGCGGCACACAACCGATGAGCTCTCCCTCAGTAACAACGCGACCGCCCTGGGGTGGGCGCGCGCTGGACGGCACGCGATGTGCGCAGCTCGACGTCTGACGCTCACATCCCCGCACGCCGTCCCGCGCATCGGAGAATCTCTCCCTGTAAACCCCGAGTCATCCAGCAGCGACATCACCTCACACATGCTCTCCCAGGCCATCGCACGCCACGACTCCCTGCCGCACATCCACACCGTGCCATTGACCTGGGGCGGCCAGACCAACGGCTGGTTGAGCGTGGCAACCTATCTGCCAGACGATGCCCTGCTGCACAGCGCGCAGGAGGCAGCCGATCACATCTCACATCTGGCCAATCCCGTACATCTGTAGACGCCGATACAAAGTCGACCGTGAGATTCCCAGTCGCTGCGCCGCACGTGCCTTGTTGCCGCCGACGGTTCGCAGCACCTCCACCATCAGGTCGCGTTCGGCAGCTTGAACCGCCCCCAGCCCAGAGAGGGGAACCTGGTCGTCCACGTACAGATCCTCACCATGGATCACCCCACGGGGCGCAGCCTCCACCGCTTTCGCCAGGACACCGGCGAGCTGGCGAATATTGCCCGGCCAGCGGAACTGCTCCAGGCGATGCCACGCCGACGCCGACAGCCGCGACGCCGACCCCGGATCCAGCTGATCCATCAAAGCGCCCACAATCAGCCGGAAGTCCCACATGCGCTCCCGCAGCGGGGGAATCGTAATCGTCGCGGCCGTGTAACGGAGGATCGGCTCAAGCGGCCCCCCATCGCGCAGCATCGTCGGTCGGGTGGTGAGCACGACGGCGAGGTCGGGGCGTCGCAGAACGACATCGGCCAGCAGGAGCCGCACATGATCGAGCTCACCGCGAGAATACTCGTGCACATTCTTGAGCACCACAACCGCGTTCTCCGGAAGAACGCCCTCGTAGAGGGATGAAATCGCTCGCCACGAGGGGTGTTTCTGGGTGGCTGCACCGTCCGCATCCGCATCCGCAGACACCACCACCACCGGCGAGGCCGCTGCCACCGTTCGCGCCACCTTCGAGATGACGGCAACCTTGCCGACTCCCGGCTCCCCGACCACGATGAATGGACGTCGCGAACGCAGCGCCCGCCGCACCCCGGATATAGCCAACCGCCACGTCGGCGACTGGGAGTGGGTCGACAGCACAGGCAACAGCGACTCCACGGGGTCAATATCCGCATCTCGCCTCTTCGTCCAGTGTGGGGCATTCGCCAAGGCCGTCACCGCGGATGCGGCCGGAGCCACCGTCGCGCACAGACCGACCCGTGCACCAGCATGCGAGACGCCGTGGGCGCTCACCAGAACATGCGCTCCCGTGTTGAGTTCACAGATCCACGTATCCGCATCGCACTGGCGGAGCCGACGCTCGATCATGCGTCGCAGGCCGTCCTGGTGCGCCGCGGGAACAAGGCTTTCTGCGGCCGCATTGGCCAGCGCCACATCGGCAGAGAACGCAAAGGTAGGGCGGCGGGCGCTCAGCCGCGAGAATTCTGCGTAAAAGACCCGTTCGGCCGCAGTGAGCTCACCCGCGAGCACCGCCTCGATCTGCGCCGCGGTGAGCTCCGCCAGCGAGCGCATCAGGGGGCTGGCATCCCGCGACAGCGCAGTCAGATCCACCACCCCGATCATGGAGCCATCCCGCGGGGATCGGATCGGGGCACCGGCGCACGCATAGTCGTGAAACCGCTCGTGAAAGTGTTCCACCGAGTCCACGAAACAGGATCGGCCAGTCTCGATGACCGTCCCCACGCCATTGGTCCCCACGGCTTTCTCGCCGTACACGAACCCCGGGGCCAGGCTGATCCGGTCAAGTGCGCTGCGGGCGGGGCGATCCGCGTCGGCACGCGCCAGCACCGTGCCGTCCACATCCGCGACGACAATACCCACCGGAAGGGTGCCCAGAGCATGCACCGCTTTCCGCACCGGCTCACGCGAGGCCCACGCCAGGCGAGACTCTGGGTCCGCGTCCGACCTGAACGGGATATCGCCACCATTACTGGGCACACGCGCGCGCACCGAGCGATCCCAGGACGCGACGATGTGCGCGTCCACAAGTGGCTCGACGACCCGCTCGCCGGACAGAAAACGGTGACGAGCGGAGGCCACGGTCACACGACGCGAACGATTCACCCGTGACCACCCCGGCTGCTCCATTGCATATCGCCACGATAGGGCCGTATTCACGCGCGCACAAGCCCTCAAGCAGCCGTCTACCCCCGGGATGTTTCGGACGTGCCCGGGGAGCGTCGAGCACGCGCCCGCTGCGCCTGAGCCCAGCATTCGGCCGCGCTCGACGGGTAGGTCACATCCACGAGAGTGAGACCATGGGCCGGGACCACCGTGATCCCGCGACCGTGGACTCCCGAGTCGCGGATGCGCACCAGGGTCTGGGCCGTGTGAACACCGCGACCGGCAGCGAGGGCGGCACCGACCAGATAGCGCACCATGTGGTGGCAGAACGCATCCGCAGCCACCGAAGCCTCCAGGACGCCCGACCCGTCACGATTCCACGAAAATTCTCGCAACGTACGCCACGTGGTCGCCCCGTCTCTCGGCTTCGCGAAGGCGGCCCAATCGTGGTACCCGAGAAGCGCTGCCGAGGCCTCCGCCACCGCATCCTCATCCAGCCGGACGTGTCCCAGGACGAGCGTATCCCGGCGCCGAAGCGGGTCAGAGACGCTCTGAGCATCGGCGACACGATACACGTAGCGACGACCCGTAGCACTGAACCGCGCGTCGAAAGACTCGTCGACCTCCTGCACTCCATGCACCACCAGGTCCGGGTCGCGACGCAGTAGGCTCCCCAGACGTCTCTCGATCAGCTCTGCAGCAGTCTGCACACCCCCATCGGGCCCCTGAAATAACCGCGCGGTGTCCGGGATGTCTACGTGCGCGACCTGGTGACGAGCATGTACGCCCGCATCCGTTCGCCCGGCAACCACGAGGTCGAAGCGAGAGCCAGAACCAAGGAGCAGCCCCACTGCCTCTTCCAGAGTGCCTTGCACGGTGCGCAACCCAGGCTGACGGGCCCAGCCATGAAAATCTGTGCCGTCATAGCCTAAGTCCAGCCGAAATCGGCGCACCTGCCCGCCCTTCCTATCGCTCATCGTGGCCCGCTGGGCATTGTGGGCTCAGAGCCAGACGGTGGGTTATGCCTATGGCATAACCCACCGTCTTCACGCTGTCACCCTGACCAGCGGACTACTTGTTGTCGGCCTCGGCCTCTTCTACTGCATCCTCTGCAGCTTCAGCCGATTCTTCCGTCTCCTCTACGAGATCCTCTGCCACCTCGTCGGCGGACTCGGCGGGAGCTTCCGCGGACTCCTCGGACGCCGCCACCGCCTCGGCGGAGACCTCCTCAATCGTCGGCGTAGCAGCGGTGCGATCCGCCTTCTTCTTCACCGGCTCGAGCACGAGCTCGATGACGGCCATGGGGGCATTGTCGCCCTTGCGGTACCCCGTCTTGATGATACGTGTGTATCCACCGTCACGTCCCTCCACCTGGGGAGCGATCTCCGTGAACAGAATGTGCACGACGGACTTGTCCCGAATGATCGACATCACTCGGCGGCGGGCGTGCAGGTCGCCCCGCTTCGCGAAGGTGATCAGTCGCTCAGCCACCGGACGCAGGCGCTTCGCCTTTGCCTCGGTGGTCTCAATCCGACCGTGAGTGAAAAGGCTTGACGCCAGGTTGGCCAGCATCAGACGTTCGTGCGCCGGACCTCCCCCGAGACGGGGACCCTTGGTAGGCGTAGGCATGATTGTTTACTCCTTTGTGGTGTAGGCCGGCAGCTTAGTTCTGGTCGGCCGAGTCGTCGAAACCGGTGTAAAAGTGAGCGCCGTCGAACCCGGGAATGGAGTCCTTGAGGGACAGCCCCAGCTCGACGAGCTTCTCCTTGACTTCGTCGACCGACTTCTGGCCGATGTTCCGGATGTTCATCAGCTGCTGCTCGTTGAGCGCCACCAGCTCGTGAACATAGTTGATGTTTTCGCGCTTCAGGCAGTTGTAGGAACGCACGGAGAGGTCAAGATCCTCAATCGGCATGGACAACTCTGCGTTGACAATCGCCTCCGCAGGAGCGGCGCCGATCTCGATACCCTCCGCCTCCGTGTTGAGCTCCCGGGCGAGACCGAACAGCTCGACGAGCGTGCGACCAGCAGACGCCACGGCGTCACGCGGGGTGATTGCCGGCTTCGTCTCCACGTCCACAACGAGCCTGTCGAAGTCGGTGCGCTCACCGGCGCGAGTCGCCTCAACGCGGTAGGTAACCTTGAGCACCGGGGAATAGATCGAATCCACCGGGATCTGCTGGCCGCTCGTTGAATACTCATCGCGGTTCTGCGCTGCGGTCACGTATCCGCGGCCGCGCTCCACGGTGAGCTCCATCTCGAAGCTCGCGCTGTCGTTCAGTGTCGCGATGACCAGCTCGGGGTTGTAAATCGTGACGCCCTCGGGAGCGGTGATATCCGCCGCCGTTACCGTCCCCGCACCCGTCTTACGCAGATACGCGGTCACCGGTGCGTCATGCTCGCTCGAGACGACCAGGCCTTTGATGTTCAGGATGATCTCCGTCACATCCTCCGCTACGCCCGGGATCGTGCTGAATTCGTGCGGAACGCCCTCAATGCGGATGCTCGTTACCGCCGCCCCCGGAATCGAGGACAGCAGCGTACGCCGCAATGAATTTCCCAGGGTGTACCCAAATCCGGGTTCCAGTGGCTCGATGACAAAGCGCGAACGATACTGCGAGAGAACTTCTTCTGTCAGTGTGGGTCGCTGTGCAATGAGCACGGTTCTTCCTTTCGGCTAAGTGTCCGCCATATGACACTCGGCTGCATGAGGACCCGGCAATGCCGGATTCCTCCGAATATAGGGGGTGAGTCACGCTCTCGATCCCGCGCCACGGCACACGCGGGGACCGGGAGCGACAAACTTAGACGCGACGACGCTTCGGGGGACGGCACCCGTTGTGAGCCTGGGGCGTCACATCCGAGATCGTTCCGACCTCGAGTCCTGCCGCCTGGAGGGAACGAATTGCCGTCTCACGGCCCGATCCTGGACCCTTCACGAAAACGTCGACCTTCTTGACGCCGTGCTCCTGAGCACGACGCGCTGCCGCCTCAGCGGCCAGCTGCGCGGCGTACGGAGTCGACTTACGGCTGCCCTTGAGCCCAACGGCCCCCGAGGACGCCCACGAGATCACGGCGCCAGCCGGATCGGTGATCGACACGATCGTGTTGTTGAACGTCGACTTGATATGAGCCTGGCCGACGGCGATGTTCTTCTTCTCTTTGCGACGCGGCTTGCGTGCCGCAGCTTTCGGTGCTGCCATTATGTGTCTTCTTCTCCTGGATCCTGATCAGCGGCGCTTAGCGTCCGGCCTTCTTCTTACCGGCGACGGTCTGCTTCGGACCCTTGCGCGTACGGGCATTCGTCTTGGTCCGCTGCCCGTGGACGGGCAGGCCCTTGCGATGCCGCAGACCCTGATAGCTGCCAATCTCCACCTTGCGGCGGATGTCAGCGGCGACCTCACGACGAAGATCACCTTCGACCTTGTAATTTCCCTCGATATTGTCGCGCAATGCGACAAGCTCATCGTCCGTGAGATCCTTGACCCGAGTGTCGGGGTTCACCTGGGTTTCCTCGAGCACCTTCTGCGCACGAGTCTTCCCAATTCCGTAGATATATGTGAGTGCGACCTCTACGCGCTTTTCGCGTGGAAGATCAACGCCTGCTAGACGTGCCATGACGGCTTTCTCCTGTCATCAGGGAGGTGTGGAGCAGCATATGCCCGGGTCAGGCAACCCGGTCTCTGGCCTCCACCCAGAGGTATCGCGATATTTCGCGTATGCTGCCTGGTATTCAGTTTTTCGCACGCCGGTGAGTTGCGCTCACCGCGTCATGATCAGCCCTGACGCTGCTTGTGACGCGGGTTCTCGCAGATCACCATGACGCGACCGTGGCGACGGATGATCTTGCACTTTTCGCAGATCCGCTTGACGCTCGGGTTAACCTTCATGATTCTCGGCTCTTCTTGTATTCCATGGGCGTTCCACAGGCCGTGTGACGCCCTCCTGTCGCCTACCGGTAGCGGTAGACGATTCGTCCCTTACTCAAGTCGTAGGGGCTCAACTCCACCACAACACGATCTTCGGGAAGAATCCTGATGTAGTGCTGCCTCATTTTGCCGGAGATGTGTGCGCGCACACGATGGCCGTTCGACAGTTCAACGGTGAAATTGGCGTTGGGCAGCGCCTCGATCACCTGCCCTTCGATCTCAATGACCCCGTCTTTTTTCGCCATAACCTCGTTTGCTCACTCACTTGCCGGCTCCCCGGGACGGACACACTGCTCGATTTATCCGTATGTGGGGGTGTAGACATCCCTGGCTGGCGCCAAAGGACACCAAAAAGGCATCATATCCTAACACGCGGGAATCCGCCAGCCCGAAACCACGCGCGCGTTTCGCAGACCACGCGCGGGCCCATCACGGACGGACTGGAACCACTCCGAAGTCCGCCAGCCGCGCGGCCCCGCCATCGGGAGCAGTGAGCACCCAAACACCGCCCTCCGTGACGGCGATGCTGTGTTCCCAATGCGCCCCGTCACTCCGGTCCGCGGTGATCACCGTCCAGTCGTCCTCCGTAACGAACGTCTCCTCGCCACCATCCGTCACCATCGGCTCAATACAAATCGTCAACCCGGGTTTAACGGCAGGGCCGGGATCGCGCACGAAGTAGTTGAACACCGCGGGATCCTCGTGCATCGCGCGTCCGATACCGTGCCCGACGTACTCGCGCAAAATACCGAAATCTCCGGCCGCCCGTATGGCACGTTCAACAGCCCCGCCGACCTGGTTCACGGTGCGCGCGTGCGCCAGCGCGGCGATCCCCGCCCACAGCGAGCGTTCCGTCACCGCGTTAAGACGTTCCCGTCGCGCCTGCGTGTGCGAGTCGCCGCCCGGGACCACGACGGTGCGGGCAGAGTCTCCATTCCACCCGTCGATGATCGCGCCCGCATCCACGGAAACGATATCTCCTGGGCGAATGACCCGATCACCGGGGACCCCATGAACGATCTCCTCGTTGATGGAGACACAGATCGCGTGCACGTAGCCGGGCTCCAGCATGAAATTCGCGGTCGCCCCATCTGCGGAGAGACTCTCGCGGGCAACATCGTCCAGCTCTCGCGTAGACACCCCTGGCGCGATGTGGGCAATCACGCGGTCGAGCATATTGGACGTGGCGATCCCCGCCGGAATCATCGCCCGCATCTGCTCGGCGGTCTTATAGGGGTAACGCTTGCGCATCGGGAATTGCCTCCGGCGCCGACTAGGCGCTGATCCCGCGGGCGGCGAGCCCCGCGGCGATCGCATCGGCGACCTCGTTGACCGTCCCCATACCATCCACGGAGACCAGCAGACCGCGTTTGCCGTACGCATCGATAAGCGGTGTCGTCTGTTCCGCGTATACCGCGAGCCGCGTTCGGATGACGTCCTCGGTATCGTCAGACCGCCCCTGCTCCTGGGCACGGGCGAGCAGACGACGCACAACGACGTCGCTATCCGCCTGAAGCTCGATCACGGCGTCTAGGGAGTCACCCGAGGCGGCCAGGATCTCATCCAGTTCCCGCACCTGATCAAGGGTGCGCGGGTAGCCATCGAGGAGAAACCCTCGGCGCGCATCCGGCTCCGACAGGCGAGAGCGCACCAGCGCATTCGTCAGCGAATCCGGGACATACTCGCCCGCATCCATGTACCGCTTCGCCTCACGGCCCAACTCGGTCTGCTCGGCGACATTCTTCCGGAAGATATCTCCGGTGGAAATAGCTGGAATACCTAGCCTCTGCGCAATGCCAGATGCCTGTGTTCCCTTTCCCGCACCCGGCGGGCCGACGATCAGCAGACGAGCCATGAACCTACCTCAGCAATCCCTCGTAGTGGCGCTGCTGGAGCTGCGAGTCGATCTGCTTAACCGTCTCCAGCCCGACACCCACAATAATGAGAATCGACGTGCCGCCGAACGGGAAGCTCGAGCTGGCATCCACCAGAGCGAGCGCGATCAGCGGGATCAGGGCGATGAACCCCAAGTACAAGGACCCCGGCAAGGTGATCCGATTAAGGATGTACCGCAAGTAGTCGGCCGTCGGCTGGCCTGCGCGAATTCCGGGAATAAAGCCGCCGTACTTCTTCATATTGTCCGCGACCTCGGTCGGGTTAAACGTAATCGCAATGTAGAAGTAGGAGAACCCGAGGATGAGCAGGAAGTACAGCGCCATGTACAGCGGGTGGTCACCGCGGGTCAGATAATTCGACACAAACGTCACCCACGGGGCGACATCAGACGAGTCCTGCGCCTGGGCAAACTGGGCGAGCAACGCTGGCAAGTACAGCAATGATGACGCGAAGATGACCGGGACCACACCCGCCATATTCACCTTGATCGGGATGTACGTGTTATTGCCCCCGTAGGTGCGCCTCCCCACCACGCGCTTCGCGTAGTGAACGGGCACCCGGCGTTGCGACTGCTCCACGAAGACGACCAGCGCCACGAGCGCCAGGCCCACGGCGATCACGAGGAAGAACACCTCGGGGCCCTTCGACGCCCAGATCGTGCCGAGCGAAGACGGGAACTGTGCCGCGATCGAGGTGAAAATCAACAGCGACATGCCGTTGCCGACGCCCCGGTCCGTGATGAGCTCGCCGAGCCACATGATCAGGCCTGTACCCGCCGTCATCGTAATGATGATGAGCACCACCTGATACCACTCGTCGGAGACCAGAAGGTCCTGCGAGCAGCTGGAATACAACGACCCTGAGCGAGCCACCGTGACCAACGTGGTGGACTGCAACAGCCCCAGGGCGATCGTGAGGTAGCGGGTGTACTGGGTGAGCTTGGCCTGCCCCGACTGTCCCTCCTTGTACAGGGTGTCGAAGCGGGGGATGACCACGCGCAGCAGCTGAACGATGATCGACGCGGTGATATACGGCATGATGCCCATCGCGAAGACCGACAGCTGGAGCAGGGCTCCCCCGCTGAACAGGTTGACCAGTTCATACAGTCCGGACGTGCTGTTCTCCGACGAGACGCAGGTCTGCACATTGGAGAAATTCACGAACGGGGCCGGAAGAACAGACCCCAGACGGAAAAGCGCCACGATGACAAGCGTGAAGCCTATCTTCTTGCGCAGATCAGGCGTACGGAAGATGCGCAACGCCGCTGTGAACACGTGAACCCCTTAGAGTCGGTTGATCGAGCCACCCGCCGCAAGGATCTTCTGCTCCGCAGACGCAGACACCTTGTCGACAGCAACGTTCAGCTTAACGCCTATCTCGCCATCACCGAGAATCTTCACCTTCTCGTTCTTGCGGACGACACCCTTGCTGACCAGATCGGCAACCGTGACCTCGCCTCCGGCGGGGTACAGCTGCGCGAGCTTCGACAGGTTCACGACCTGGTACTCCACGCGGAACGGGTTCTTGAAACCACGCAGCTTCGGAGTACGCATGTGCAGCGGCATCTGGCCGCCCTCAAAGTTCGCCGGGACCTGGTAGCGGGCCTTCGTTCCCTTGGTGCCACGGCCAGCGGTCTTACCCTTCGAGCCCTCACCACGACCCACACGAGTGCGGTCGGTGCGCGACCCAGCCGCGGGACGCAGGTGATGCACCTTGAGCACGGGAGCCTTGGCGACAACGGTCTCCGTCTTCTCAGCGGAGGTCTGTGCACTCTCGGACTTCTTCGGCGCTGCCTTCTTCGCAGCGGGCTTCTTCGCGGCGGGCTTCTTCTCAGCCGCCGGAGCTGCCTTCTCTTCTTCGTTCGCCATTACGCGATCTCCTCAACCTTCACGAGGTGGCTGACGGCCTGAATATAGCCGCGGTTGACCGCGTTATCCGGCTTGACCACCGAATCGCCGACACGCTTGAGACCGAGCGAGCGCAGTGTGTTGCGCTGCTTCGGGTTGCCACCGATCTCACTCTTCGTCTGGGTAACCTTCAGATCCGCCATCACGCACCTGCCTTCGTCTGTGCCTCAGCGCGCAGAATCTGCGCGGGAACGACCTCGTCAACGGCACGATCGCGACGAGCGGCCACCGAACGCGGCTCCTCGAGGCTCTTCAGCGCCGCAACCGTGGCGTGCACGATATTCAGCGTGTTCGATGATCCCAGTGACTTGCTCAGCACGTCATGGATGCCCGCGCACTCCAGCACGGCGCGCACGGGACCACCCGCGATAACGCCCGTACCCGGGGTAGCCGGACGCAGCAGGACGACACCCGCAGCGGCCTCACCCTGAACAGGATGTGGGATCGTCTTGAGGACGCGGGGGACGCGGAAGAAATTCCGCTTCGCGTCCTCGACGCCCTTCGCAATGGCGGCAGGCACCTCACGGGCCTTCCCATAGCCCACGCCGACCATGCCGTCGCCGTCACCGACGACGACCAGCGCCGTGAAGCTGAACCGACGCCCGCCCTTGACGACCTTCGACACCCGGTTGATGGTGACGACACGCTCCAGGAAGGGGCTCTTCTCAGACTCGCGGCTGCCACGCTCGCGATTGGGGTTCCGCTCGCGTCCGCCACGACGTGGCTCGCGCTCGCGAGGATCGGTCACCGGGCCTTTCGCGGCCGATGCCTCAGTTACCTCGGCAGTCAACTCTTGCTCCTTGTTGTTGTCTTGTTCCGCGCTCACAGCTGCAACCCGCCTTCGCGCGCGCCCTCAGCAATGGCCGCGACGCGTCCCGCATAGCGGTTCCCGCCCCGGTCAAAGACGACGGCTTCAATGCCCGCATCCTTCGCGCGCGACGCAACCAGCTCGCCGACCCTGCGGGCCCGAGCGGTCTTGTCCCCGTCGAAAGAGCGGAATTCCTTCTCCATGGTCGAGGCAGAGGCCAGGGTTTTGCCCTGACTGTCGTCTACGACCTGGACGAACACGTGCCTGGCCGAACGCGTCACGACCAGACGAGGCCGATCCTGCGTGCCAGCAATCGTCTTGCGAACGCGTGCGTGGCGGCGATCTCGCGCCGCAGAACGCGAACTATTCCGTGAAGCCATTCCTACTTCCCAGCCTTTCCAGCCTTGCGGCGGACATTCTCACCCACATAGCGCACGCCCTTGCCCTTATAGGGCTCCGGCTTCCGCAGCTTGCGTATATTCGCGGCGACCTCGCCGACCGCCTGCTTGGACGTGCCAGACACGACGACCTTGTTCGCTCCCTCCACGGTGAACGTGATCCCCTCCGGAGGATCCACTGTGATCGAGTGCGAATACCCCAGCGCGAACTCAATCGAGCTGCCCTTGGCCTGGACGCGATAGCCCGTGCCGACGACCTCGAGGGCCTTCGAGAAGCCCTGAGTTACACCGATGACATTGTTCGCGATGAGGGTACGAGTCAGACCGTGCAAGCTGCGCGACTTCCGCTCCTCATCCGGGCGCGACACGACAATCTCGCCGCCGGTGACCTCAACCGTGATCGGCTCGGCAACCGTATGGGTCAATTCGCCTTTGGGGCCCTTAACTGTGACGGTCTGGCCGTCTACTGTGACCTCGACGCCGGCCGGAACCGGGATCGGGAGTTTACCAATTCGAGACATCAGTGATCACCACACATAGGCGACGACTTCGCCGCCAACGCCTTTGCTCTGAGCCTGACGGTCTGTGAGTAGACCGGAGGACGTGGACAGGATTGCAACACCTAGGCCGCCAAGAACCTTCGGCAGCTCATTGGCTTTCGCGTACACCCGCAGACCGGGCTTGGACACGCGCTTGATCCCCGAGATGGACCGCTCGCGATTCGGGCCGAACTTGAGCGTGAGGACAAGCGACTTCCCTACCTTCGCGTCCTCGACAGCCCAGTCCTGAATATAGCCTTCCTCTTTGAGGATCTCGGCGATGTTCTGCTTGAACTTGCTGTACGGTGCCGACACGGTGTCGTGATATGCGTTGCTCGCATTACGAATCCGCGTGAGCAGATCGGCAACCGGATCTGTCATTGTCATGAGATGGACATCCCTCTTTCAATCGGTTTCGAGAGCCTGTACACAGCCCCTCGACCTGTCTTGGTCATGTGCGCCACGGTGACGCTCACGCGCGAGTCCAGCAGATCCGCATCCACCAGCACTCCCGGACGCACCTTACGTGCGCCATGAGCGGGCGCTTCGGCAGCGCCCGCCACGTTATCTTCAGTTGTTCGTCTTGAACGGGAATCCGAGGGCCTTGAGCAGCACCCGGCCCTGATCGTCCGTCTTCGCCGTCGTGACTACGGTTATGTCCATGCCGCGAACGTGATCGATCTTGTCCTGATCGATCTCGTGGAACATGGACTGCTCGGTGAGTCCGAAGGTGTAATTCCCGTTCCCGTCGAACTGACGATCGGAAAGCCCACGGAAATCACGGATGCGGGGAAGGGCCAGCGACAACAGCCGATCCAGGAACTCCCACATGCGGTCACCGCGCAGCGTCACATGAACGCCGATGGGCTGACCCTCCCGCAGCTTGAACTGAGCGATCGACTTGCGCGCGCGGTTCACCGCAGGCTTCTGACCGGTGATCGCGGTGATATCGGCAATCGCCCCATCAATGAGCTTGCCGTCGCGAGCTGCCTCACCGACGCCCATGTTCACGACGATCTTCGTCAGACCAGGAACCTGGTGCGGATTGGCAAAGCCAAATTCCTTCTCCAGTGCGGGGATGATCTCCTCGCGATAACGCGTCTTCAGACGAGGCACGATGCGAACCGGTGCCTCCGCGCTTGCCACTGCGGTCTCACTCATCAGATTTCCTTACCGGACTTCTTCGCGTAGCGCACGCGAACAGTCTGCTTGATGCCGTCCTTCTCAACGGTCTCCGTGCGGAAGCCGGCCCGAGTCGGCTTCTTCGAATCCGGGTCGACCAGCGCCACATTGGACACGTGGATCGGGGCCTCGAACGTCTCGATGCCACCGGTCTTCGTACCGCGCGAGGACTGGCCCACACGATTGTGGCGCTTCACGAAGTTCACGCCCTGAACCGTCACGCGGTTCGTCTCCGGGTGCACCTCAATGACCACGCCCTGCTTGCCTCGGTCTCCGCCGCGGTTCTGCGTCGGACCGGAGATCACCTCAACGAGGTCTCCCTTGCGAATCTTCGCAGCCATGTCAGATCACCTCCGGTGCGAGCGACACGATCTTCATGAACCGCTTGTCGCGCAACTCACGGCCCACCGGACCGAAGATGCGCGTGCCGCGCGGCTCGCCATCGCTCTTGATAATGACGGCGGCGTTCTCATCGAACTTGATGTAGGAACCGTCCGCGCGCCGAGTCTGCTTCACCGTGCGAACGATGACGGCCTTGACGACCTCACCCTTCTTCACGTTGCCGCCGGGAATGGCGTCCTTAACGGTCGCCACAATGGTGTCGCCGAGCCCCGCGTAGCGACGGCCCGAGCCGCCCATCACCCGGATGGTCAGCAACTCCTTGGCGCCGGTGTTATCGGCGACCTTGAGTCGTGATTCCTGCTGAATCATTGCTTATGTCTCCTTGCGTACGAGTCGGCCTACTTGGCCTTCTCCAAGATCTCCACCAGACGCCAGCGCTTCGTCGCCGACAGCGGCCGGGTCTCACTGATGAGCACCAAGTCGCCGATACCGGCGGTGTTCGCCTCATCGTGGACCTTCACCTTCACGGAACGACGGAGGACCTTGCCGTAGAGGGGGTGCTTGACGCGATCCTCCACCTCGACGACGATCGTCTTATCCATCTTGTCGCTGACCACATAGCCGCGGCGCGACTTGCGGTACCCACGTACCAACGTCGCCTCGGCGACGGGGGCCTTCTCCGCACTCATTCTGCAGCCTCCTCGGTGGCCTCAGCGGCCTCAGCGGCCTTCTTCTTCGTCTTCGCCTTGCTGGTTTTGGCACTGGCCTCAACCTTGACCGGAATAGAGCGGATACCCAGCTCACGCTCACGCAGAACCGTGTAGATCCGGGCAATATCACGCTTGACCGCGCGAACACGACCGTTGTTCGCGACGTTACCGGTCGCAGCCTGGAACCGGAGGTTGAACAACTCCTCCTTGGCCTTCTTCAACTCGCTTGCGAGCGACTCGCTGTCCATGACATCGAGCTTCTCGGTCGAGAGTTCCTGAGAACCGATCGACATTACGCGTCGCCCTCCTCACGCTTGATGATGCGTGCCTTCAATGGCAGCTTATGAATTGCACGGGACATGGCCTCGCGAGCGAGCTCCTCACTCACGCCGGCCACCTCGAACAGCACCCGGCCTGGCTTGACGTTCGCAACCCAGAACTCCGGGCTGCCCTTGCCGGACCCCATACGGGTTCCGATGGCCTTCTTCGACAGCGGGCGATCCGGGTAGATGTTGATCCACACTTTTCCGCCGCGCTTGATGTGCCGGGTCATCGCGATACGGGCCGCCTCAATCTGACGGTTCGTCACGTATGCCGACGTCAACGCCTGAATGCCGTACTCGCCAAACGCGACGGTGGTGCCGCCGGTGGCCTGCCCACGGCGCTTCGGGTGGTGCTGCTTGCGGTACTTGACCTTACGGGGAATAAGCATCTCTACGCCTCCGCTCCTGCTGTCGCCGCAGCTTCCTGCTGCTGACGGGGACGACGTCCGCCGCGCTCACGATTCGGCTTACTCGCCGCCTGCTCGCGGGCGAGCTCCTTGTTCGTGATGTCGCCCTTGTAGATCCACACCTTCACGCCGATACGACCAAACGTGGTCTTCGCCTCGTAGAAGCCGTAGTCGATGTTCGCGCGAAGCGTGTGCAACGGCACGCGCCCCTCGCGGTAGAACTCGGACCGGCTCATCTCCGCACCGCCGAGTCGACCGGACACCTGGATGCGCACGCCCTTCGCGCCCGCCTTCTGCGCGCCCTGCAGCCCCTTGCGCATCGCGCGGCGGAACGCCACGCGGGCCGCGAGCTGCTCAGCAACACCCTGGGCGACCAGCTGGGCATCTGCTTCGGGATTCTTAACCTCGAGGATGTTCAGCTGAATCTGCTTACCGGTGAGCTTCTCCAGATCACCGCGAATGCGCTCGGCCTCCGCGCCGCGGCGGCCAATAACGATACCCGGACGGGCCGTGTGGATGTCCACACGAACGCGATCCTTCGTCCGCTCCACCTCGATGCGGGACACGCCCGCACGATCGAGCTGCTTCTGGAGGAACTCGCGGATCTTGATGTCCTCCACGACATAGTCGCGGTAGCGCTGACCCGACTTCGTGCTGTCCGAGAACCACCGGGACACGTGGTCCGTGGTGATGCCGAGCCGGAAGCCGTATGGGTTGACTTTCTGACCCATCAGTTCGTCCCTTCTTCATCCGGCGTCGAAACGACAACGGTGATATGGCTGGTGCGCTTATTGATGCGGAACGCCCGGCCCTGAGCCCGCGGACGGAACCGCTTCAGGGTCGCTCCCTCATCGACATAAGCCTGCGTAATATACAAATCGTCCTCATCGAGGTAGGTGTTGGTCGCATCCGCCTTCACCCGAGCGTTCGACACCGCCGAGGCCACCAGCTTGTAGACCGGCCCACTGGCATCCTGGGGAGCGAACTTGAGAATCGCAAGCGCCTCAGTGGCCTGCTTGCCGCGGATCAGGTTGACGACGCGACGAGCCTTCTGGGGGGTCACGCGGATGTGACGCACACGTGCAATCGCTTCCATCGTTTTCCTCTTCTCCTTCTGTCGCCGACGCTTAGCGCCGACGGCCCTTCTTGTCGTCTTTCACATGTCCACGGAACGTCCGGGTGGGAGCGAACTCGCCGAGCTTGTGCCCGACCATCGCCTCCGTGACGAACACGGGGATGTGCTTGCGGCCGTCATGCACCGCGATCGTGTGGCCGATCATGGCCGGCACGATCATCGAGCGACGAGACCATGTCTTGATGACGTTCTTCGTACCCGCTTCATTCTGGGCAACCACCTTGCGCAGCAGGTGATCGTCGACGAAGGGGCCCTTCTTGAGACTGCGTGGCATTCTTCTCTATCTCCTACTAGCGCTTCTTGCCGGTCGGACGGCGACGCACGATGAGCTTGTCGCTTTCCTTGTTCGGATGCCGAGTACGGCCCTCTTTCTGACCCCACGGGGTAACAGGATGACGACCGCCAGAGGTCTTGCCCTCACCACCACCGTGCGGGTGATCGACAGGGTTCATCACGACACCGCGGACA
The DNA here is from genome assembly GCA_002391425.1 of Micrococcales bacterium UBA3913. Lineage (GTDB taxonomy): Bacteria > Actinomycetota > Actinomycetes > Actinomycetales > Microbacteriaceae > UBA3913. The sequence goes on along the minus strand of DGEZ01000093.1, from coordinate 16,841 downwards.
GTAGGACGCACGCCCTTCCAGCGCATGCGACCCGCCTTGCCCCAGTTGATGTTGGACTGCTCGGCATTGCCGACCTCGCCGATCGTGGCGCGGCAGCGCGCATCCACATTGCGGATCTCTCCGGAGGGCAGCCGAAGCTGCGCGTAGGGTCCGTCCTTGGCGACGAGCCGGACGCTTGCTCCCGCGGAGCGCGCCAGCTTTGCTCCACCACCGGGCTTGAGCTCGATCGCGTGCACAACCGTACCCGTGGGGATGTTCCGCAGCGGCAGGTTGTTGCCTGGCTTGATGTCAGCACCGGCGCCGGCCTCAACGAGGTCGCCCTGATTGAGCTTGTTGGGCGCAATGATGTACCGCTTGGTGCCGTCCGCGTAGTGCAGCAGCGCGATACGTGCGGTGCGGTTCGGGTCGTACTCGATGTGCGCGACCTTGGCGGGCACGCCGTCCTTGTCGCTGCGACGGAAGTCGATGACGCGGTACTGGCGCTTGTGTCCGCCACCCTGGTGGCGCACGGTGATCCGACCGTGGGCATTGCGGCCACCCTTCTTGGGCAGCGGAGCCAGGAGGGACTTCTCGGGAGTCGAGCGCGTGATCTCAGCGAAATCAGCAACCGAGCTGCCGCGACGCCCCGGCGTTGTGGGCTTGTGTTTGCGAATAGCCATGGTGTCGTTCTTCCTTAGACTGCCGTGAAGATGTCGATGGAACCGGACTTGAGTGTCACGATCGCGCGCTTCGTATCCTTGCGCTTGCCGGTGCCGAAACGGGTGGAACGAGACTTGCCCACCCGGTTCGCCGTATTCACCGAGGCCACCTTCACACCGAAGATCGTCTCGACGGCCTGCTTGATCTCCGTCTTGTTCGACCGCGGATCCACCAGGAACGTGTACTTGCCCTGGTCGATCAGGCCGTAGCTCTTCTCAGAGACCACGGGCGCGATGATGATGTCGCGCGGATCCTTGTACAGGTTGCCGCTCACTCGGCATCACCTTCCTTGCTCTGCGCCTTCGACGCGCCAGCGACGAAAGCGTCGTACGCGGCCTGGCTGAAGACGATGTCATCAGCGACCAGCACGTCGTATGCATTCAGCTGGTCGGCGGCCAGGATGTGCACAGCGGGGAGGTTCCGCAGGCTCTTCACCTGCAGGTCCTCGCTGCGATCCAGCACGACCAGGATGTTCTTGCTCTCAGCGATCTGCGAGAGCACGGCCACCGCGTCCTTCGTCGAGGGCACGTCCCCGTCGACAAAGGAGGTAACGATGTGGATGCGGCCGGCACGAGCCCGATCGGACAGGGCGCCACGCAGGGCGGCAGCCTTCATCTTCTTGGGAGTGCGCTGCGCGTAATCCCGGGGAACCGGGCCGTGCACGATGCCGCCACCGGTCATATGCGGGGCACGGATGGAACCCTGCCGAGCCCGGCCAGTTCCCTTCTGCTTGAACGGCTTGCGTCCAGCACCGGACACCTCACCACGGCTCTTGACCTTGTGCGTGCCCTGGCGGGCAGCGGCGAGCTGAGCCACGACAACCTGGTGGATCAGCGGAACGTTCGTCTGAACGTCAAATACATCGGCGGGCAAATCCACCGAACCGGTCTTCTTCCCGGCACCGTCAACGACGGTCACAGTCTGCTTCTCAGCCATAACGGTTACGCCCCCTTCACGGCGGACTTGACGAACACGAGCTGGCCCTTAGGCCCGGGCACAGCACCCTTGACCGCGATCAGACCCTTTTCCGCGTCGATCGCCTGGACGACGAGGTTCTGGACGGTGACGCGCTCCGCTCCCATCCGACCAGCCATCTTCCAGCCCTTGAACACGCGGCTCGGCGTCGAGGACGCACCGATCGAGCCCGGCTTGCGGTGGTTCCGGTGGGAACCGTGAGAGGCGGACACGCCCTGGAAGTTGTGACGCTTCATCACACCAGCGGTGCCCTTGCCCTTGCTCGTCCCGATCACGTCGACCTTGTCTCCGATGGAGAAGATCTCCACCGTGAGTTCCTGGCCGAGCGTGTACTCGGAGGTATCAGAGGTGCGCACCTCAGCGATGTGCCGACGCGGCGTCACACCGGCGGCCGCGAAATGGCCGGCGAGGGGCTTCGTCACCTTGCGCGGATCAATCGGACCGAACGCGATCTGTACCGCCGCGTAGCCGTCCTTTGCCGCATCACGGATCTGGGTCACCACATTCGGGGTGGCCTCGATGACGGTGACGGGAACGAGCTTGTTGCTCTCATCCCACACCTGGGTCATGCCGAGCTTCTTGCCGAGCAGACCCTTTCGTGTCTTCGTTTGCGTAGCCATCAGTTTCCTTAGAGCTTGATCTCGATGTTGACGTCAGCGGGCAGGTCGAGGCGTGTCAGTGAATCGACAGCCTTCGGAGTCGGGTCGACGATGTCGATCAACCGCTTGTGGGTACGCATCTCAAAGTGCTCGCGGCTGTCCTTGTACTTGTGCGGGGACCGGATCACACACACCACGTTCTTCTCCGTGGGGAGCGGAACCGGGCCGACCACGGTCGCACCAGCTCGCGTCACAGCGTCGACAATCTTGCGCGCCGTGGTGTCGATGACCTCGTGGTCATACGACTTCAGTCGAATGCGGATCTTCTGTCCGGCCATTACTGACTCGCTCTCTCATTCTTCTGGATGACCCCCGTCACAGACGGACGCCTTCCACTTCTTCGACGCGCACAGCTCTCGCTGAAAGCGCACCACTGTTCTTCTATCAAGATCCCTGAGCGCGCACGCCCACAGTGAACCCCAGGGGATCAATGTGTGTGCACTCGCTTGAGTAAGCTTCGTTCTTCAACCTGCGGCCTAGCACTAACCCCGTGGGGGCGGCTATGCACTACCTGGCAGTGGGTCACGCACAGCGCGACGCGTTTGGAACTTGACTAGTCTGCCACGAACATCCCCTTTTGTGCAACCCGGGCGTGTCGCGATGCGCGGTTCCGGCGTGTCTCGCCCGTGGACGCGCCGGATAAGCCGGAACGAGGTGCCACGGAAGGCCCCACGGCCTCCCTGTTTATCTCTCAGAGGTGCAGACGTCGGCGGGTCCAGCCGACCCGAGCGCCACCTGAGCGCACCGAGCGACCCCCGCCCGCACCACGAAACCGCGGCCTGGTCCATCCCGCCACGGCGGCCACCGAGGCTCATCGCAGCCGAACAGCGTGGCGAGGTCCCCGGCGCGAGGGCTCAGCACCACGCCGTCTTCGACTCCGCGCAACGCCTGCTGCGCCTGCCACTGGCGGGACAGCGTCGCAACGTCGACACCCAGCAGCAGGGCACCCTGCCCGCTCCGAGCACGAGTGACGGCATCATCGAGCCATGACCCGATCTCGCCCCGAGCGGCCAACGCCGCCAGATCTGGCACCGCCACCACCGCATCGTCGTCCGGCACGTCCCCCGGTGGTCCCGTCCCAGCTCCCCCGGCAGAAACCGGCGAGGACAGCGTTCCTGGACCCCCGACGGGGAGTACGCGGCGCCGTGGCGTAGCGCGACGAATCGCCTCGATCATCACGCCCACCGTCCGCGCGATCTCCTCCCGCCGCCGGCCCTGGACCACCACCAGGCCGCGCAGCGGCACGCCCAGCACATCCAACGTGTCCGCAGCCCGAGCGAAAGCCGGACACCCTGCCGCGTCCCGCAGCGGAAGGCTCTGCAACCCGATTTCCTCCAGCAGAGCCGGGATGCGCACAGCACTGTCCTCGGCAGTGCCCGCCGGGCTCGCGCCGCAACCCGCGCACCGGTGCACTCCAGGTGACAGGGCCGGCCGGGCGATCTGCACCATGCTGCCATCCACACGCGCCCGGCCGGGGATCCGCGCGTGGTCCGGATCCCCGTGGCCCCCCGGGACATCCGCTCCTGAGAGCAGCACCCAACGCGGGATCGCCCGGCGCCACCGAAGCGGCAGCGAGCGCACGCTGTCTGCGGTCACCACCAGGTGCACTCCGGCCGCCGGTCCGCGATCCAGAATCACCTCCCAGCACCGGTTCGCATCACGATCGAGGAACATCCCGCGATCATCCCAGAGGTCAACAGCCGGGTCCACGACGAGAATTACCTGCGCGGGTGCTCGCCGAACGCCCAACCAGGCAGGTGGCACCAGCCGGCCTGCTCCGGCACGATCCTCGATCGCCGCACGCAGCCAACGCACCAGGCGTCCCACCCGCTCCAGGTCGTCCGGCTGCACCGTCCCGCCATAGTGCGGGATGCCGTCAAGACCGCGCAGAGACGCCGCAGAAACACCGAACACCCACACGCAGTCCGATGTCGCCATCACCGCCTGCTGAGCGAGAGACACTACGGACGTGGTCTTGCCCGACCCGGGCCCGCCAGCCACCAGGAGGTGACGGTCCCGAGCCGGGTCGAACGCCCACACCTCCTGGGTCTGCGTGTCGGGGAGGTCGCGAATCCCGAGGGCCCAGCCCGGCATCCGCTCGCCGCGCATCCCCACCGGGCTCCACCTGCTCAGCTCCGACACGGAGATGCTTTCCGGAAGCTCTGGCAGGCATACCTGCCGCACCGGCTTTCCGCCGAGGAGCCGCCACGCCTCCCGCACCGTCTCCACGATAACCGGGCTTGCCGGTGCATCATCCGCGCTGAGACGCCGGGAATCACTGGCCGCCTCCGGACCATCCAGCGATGCGACCGTCACCGGTAAGACGCCCCGGGTCACCTCTGCGGCGCTCCCGGTGCACGCGGACTGGAAGCGCACCAGCGAACCACCCGCGCACCGCATCGCCGCACTGCCGGGCTGGTCGGCACGGAAATTCGCCGCTACAGCGGCCCCGAGCACATCGTGGCTCTCCGAGGCATCCGCCACGCGCAAGCAGACCCGCAGATTCGTGTTCGCTCGCACGCTCGGACCAACCACCCCGCCCGGACGCTGCGTGGCGAGAATCAGGTGGATGCCCAAAGACCGCCCCCGTGCAGCGATATCAACCACCTCCTCGACGAACTCAGGCACCTCGGCGATGAACGCCGCAAACTCATCCACGACGATGACCAGGGAGGGGATCGTCCGGGCCGGGTCCCTCCGCTCCAGCTCCACGAGGCTTCCCACCGACGCGGCGAGCAGGAGCCTCTCGCGTCGCTTCAACTCGGCGCGCAGACTGGCCAGGAGGCGCCCCGCGGCCGTCTCGGACAGATCGCTGACGAATCCGGCCGTGTGCGGGAGCCGGGCACACTCCTGGAACGTCGCTGCCCCCTTGTAATCCACGAGCAGAAAGGTGAGACGACTCGGCGGATATCGGAGCGCGAGGGAGAGCACCCAGGAACGCAGGAACTCCGATTTGCCAGATCCGGTGGTCCCGGCGACCAGGACGTGCGGGCCGTCCCGCCGCAGATCCACTCCCACCGTCCCCGCGACCCCGCAGCCCAGGGGGGCCCACAACCCCGGGTCGATGTGCTGTGACGCATCCCGGCCACGCATTCCCGCGGAGGTCCACCGGGAAGCCAGTACGGACGCGGATGTCAGCACCCCAGCCGGGTGCAGCCCGACGAGGGTGACACGGCGAGGCGCGCCCCCCTCACGCACCACCGGAGGAGAGACCTCGGCCAGAGCACGCGCCGCCCACGCCGCATCCACGAGACTCGCGGTCTCCACGCGCGCAACCCTCGTGCGCTGCCCTATTTCGATGGTGTCGACGCAGGCCGTGCCCGTCTCGGCGTCCAGGTGCACGACGGCCCCGATCTCTGCTGGAAGATCGCGTCGACTGTTGGCACACCACAGGACGAACACGCCGACGGGAGCACCACGCCGGACGATGGTGCGCAGGTTATCCTGTCCTGCCGGCACACCCGTGATCACGACGACAACGGGGCCGTCGTCGGTCGGCGACGGACCCTCAGATCGTCGGCGCTCGCGGCGGGCGATCAGCTCTGTGAGCGCTCGGGTCACTCGCGTCGCGGCTGCGTCGTCCCCGGCCACGGTGCGGGCGGCGAGCAGCCGTGCGGCAGCCCCCACGTGCGGCAGCCACCGCATCCACTGCCAGCCGTCCGGCGCTCGCGGATCCACGATCGCGGCCAGCGCGATCACCTCTGGCGGGTGAGAGGCGACAAGTTGCAGCACGAGACTGCGCGCCAACGCGGCAACGGCCGGTTCCTCCCCAACAAGCCCCACGCTGCCGAGTTCCGCCAGGGATACGCACACCGGCGCATCGACCAGGACCGCATGCCTGTCGTGCACCTCGCGTAGCCAGCGGCGCACGACGACATCCTCCGGCGGCACCGGGTCCGCGGTGATCCTCACCGCGCTCTCCCGGTCACCGCGACCGAGCCGGAGGGTGAGAGCGTCGGGATGTGCACGCCCCCGACACCAGAGAATGTCATCGCAGTCCCGCACAGCCACCAGGAGTTCGGCGCTCGACGGGTGACGCCGGCGCAGCACGGCTACGTGCTGGCGCTGACGTCTCGCCACCTCGTCGCAGAGGTGGTCGAGTTCCGCACGGTACGTGCGCAGCGCATCCCGGCGCCGCCGACGCTTCCTCACGCGCGCCTCCAGCCACACGCCGGCAGCCATGATCGGCGTGGCAGCCACCATGAGCAGGCTGAACGGGGACCCGGTGACAAGGTACGCCGCCAGGCCGAGGGGGACAGGGGCCAGGCTCGCCCATCCCAGCGCGGTGCTGGCCTGCTCATAACGAGGCGGAGGAGGAACCGGGACGCGCACCTCGTCAACGTGTTCCCGCACCTGCGGAACCGGCGTGAACGTCAAGCGCGGCGTCACGAGACGTGGTGGCTCGACGAGGCGACGCCTGTGGAATGTCAACCGCACGCTCCCGGCTGCGACCAGGGTTGCCCCATCGCCCATCCGAACGGTACCGCGCACGGGTTCTCCGTCGAGAGTCAGCCCGTTCGCTGACCCCAGATCCGTCAGCCAAGCGCGGGGGCCATCGATGGTGATCCGCGCGTGTTCACGCGAGACGCGGAGGTCTGGAACAGGTACAGCGGCAGAACTCGCACGGCCCAGCACGTTCTCCCCCTCACGCAGCGGCCAGAGCCGACCGCAGGCATCCCGGCAGAAGGCCACAACCTCGGGCGCCCAGTCGTCGGTCACATGCAGCTGAGCCAGATCCACCACGTGCACGACGTCCCCGGAACGCAGCCACTGCGCATCCGCGGGGGTCATCGGATGCGGGATGGTGGAGGATCCGGTGCGCACATCCACGATCCGCAGGCTCACCGCAGGAGTGCTGGCGTCCCCACCGGCGAGCGCCGCAGCCACCTGCCCGATCGTGGCCTCTGGTGTGATGTCCAGCTGAACGTCCCTCTGCTGTCCTCCCCCCATGCGGACGGTCAGAATCACGTGCACCTGCCCCACCCCTCCCTGCTGGACTCCGAACGCATCCCGATCAGGGTAGGAAATCCCCAGGCCGGTCTTTTGTTCACAGGGCAGCACTGTGGGTGGCGGCGGCGGTAACTCGTGCTGTGGAATCGTCCCTATCCAGACAGCACACCACCAGGGATCGGAGGACCCATGACACGATTGACTGTTTCCTATGACGACTTGCACACAGCGGCGCGCGAACTGGTGGCGCGCCGTGATCGCATCCATGAGGAGTTGGAGAGCACCCGCGTATACATCGCGCACCTGGTGAGCACCGGGTTCGTCACCGAGCGGGCCTCTGTGCGCTTCGAAGAGTCTGCCCAGCGGTTCACCACAGGTGCGCAAGGCGTGATCGAGGGCCTGGCCGAGATGGGCGCATACCTGGCCCAGGTCGCGGCCACCTTGGCGGATGTGGATGCACAGCTGGCGTCCCGTCTGCAGTAAGGAGGGGTACCGTGCCCCGCACCCCGATGGTGCGCAGCCACACGGAGACGCTCACCCAGACGGCGGCTACCGTGGCGCGCGCGCCTGCGACGACGACCGTGCCGCTGCTGCCGACCGCACTGGATGAGGTCGAACGCGCCGCCGGGAATCTCCTGTCCGCCCTGGCCGCCGAGGCACAGGTGGTCCACGCGATCGCCCAGGATGTGTCTGACGTGCTCGCGTCCCTCGCCCAGCAGCTGACGGATTGGGATGCACGATGAGCCTCGCCGACCACGCGTTCAGCGCTTCTCAGGTACTAGACGGCCCGGACCCCTGCCCGGGGGGAGAAACCCAGCTCGACGACCTGCGCGGGGCACTGACCATACGCGGCCAGGACTGGGAAAACTCCCGACAGAATTACCTGGCCTCCTATGAACGGCTCCAGGACGAGGTGTCGGCCACCGCCGAGAGCGTCCGCACGGTGATCTCCTCCATGCTGGTGGCTCAGACAGCGGCGCTGTCCGAGGCCGCCACCGCTGGCGCCCACGCAATCCGTGAGTGTCAGGATGCGCGCAGCCAGATCTGCGCGAAGGCCGCATCCCTTCGTACAGAGGTCGACGCCGAACTGGCCGCCCTGGAGCACGTCGCCGCTGAGCTGGCCCTGCGCGGATTCACGCTCAGCCGTTGGGACGCTCCACCCCATTGGACCGGATCGCTCGGTCCGGACACCGCTGGAGCTCCGCCCTGGGTGGCGCGTTGTCTGGCCGTGCAGACCCGGTTGCGGAAACTGCAATCCCAGTGGCGGCACCTCCACGCCCAGCGTCAGCACATCGATGCGCACACGCGTGCCCGGCTCGAGGCGTTGCTTCCCGACGCGCGCACTGCGGCCGCTGGGGCGCATCCCAGCCCGGCTGCGGACCTGACCGCACTGCTGGCGTCCCTTCCGTCGCCGGCCTCGGTAGCGCAGTTGTGGTCCGCGTTGCCGGAGGCCGCGCGCACCCGGCTGATCGCCATGTGCCCAGAGCAGATCGGGAATCTTCCGGGCATTCCCTACCGTGACCGCCACCGCGCGAACACCCGAGTCCTTGAGAGCGCTCTAGCGGAGGCGCGCGCCCAGGAGCAATCCTGGGACGCGTCCGCTACCTGGCTGACCCGGATCACCACACCGAGCGAACGCCCGAACCCGTGGACCATGCGGGTCACCGTACTGGAGCGCCTGTGGCAGGACTTCGTCTCCTCCCCGGGCGCGGCCGCGGATCCACCGCGGTTCCTGATCAGCTTCTCGGATGATCCGGAGCGTTCGGAGATCGCCCCGCCCAGGGTCGCGATCGCGTTCGGCGATCTTGATTCGGCCCGCACGGTCGCCACGATCGTACAGGGGATGAATTCCTCGAGTGAGCACTACCGGCAGAGTGCAGCAACTGCGGTGGAGCTGTATCACAGCGTGGGGGACATCGTGGATGACCAGGCGGTCGTGCTCTGGATGGACTACACGTCACCGACCACGCTGGAGGAACCCCTGCTCGACCGGGCCGAGGCGGGCGCATCCCGGCTCGGGGAGTTCCTCGACACGGTAGCCGCGACACGGTCGGCTGGCGAGCCCGTCCGGCACACGCTCATCGCACACTCCTACGGAACCGCCGTGGCGGCCCTGGCTCTGCACGACAGCCCCCGGCAGGTGGACAACCTGGTCTTGCTGGGCTCGGCGGGACTCCCCGCCCGCGTCTCCGACACCGCAGAACTGGCGGCGGACCGGGTCTTTGCGATGGCCAGCCCCGATGACTACGTCGCACTGCTCGGGCAGAGCGTGGGCTCTCACCCGGTCAACCCGAACAACCCGTACTTTGGGGCGACCGTACCGCGCGCCGCAGACTCGAGCGGGCACGCCCTTTTCCCCGCCGTCTCCTCCGAAAACGTTCCCCTGGACGAGGTGAACATTCTGCCCGGAGAGACCGCCCTCTTGACTCCGGAGACCGGCGGCAGCAAGGCCACCCAGGCGTATCTCGCCGTCGTGGATATCGTGGCGGCCAACCCTGACGCTCAGTGGCTCGAGCAGTGCCTGGCGCCACCCCAGCTATACGACTAGGAGCTCAGCATGTCTTCCCTCGCCTCGCCCCGCACGAAACCGCTCGGCCTGCCGCGCAGCATCCGCGCCACCGCACTCGTCCTCCTGGCCTGCCTGATCGCGTCGTGTACGACGCCTCCCGCCACGCAGCAGAGCCCACAGGAGGCCCCCAGCACGTCGGCGGACAGCCCCGGCGAGGCGCATGACGTGTTCATCGATCGTGTCGCGGAGTTTCTGGACGCCCTAGACGCCCCATCGGCTCCCGCATGGACAATGGATGCGGCGCCGGACTGGCCACACGCCTGCCCCACCGGCGGGTATAGCATCACCGCCGCCTTTCACACCAGGGCGGCACTGTCTGAGGGCAGCACGCGGGCGGACCTCATCTCGTCCGCAACCGGGTACCTTTCTCGTGTCTCCGAGTCTCCGCCGGAGCCTAGTGTGCTCGCCGACGCGACACTCACGGTGCTCGACTCACGCGGGTACACGCTCGAATTCCGCTCCCGCCCGAATGCCCGCGCGTTCGTCAGCGTCTCGTCCCCCTGCTTCACCGTGGATGCGGATGCAGCGCGGCGCCAGGTACGCGACTGGCTGCGGGCGGAGAACCCCCGCCTGTACTACGGGCAGCAGACTCCCCCGCCGCTGTGGCTGCCGCCGCGATCGAAGTGGCACTGGGAGAGCCTGCAGCCGTGGCTTTCCCCAGGTGTGGTTCCGTAAGCTCTCCCAGCCTCCGACCCACCCCCACAACACCTGCGGGCGGACGCCGAAATCTCCGCGGGACGATACCCCGTTGAGGCACGCAATATGCATGAAGGGCGGGCCGAGCACAAGCCCGGCCCGCCCTTTCAGCGAGAACCCTCTGGGTACTACTTGATGATCTTCGTCACCGTACCGGCACCGACGGTGCGGCCACCCTCACGGATGGCGAACCGCTGACCCTCTTCCAGAGCGATCGGCTGGATCAGCTCAACGTGAAGCGAGGTGGTGTCACCGGGCATGACGACCTCAGTACCCTCGGGGAGGGTGATGACGCCAGTCACGTCCGTGGTGCGGATGTAGAACTGCGGACGGTAGTTCGAGTGGAACAGGCTGTGACGCCCGCCCTCTTCCTTCTTCAGGATGTAGGCGTTGCCCTCGAAGACCGTGTGCGGGGTGACCGAACCGGGCTTGGCCACGACCTGCCCACGCTCGACCTCTTCGCGCTTGGTGCCGCGCAGAAGGAGACCGACGTTCTCACCAGCACGACCCTCGTCGAGCAGCTTGCGGAACATCTCGATACCCGTGATGGTGGTCTTCAGCTTCTCCGGCTTGATGCCGACGATCTCAGCCTCTTCGTTCAGCTTGACGACGCCGCGCTCGATACGACCGGTGACAACGGTGCCACGGCCGGTGATCGTGAAGACGTCCTCAATGGGCATCAGGAACGGCTTGTCGATGTCACGCACCGGGTCGGGGATGTACTCGTCGACCTTGTCCATGAGCTCCTCGATAGCGGCGGTCCACTTCGGATCGCCCTCGAGGGCCTTGAGCGCCGACACGCGCACGATGGGGGCGTCGCGATCGTAGTCCTGGGACTCGAGAAGGTCACGGACCTCCTCCTCGACCAGCTCGAGGATCTCCTCATCGTCAACCATGTCGGTCTTGTTCAGCGCGACTACGATATAGGGCACGCCCACCTGACGAGCGAGCAGAACGTGCTCACGGGTCTGCGGCATGGGACCGTCGGTGGCGGCGACCACGAGGATCGCACCATCCATCTGGGCAGCACCGGTGATCATGTTCTTGATGTAGTCAGCGTGACCCGGGGCGTCAACGTGCGCGTAGTGGCGCTTCGCGGTCTGGTACTCGACGTGCGAGATGTTGATCGTGATGCCGCGCTGCTTCTCTTCGGGAGCATTGTCGATCTGGTCGAACGCGCTTGCCGTGTTCAGATCCGGGAACTTGTCGTGCAGAACCTTGGTAATCGCCGCGGTCAACGTGGTCTTACCGTGGTCGACGTGACCAATGGTGCCAATGTTGACGTGCGGCTTAGTCCGCTCGAACTTTGCCTTCGCCACTGTGGGTCCTCCTCAGGACTCTCGTGTAACTTCGCCGAGCGAGGTTCGCCCGATCCAGTTACGTTTGGGTTTATTTATTGTATGGGGTTACTCGCCCTTAGCTTTTTGGACGATCTCGTCAGCCACAGCCTTGGGAACCTCGGCGTAGCTGTCGAACTGCATCGAGTACACCGCGCGACCCTGGGTCTTTGACCGCAAGTCTCCAACATACCCGAACATCTCAGAAAGTGGCACATGGGCCCGGATGACCTTGACACCACTGGCATCCTCCATGGACTGAATCTGTCCACGGCGGGAGTTCAGATCGCCGATCACGTCACCCATGTACTCCTCAGGGGTACGGACCTCGACATCCATGATCGGCTCCAGAAGAACCGGGCTCGCCTTGCGAGCGGCCTCCTTGAAGGCCATCGACCCGGCGATCTTGAACGCCATTTCCGAGGAGTCCACCTCGTGGTAGGCGCCGTCGAGAAGCGTCGCCTTGATGCCCACAACGGGGAACCCCGCGAGAATGCCAGACTCCATCGCATCCTGAATACCGGCGTCCACCGACGGGATGTACTCGCGCGGGACGCGACCGCCCGTGACGGCGCTCTCGAACTCATACACCTTGTCGCCCTCGACCTCCATGGGCTCCAGGGAGATCTGAACCTTCGCGAACTGGCCGGAACCACCCGTCTGCTTCTTGTGGGTGTAGTCGTACTTGTCGATCTTCTTCCGGATGGTCTCCCGGTAGGCGACCTGGGGCTTGCCCACGTTCGCCTCGACCTTGAACTCGCGCTTCAGGCGATCCACAATGATGTCGAGGTGAAGCTCGCCCATGCCGGCGATCACCGTCTGGCCCGTCTCCGGGTTGAGGGAGACGCGGAACGTCGGATCTTCTTCGGCCAGCTTCTGGATGCCCACGCCGAGCTTCTCCTGGTCGGCCTTCGTCTTCGGCTCGATCGCCACCTCGATGACGGGCTCGGGGAAGGTCATCGACTCCAGAACACACGGATGTGCGGGATCGCACAGCGTGTCGCCGGTGGTCGTATCCTTCAGACCGACCACAGCGTAAATGTGCCCTGCAGTGAGATCGTCGACGGGGTTTTCCTTGTTCGCGTACATCTGGAAGATCTTCCCGATGCGCTCCTTCTTGCCCTTGGTCGAGTTCACCACCTGACCGCCAGAGTCCAAGTGACCCGAGTACACACGCACGTAGGTGAGTCGACCGAAGAATGGGTGCACCGCGATCTTGAAGGCCAGCGCGGCGAACGGCTCAGCCGCGTCGGGGTGACGCTCAATGATCTTGGACTCATCATTGACGTCGTGCGCCTGGATGGAGGGCACGTCGATCGGGGACGGAAGGTAATCCACCACGGCATCCAGCATCGGCTGCACACCACGGTTCTTGAACGCAGAACCGCAGAACACGGGGAACGCCTCGCCCGAGATGGTGAGCTGGCGCACCGCCGCCTTGATTTCGTCGATGGTGAGCTCTTCGCCGCCAAGGTACTTGTCCAAGAGCGCGTCGTCTGTCTCGGCAACGGCTTCCAGCAGTGCCTCCCGGTACTCCTTGGCCTTGTCGACCAGATCCGCGGGGATCTCCTGTACCTCGTAGTGGGCACCCATGGTCACATCACCCTTGGCATCGCCCGGCCACACCAATGCGCGCATCTCCAGCAGATCGACCACACCCACGAAGGTGCTCTCGGAACCGATGGGAAGCTGCATGACCAGCGGGCGTGCACCCAGACGGCTCTTGATCGTGTCCACCGAGAAGTAGAAGTCGGCACCCATCTTGTCCATCTTGTTGATGAAGCAGATGCGCGGGACGTTGTACTTGTCGGCTTGGCGCCAGACCGTCTCAGACTGCGGCTCGACGCCTTCCTTGCCGTCGAATACCACGACACCGCCATCGAGCACGCGCAGGCTGCGCTCCACCTCAACGGTGAAGTCCACGTGCCCGGGGGTGTCGATGATGTTGATCTGATTCTTGTTCCAGAAGCAGGTCACAGCGGCGGACGTGATGGTGATGCCGCGCTCCTTCTCCTGCTCCATCCAGTCGGTGGTCGACGCGCCGTCGTGCGTCTCCCCGATCTTGTGGTTCATTCCGGTGTAGAAGAGGACGCGCTCGGTGACTGTTGTCTTGCCCGCATCGATATGGGCCATAATGCCGATATTCCGGACCTTCTTGAGGTCGGTAAGCACCTGGAGTGCCACGGTGTTCCTTTCAAATTGAGAACCGGTGGGTCCTCTTGTCGTGGGAGAACGGGTGGGGCATCACACAGACTGTGACGCCTCACCCGTCCTGTTCCGCGTCCTACCAGCGGTAGTGCGCGAATGCCTTGTTGGATTCGGCCATCTTGTGCGTGTCCTCGCGACGCTTCACTGCTGCACCAAGACCATTGGACGCATCCATGATCTCGTTCGCGAGACGCTCCGTCATCGTCTTCTCGCGGCGTGCCTTCGAGTATGCGACGAGCCAGCGCAGCGCGAGAGTGTTCGCACGGCCCGGCTTGACCTCGACGGGGACCTGGTAGGTCGAACCGCCCACGCGACGGGACTTGACCTCGAGAGTCGGGCGAACATTGTCCAACGCCTTCTTGAGGACCTGCACCGGGTCGTTCCCGGTCTTGGTGCGGGTCGTCTCGAGCGCATCGTAGACAATGCGCTCGGCGATGCCCTTCTTCCCGTCGAGCAGAACCTTGTTCACCAGCTGTGTGACAATCGGCGCACCGTAGACCGGATCGGCGACAACGGGGCGCTTGGGAGCAGGACCCTTACGTGGCATTACTTCTTCTCTTTCTTGGCGCCGTAGCGGCTGCGAGCCTGCTGGCGACCCTTGACGGCCTGGGTGTCGAGAGCACCCCGGATGATGCGGTACCGGACACCAGGAAGATCCTTGACGCGACCCCCACGCACGAGCACCATCGAGTGCTCCTGCAGGTTGTGGCCCTCGCCCGGGATGTACGCCGTGACCTCAGTCCCATTGTTGAGCTTCACACGGGCGACCTTACGCAGTGCCGAATTCGGCTTCTTCGGGGTCGTCGTGTAGACGCGTGTGCACACGCCGCGCTGCTGTGGGTTCGCCTTGAGCGCCGGAGCCTTGGTCTTGGAGACCTTCGGCTTACGCCCCTTACGGACCAACTGCTGAATTGTTGGCACTACCTTCTCCTTGGTTTCCCAGTGTTCATCACGTCTGTCAGCTCTCGCATCGCACGAGGGCCAAGCCTATTCACAACGCATGCTGGCGCTCAAAACACTTGAGGCTTGGTCACGCGCTGGACCGATCTTTTCTTCGCAGATGTGCGATACCCAGATGATTGAGCATCCACCGGACCGGTTCGAGTGGCATGCACACATGCACACCACCGCAAAAGATTAGCCTAGATATCCGGTTAGGTCAAACGCGTCCGCGTGGCGACTTGACGAACCCCGAGGCACCGTACTTCAGCTCACCACATCGCCACGATCGCGACGATTCCCGCAACAGCTGCGCACACCACGATCCCAGAGAGCACCACGATGGCGGCGAGCTTGCGGCGCGCCGATCGCGCATCGTTCACCGCACCACGCGATAGCGTCGGCGCAGGGCGCAGCTGTGGTACTCGCTGGGGAGCAGAGACGGCCTTCCGCTCCACCCGCACCCCGACCGACTCCGAATTATCGGCACGATACCGCTGCGTCGGATGCGCCTGCACAGGAGCCGGGATGAACGCCACGCGCGTGAACCCCTCCGCGGCGGCCCCCTGCGGCGACGGTGCCCGCGAGGAGGCTCGCTCACCGCTTCTGCGCGCCGGAGGACGCACGACGGTGTCGGCGCCGTCCCCGCGCTGTCCCCGGCTCCGCACGATCGTCTCATCCTCACAGATGTTTGAACGCGGACGCACGACCGTCTCATCCTCACCACCTGGGTGCGGTTGTCCTCGAACGATCGTCTCATCGTCGGCAGGGTCCCCCGGGGCTGCTGTCACCGGGGTGTCCGGCTGAACCGATACGCCAGTGCCCTGCCCCGTACCACGGCGAACCACCAGCGTCTCGTCTCCATCTGACGAGATCGCTCCGGAAACGTCGGGTTCTGCACGGCGAACAACACGAGTCTGCTCGTCATCATCACCGGAATGACCGACCACGCCTGGCTCCTTTCGTCCCCTGCCGGTTGTGCCGGACCGCGGTAGAACACAACTTAGCGCCCCACACGTCCCTGCGACATCCCGTCATGATGAATACCCCAGCTCACCCAGCGCAGCACGGATCGCACTCACATACAGGCGAGCGCCCTCCCCTGGCCGCGGGTGAATTCCATCCGAGTACAAATCCTCCGGGTGGGCCGAGGCCGCATCCTGCCAGTTCGCGATCACGACGTTCGAGTGCGCAGCGGCAACTCGTGTGAGCACGTCGTTGGACTGCGCCGCCCAGGATCTGTCCGCGAAGACGTTCACCAGGATCACCTCCCGGTCAGGACCGAGGCCGTCAATGACGCTGGACAATTCATCGGCGTCCAGCGGACCATTTGTCCCGGCACCGATGATGAAGAGGGAGCGTTGCGGATCATCCGCACCGAGCTGCGCCACCAGATCGCAGACTTCCGCCCCCTGACGAGATACCTGCGCATCGATGAGGATGCCGGGGAAGCTCGCCGTCAGTTCATCGGCGGCAGCAAGCATGACGGAGTCACCCACAGCGGCGATCTGCGCACCGGTGACCTGGCGGGCAGTACTGGCCGAGGGAGAGGGCGACGCCGCTGCCACACTCGACGACTCCGGTTCGGGCGACACCGATGACGCGGGGGGGGACGACGGGGGGATGCTCGTGGGACTACCCTGCGCAAACCTCTGCTGCTGCTGCAAGTCCCGTTCCAGCGTGGTCGTCTGCGGCGCCGTCGTGACCGCGACGAAGGAGCAGGTGAGCACCGCGACGCAGACCACAGACACTGTCTCTTATAAACATCTCCGAGCCCACGAGACCGACCTAGATCTCGCATGCCTGCTT
>DGEZ01000006.1:10273-10667 GCA_002391425.1 Micrococcales bacterium UBA3913 | reverse complement strand
AGATGTGTATAAGAGACAGACATCGTGTTCATGCTCTTGCTCGCCTGCGTGGTGGCGGCGAGCGTGCAGATCATTGGTGCCTTGCTCGTCCTCGCGCTACTGATCACCCCGGCGGCGGCGGCCAGTCAGCTGACCTCCCACCCGATAGCGCTTCCCCTCCTCAGCGTCCTGTTCGGCTTGATCTCCTCGGTGGGGGGCACGATGATCGCACTCGGTGGAAGCCTTCCGATTAGTCCCTACATCACCACGATCTCCTTCGTGATCTTCCTCATCTGCCGGTTTTCGCGGTACCGTCGTCATCGGGAGTTGGTGGAACGATGACGGTCGAGAAGCAGCGGCGAAACACGAAAAAACGAGCCGAGATTCGCGGCGTTCTCCTGGGGACCCCCGAGTT
>DGEZ01000006.1:0-10127 GCA_002391425.1 Micrococcales bacterium UBA3913 | reverse complement strand
GTTCTCCTGGGGACCCCCGAGTTCACCAGTGCGCAGGCGTTGTTCGCGCGCCTCAAGGGGACCGGCAGCTCCGTCGGTTTAGCGACGGTGTACCGGACGCTCAACGACATGGCCGAGAGCGGCGACGTGGATGTCGTTCACACCGAGACGGGCGAACAGCTGTACCGTCTGTGCGGCACCGCGCACCATCACCATCTCATCTGCACGTCCTGTGGAAAGACCATCGAAGTCCAGGCACCGCTTGAGGCATGGGTGCAGTCAGTGGCGCAGGAGAACGGTTTCACGAACGTGCACCACGTGCTGGACGTCTACGGAGTGTGTGCGGACTGCCGCTGAGGCCACGCCGGGCTACGCCAGCGCTCCACGGCGCAGCCCGGCGCGGGTTCACGACACGGGGCTGGGCTGTGTTCCCGCCAGGGCGAGCCAGGTATCGACGACCGAGTCCGGGTTCAGGGACATCGACTCGATGCCCTGAGCGAGCAGCCACTGGGCGAGGTCCGCGTGATCGCTGGGGCCCTGCCCGCAGATCCCGACGTACTTCCCGGCGCGTCGGCATGCCTGAATAGCCATCTCTAGCATGGCGAGCACGGCCGGGTCGCGCTCGTCGAAGGTGGCCGCGACCAGGCCCGAATCGCGGTCCAAACCGAGCGTCAGCTGGGTCATATCGTTCGAACCGATGGAGAAGCCATCGAAGAAAGCGAGGAATTCATCGGCGAGCACCGCGTTGCTGGGAAGCTCACACATCATCATGATCTCCAGGCCGTCCCTGCCCCGTTCCAGGCCGTTGGCCGCCATCAGCTGCGTCACGTCGTGGGCCTCCGTGAGGGTGCGCACGAACGGGATCATCAGTTTAACGTTCGTCAGACCCATCTCCTCGCGCACAAAGCGCATCGCCTGGCACTCGAGTTCAAAACACCGCCGGAACTCCGGGGACAGGTAGCGTGAGGCGCCGCGGTAGCCGATCATCGGGTTCTCCTCGTGAGGCTCGTAGAGTTCGCCGCCCAGAAGGTTCGCGTACTCATTCGACTTGAAGTCGCTCGTGCGCACGATCACCGGCTTCGGCCAGAACGCGGCGGCGATGGTGGAGACCCCCTCCGCGACGCGCTGGATGAAGTAACTCTCCGGGTCCGGGTAGGCGCAGGTGAGCTCCTCAACCTGTGAGCGGAGCGGCTCGCCGAGCAGGTCGAAGTCGAGCAGCGCCCGCGGGTGGATTCCGACCTGACGGTTCACGATGAAATCCAGGCGCGCCAGCCCCACCCCGTCGTTGGGAAGCTTCGAGAAGGAGAAGGCACGATCCGGCGTGCCCACGTTCATCATGATCTTGACCGGAAGCTTCGGCATGTCTTCCAGAGATGTCTGCTGGATATCGAAGTCGAGTTCCCCGGGGTACACGCGCCCGGTCTCGCCCTCCGCGCAGGAGACGGTGACAGTCTCTCCGGTGCTCAGCACGCGGGTAGCGTTCCCGGTTCCCACCACAGCGGGGATGCCGAGCTCTCGAGCGATGATCGCGGCGTGGCAGGTGCGGCCGCCGCGATTCGTCACGACAGCGCTCGCCTTCTTCATGATCGGCTCCCAGTCGGGGTCGGTCATGTCTGCGACGAGGACCTCACCCGGCTCAAAGGTGGCCATATCTGCCAGAGAGGAGAGCACCCGGACCGTACCCGCACCGATCCGCTGCCCGATGGACCTGCCCTCAATGAGGGGCTCCTCGGTATCGCGCATGCGGAAGCGCTCGAGGACGGTGGTGGATGCGCGGGATTCCACCGTCTCAGGCCGGGCCTGGAGGATATACAGTTCCCCGTCCAGGCCATCCTTGCCCCACTCGATGTCCATGGGTCGGCCGTAGTGATCTTCGATCTCCAGGGCGTACCGGGCCAGATTGTGCACCTCAGCATCGGTGAGGCTGAACTGGCGTCGCTGCTGCTCGGGGACCTCGGTGAACTCGATGGTGCGGCCTACCTCGGTTTCTCCCGTGTAGACCATCTTCACCGCCTTCGCACCCAGTGTCCGGCTCAGGATGGCGGGTCGGCCCACCCGCACACCGTGCTTGTACACCTGGAACTCGTCGGGGTTCACCGCCCCCTGAACGACAGCCTCCCCCAAGCCGTAGGACGCGGTAATGAACACGGCGTCACGGAACCCCGACTCGGTATCCATCGTGAACATCACGCCCGAGGACCCGATATCGGAGCGCACCATGCGCTGGACGCCCGCGGAGAGCGAGACGCGGTCGTGGGCGAATGCATTGTGCACACGGTAGGCGATCGCGCGGTCCGTATACAACGACGCAAACACCTGCGTAAGCGCATTCAAGATATTGTCGATCCCCCGCACATTGAGAAAGGTTTCCTGCTGTCCCGCGAATGACGCATCGGGAAGATCCTCCGCGGTGGCGGACGAGCGCACCGCGAAGGACGCATCCTCCCCGCTTTCGGCGACCAGAGCGTCGTAGCTGGACCGAATATCCGCCTCCAGGTCGGCGGGGAAGGGCTGCTCGGCGATCCACGTGCGGATGCGCGCACCCGTCTCGGCGAGTGCGGTCACATCCTCGATGTCGAGGTCGCGCACAGCCGCACTGATCCGCTCCGCAAGCCCTTCATGGGCGAGGAATCGCTGGTACGCATCCACTGTCGTGGCGAACCCGTTCGGGACGCGTACCCCCAGGGGGACGAGGTGCTGGACCATCTCCCCCAGCGAAGCGTTCTTACCTCCGACGCGGTCGAGCGCATCAAGCCCGATCTCGCGGAACCACAGGATATTCGATGTCATCTTTGTCACCTTTGTTCAGTTCGGATTGGCGGGGTGGGGTGTCGAGGCGCGTGGCCCGCTGCCGGGCCGGGGGCGCCTGTTAAACGCGAGGGGGGCGACGTGCTCGTCACGGGTGGCCCGTGCTGGATCGCAGAGTTGAGCAGCTGTTCGTCGATTCCCGGCAGGTTCATCGTGTGCAGGATGATTGCGGACATTTCCTCCACGGATGTCGTCGCCGACGAGAGGGTGGGAATGCGCTGCGTCCGGTAGAGGGACTCGGCCCGGCGGATCTCGAAGGTGCACTGTTCCAGTGAGGCGTATCGCGAGTGGGGTCGTCGTTCCCCGCGCACCTGGGACAGGCGCAACGGGGTCGTCGTAATCCCCACGCAGCGCCGCTCCAGGCCGTGCAGGGGTGCGGGCAGGCCCGACGCGTCGTAGTCTTCCTCCAGAAGAGGGAAATTCGCCACGAAAAGCCCGTGCTGGAGGGCGAGATACATCGAGGTGGGCGTCTTCCCGCAGCGGGATGGGCCGATGAGGATCACCTCCGCCGCGTCGAGATTGCGGATGCTCTGCGCGTCGTCGTGCTCGATGGCGTATTCGATGGCCCGCATTCGGCGCTGGTAGATGACAGCATCCCCCTGGCCGTGCGCGCGTCCGGTCGCATACAGGGCGCGACTGTTCAGGGCTTTCTCCATGGTGTGGATGTGGCTGGAAAAGAAATCCACCACGGTGGCCCGAGTGCCCGCCAACACGGCGCGGATGCGCGGGTCGATCGCGGTACACAGCACGATGACGGACCGGCCTGCGGCAACTTTCTCATCCACGCGGGCGACGACATCTGCGGCGTGGTCGACGGAGGTGATGAAGGGGATCGTCTTCTCCACGAAGGTGTGGCGCGGGAATTGGGCGAGAAGAGAGGTGCCCAGGGTCTCTGCGGTGACCCCTGTCGAGTCGGACAGGTAGTACACGAGCACTGGTTCGGAATCGGCAGGGGTCGTCTCCCCTGTGGCGTTCAGGGGATGCGGCGCGTGCGGTGTGCCTGTGTTGTTGTGCGCTGTACCCACGATGGCTCCTCGGATGCCGACTCGTGTGCGTCGGTGCACACGGTCAACCCCACACCCCGACTGCGGTGTCGAGGTGTGGGCCAGTATAGCTTCCCGTGCGGAAGTTATCGACGGGGGTCCGAGGATCGTGGCCGAAACGTTGCCCGGCGGGACGGCCTCAGTGGCCGAGTCGCGACAGGAACAGGGTCTCTGCGGTGGCGATACCCGCAATCTCACTGGGCGCCACCGACTCGTTGGGCGCGTGGATGAGGCACTGGGGTTCCTCGACCCCGAGCAGCAGGATCTCCGCGGCTGGGTACTGTGCCTCAAGCGTGGTGCACAAGGGGATGGACCCGCCGATGCCGCTGGTCACGGTAGGGCGTCCGAAGGCCTCCGCCAGGGCGGTGCTGAGCAGTCCGAACGCAGACCCGTCCGTGCGTGCGCGGAACGGCCATCCCGGCTCGCTGGCGTCGATCTGTACGTGCACGCCCCATGGAGCGTGCGCACGCAGGTGCGCGATGAGTGCCTCCTGCAACGCGTTCGGATCCGCCCCGGTGGGGATGCGCAGGTTCAGGCGCGCCGCCGCCTTCGGCTGGATAGCCGCGCTGGAGCCGACCACCGGTGGGGCGTCGATGCCCAGCACCGTGACGGCGGGCCGCGCCCACAGCTGATCGGCCACGGCGCCGCTTCCGAGGACATCCACCCCGTCAAGAATTCCGGCATCCGTGCGGAACTGCTCGACGTCGTAGCTCACACCCGGCCACGTTCCGTGCAGAACGTCCTCGGTCACACCGTCAATGACGGTGTCCCCGTTGGCGTCGCGCAGGCTCGCCAATATCGCAATGAGCGCGGCAAGAGCATCCGGAGCGGCACCGCCGAACTGTCCGGAGTGCACCTGACTGGTCAGAGCCTCGACGGTGACGACAAGGTCGGAGGCGCCCCGCAGTGAGGTGGTCAGCGTGGGCAGGCCGAGGGCGGCATTGCCCGCATCCTGGATGAGAAAAACGTCACTGTCGAGGTCGTCGGGATGCTCCCGCAGCCACGCATCCAGCCCTGCCCCACCCTGCTCCTCGGATCCCTCGATGAGGACGCGGATACCCACCGGGAGGCTGCCGTCGCCCAGCTGTCGCAGGACGCGCAAGGCGGTCAAATGGGCGATGATATTGCCTTTGGAGTCGGCCGCCCCCCGACCGAATAGTCGGCCATCTGCGCCCTCGGTCAATTCAAAGGGGGGTGTACGCCACTGGCTCTCATCCAGCGGGGGCTGAACATCGTAATGGGCGTAGAGCAGGACGGTTGGGCGTCCAGCAGGGGCAGGGTGATGCCCGAGCACCAACGAGGAGCCATCCGGGGTGGGCGCCAGGCGACAGGGAACGCCCTCGGCCGTGAACGCATCGGCCACCCACTGGGCGGCGTTCTCACACTCGGCCGGGTCTGCGACTCGGGCGTCGGCGACCGAGCGAAAGTGGACCAGTGTGCGCAGCTCTTCGCATGCGCGCGGCATGAGGGAGTCGACGGCTGCGGCGACGGTGGTGGGTGTGTGCGAGTGGGTCATGGGTGCTGAATATCCTTCGTCGTGAGGTGCCTCCATTCTCGCAGAGGATCGTGTGGCCGGTCATTCAGAGACGGGGATGCCAGGGCACAATCTGACGGGTTTGCCTGCGGTTCACATCGGGACAAGAGGGAATTA
Source organism: Micrococcales bacterium UBA3913 (assembly GCA_002391425.1). Lineage (GTDB taxonomy): Bacteria > Actinomycetota > Actinomycetes > Actinomycetales > Microbacteriaceae > UBA3913. Next base: position 4,646 of record DGEZ01000006.1, on the reverse strand, counting down.
ACCCAGTCTCCCTAGGGTGACAGCCGCAATGGGGGCTCGCCCCCCCACTCACACCAAGAGATAAGGACTCACGCAGTGAAAAAGAACCGTGGACTCATGGTTGCGACCGTCCTGGTCACCGTGGGCGCGCTGGCTGCCGGATGCACCTCAGGATCGACAGACTCGTCTGACACATCGAACGTTTCTGCTACAGCCACCAGCTTGGCGGACTTCGGAAGCATGGAGGCCCTCGAAGAGGCTGCTATTGCTGAGGGTGCTCTCAATGTGATTGCGCTGCCTCGCGACTGGGCCAACTATGGCGAGATCATCGACTTGTTCAAGGAGAAGTACCCGGAGATCACCGTCACCGAGTTGTCCCCAGACGTTTCGAGCGCCGAGGAGATTCAGGCCGCGGAGACGAACAAGGGCCTGGACACCGCGCCCGACGTCTTTGACCTGGGGCTCTCCGTTGCCCTGCAGAACACCGATATGTTCGCCGCCTACAAAGTGCAGACCTGGGACGACATCCCCGATGCCCTGAAGGAAGAGAGCGGTTTGTATGTCGGCGACTACGGAGGTTACATGTCGATCGGCTACGACTCCTCGAAGTACCCGGAGCCGACCAGTCTGGAGGACCTGCTCAGCGAGGACTACCGCGGTGCGGTCGCCATCAACGGTGACCCCACCCAGGCAGGTGCCGCATTCGCAGCCGTCGGGCTGGCCACCGTCCAGAACGGCGGAACCCTGGATGACTTCACCCCGGGCATCGAGTTCTTCTCCGAGCTCAATGACGCGGGCAACCTCCTCCAGGTTGATGTGACCACGGCGACGGTCGCCTCCGGTGAGACCCCCGTGGTGTTCGACTGGGATTACCTGAATGCATCGCACACGGCGGACAACGCAAACTGGGAGACCGTGCTGCTGCAGAATGTGGCCTACGCGAGCTACTACAACCAGGCGATCAATGCGGACGCGCCGCATCCCGCCGCCGCACGACTGTGGCAGGAGTTCCTGTACAGTGACGAGGTCCAGAACCTGTGGCTGGAGGGAGGCGCTCGCCCGGTGCGCGCCGAGGCGATGGAGGAAGCCGGCACGATCAACGCCGAAGCCTGGGCTGCTTTGCCGGAGGTCCCCGACACGATCGTGACGCCCACCCAGGATCAGTCCGATGCTGCCGCGACTCTGCTCGGTGAGACCTGGGCATCGGCTGTCAGCTGATCGCAGGAGCTGACACGAACGCATGACTGCACCCGCATTCGATGCGTCGAGGCGCACAGATGGTTCCACCGTGGGGAACGCCTCCCCACGGTGGGGCCGTCGCGCGCTGTCGGCGCTGATCAGCCACCTCGGGGTGGTACCTTTTGGCCTCTACATCGCGATTTTCCTCGCGATACCGACAGTGCTCGCCCTCACCAGCGGCCTGCAGGACGCCAACGGGGCCTTCACCCTGAGCAACTTCGCGGCACTGGGCGACCCGACCATCCTGATGACGTTCTGGAACTCGGTGTGGCTCTCCGCCCTCACGGCGATCGTGGGCGTGGTGGTCGGCTCCCTCGTGTGCTACGCACTCCTCGCTTTCTCGGAGACGGGCGTGTTGCGCAGTGTGGTCGACTCGATCAGCAGCGTGCTGGCACAACTGGGCGGAGTCGTGCTCGCCTTCGCGATGATCGCCACCATTGGGCTGCAGGGGATGGTGACCCTGTGGCTGAAGAACACGTTCGGTTTCGACATCTTTGCGGAAGGTGCGTGGATCTATAAGCTCCCCGGACTCATCCCCGCCTATATCTACTTTCAGGTACCGCTCATGGTCATCACCTTCATGCCCGCGCTCCAGGCCCTCAAACCTCAGTGGTTGGAGGCTGTGCTCACCCTGGGCGGAAGCCGGGCCGTCTTTTGGAGGCGGGTGGGGCTGCCCGTGCTCATGCCGTCGTTGCTGGCCAGTTTCCTGCTTCTGTTTGCGAACTCCTTCTCGTCGTACGCGACCGCGGCCGCGCTGGCCAGTCAGGGGTCACAAATTGTGCCGTTGCAGATCCGTACCGCGCTGACGAGCGAGACCCTCTTGGGGCGGGAGAACCTCGCCGGAGTCCTCGCGTTCGGGATGATCGTGATCGTTGCCGTCGTGATGAGCCTGTATGCGTGGATTCAGAGGAGGGCAGCCCGATGGCAGCGTTGAGATCTCGGCCGCGCATCGCACCGCGCACGGGAACGGCGGCCATCATTGCCGCCGTGGTGGGGGCGGTATTCGCGCTTCCCCTGATCGCCATGCTGGAGTTCACGCTCCGCGATACCGACGGGGGGCATTCGCTGGATCACTGGATTGATCTGTTCACCCCGGCGAATGCTGCGAAATTCCAGGTGGTGTGGCTGGGCCTGCAGAACTCCCTCGTGCTGGCCGTCGTAACGGTCGTCATCATGCTGGCCCTCCTCGTTCCGACCACGATCTTCGTCGCGCTTCGGCTGCCTCGGTGGCGGCGCGCCCTCGAGTTCGTGTGTCTGCTGCCCATCTCGATCCCGGCGATCGTGCTCGTCGTGGGCCTCGCTCCCGTGTACCAGGTGATCGGGAGAAGCCTGGGCACTGGCGTGTGGTCTCTCGCGTTCGCCTACGGGATCACGGTGCTGCCGTTTACCTACCGCGCCATCCAGTCGAATCTGGACGCCATCGACGTGAGGACCCTGTCCGAGGCGGCGCGCACCCTGGGCGCGAGCTGGCTGAAGGTGGTTCTTCGAGTGCTGGTACCGAATCTCAGGCAGGGCATTCTGGCCGCATCCCTGATCACCGTCGCTGTGGTGCTCGGGGAGTTCACGATTGCCTCCCTGCTGGGCAGACAGAACCTGCAGACCGCACTAGTGGTGATCAACAAGCAGGACCCATACATCTCGATCATCGTTGCGTTGCTGGCACTCATGTTCTCATTCGTGCTGCTGCTGGTGATCGGTCGATTCGCAACCGTCGGGGAGTCCCGGCGTTCGTCAAGGAGGTAGTGGATGTTCGCACGCAAGGTGATGGAGCAGGATGTGCACACCACGGCGAGCAACCCCCTGGTTGCTGCCGCCACGCAGGGCGTGGAGGTGCGCTTCGACGGGGTCGTCAAGGATTTCGGGGCCCAGCGGGTGCTCCACGAACTGGACCTGACTGTGCATCCCGGAGAGTTCCTGTCCCTGCTCGGGCCGTCCGGATGTGGCAAGACCACGGCACTGCGATTGCTCGCGGGGCTCGAACAGCTCAGCGGCGGAGCGATCTGCATCGGAGGCCAAGATGTCTCCGCGGTCCCGACGAACAAGAGGGACCTGGGGATGGTGTTTCAGGCCTACTCACTGTTCCCACACATGAACGCGCTCCAGAACACGATGTTCGGGCTCGCCATGAGGAACGTGTCCAAAGAGCAGGCCCGTCGACGCGCTGAGGCCGCTCTTGATCTTGTCGGACTGCCTGAGTTCGGGGAACGCTTCCCCACTCAGCTTTCCGGAGGGCAGCAGCAGCGGGTGGCTCTGGCGCGTGCCCTCGTGACGGAGCCGCGCGTGTTGCTGCTGGATGAGCCGTTGTCTGCGCTGGATGCGAAAGTGCGCACTCAGCTGCGGGAGGAGATACGCCGCATCCAGCTACGCCTGGGGATTACCACCATCTTCGTCACGCACGACCAGGAGGAGGCGCTGGCCATCTCGGACCGGGTCGCGGTGATGAATGCCGGTCACATCGAGCAGGTGGACACTCCGGAGGAGTTGTACTTGCGCCCCGCCTCGGGGGTGGTTGCCGACTTCGTCGGGGTCAGCAGCGTGGTTCCGGGTGTGATCGCCGCCGGGGAGGTCACCGTCTGGGGACAGCGCATCCCGCTGGTATCCGCGGCTCCGGAGGGCGACGCGTCCGTATATATTCGGCCGGAGAATGTGGCTTTCGTGGGCGAGAACGATCCCGCGGCTGTCGCGGCTACCGTTCAGGAGTCGGTGTTCCTGGGGTCGATGCGGCGCACCCGTGTGCGCACCGAGGATGGCGTGCAGCTGCGCATCCAGCATGCGGTGTCTGAAGCTGTCGAGTATGGAGACCGGGTGTGGGTGAGGGTGCGTCCCGTCCCCGTTGCTGTCCAGGTTTGATCGGATTTGCGCCTACCGGAGTGATTACGCACACGCGTGAAATAGGCCCCGCATATACTCGCTGAAAAATACGCAGTGAGAGGGGAATCACATGAGCTATCCAGGGCAACCCGTGGGCGGATACCAGCAGCAGAATCCCGAGTACTCCCCCCAGCAGCAGGCGGGGTACGGGCAGAGCACGTATCCGCCGGTGCAGGCGCAGGTCACCACTGTACCGGTTCAGCCTCCCTTGTTTCGGTTCGACGGGGGAGCAGGGACTTTCTTGGGAACGCTTCTGCTGGGCATCCTCGTCACCGTGGTCACGTTCGGCATCTGTTACCCCTGGGCGGTGGTGATGATCTACCGGTGGCGTGCCAAGCACACGTTCCTCAACGGGTATCGGCTCGTGTTCACCGGAACTGCCTGGGGACTATTTGGTCGGTGGCTGCTGTGGTGGTTCCTGTGCCTGATCACGTTCGGTATCTACTCGTTCTGGGTGTACCCAGCGATGACGAAGTGGCTGGTGGACCACCAGGCTTTTGCCACCGCGTGACGTCATGTGAATCCGTGGGATTCTAACGGGCGAGGAGCGTGCTAGT
>DGEZ01000019.1 GCA_002391425.1 Micrococcales bacterium UBA3913 | reverse complement strand
TACTCAAGTAGTGGCCAATGCTCCGGTCGAGTTTTTGATCGCTGGTGTGGGAGACGCGCTCGCGACCTGGCTAGAGGCCAGGGCGACGGGGAGATCGTTCTCTGCGACAATGGCTGGCGGGGCACAGACCCATAGCGCTGCGGCGCTTGCACGGCTCTCGTGGGAGCTGATTTGGGAGAATGCGATCCCGGCGATCGAGGCGGTTAGAGCACGCACCGTGACTCCTGCGTTGGAAAATTTGGTAGAGGCGAACACTCTCCTATCCGGACTCGGGTTCGAGTCTGGTGGACTTGCTGCCGCCCATGCTATTCACAATGGTCTCACTCAGGCTCCTCAAACCCATGGCCTCACTCATGGCCAGAAGGTCAATATTGGTTCAGTCACCCAGCTGGTCTTAGAGAATGCGCCGCGAAAGGAACTCGATGATTTCATCGTGTTCACAACTCGTGTTGGGCTTCCGAATACCCTGACGGAGATCGGACTCACGATCGACGATGAGAAGGAACTGCGGGCGGTAGCTGAAGCGGCTACGGTACCCGGGGAAACCATCCACGCTCAGCCTCAGCCCGTGACGGCAGACGATGTCTTCCAAGCGCTGCGTTCCATTGAAGGATATTCCCGGAGGGTTCGTGCCGAGGCAGGACTGCCGGAGCCAGTGTTTTACCACGCCGCCCACTGAACGGGTCACTGAAGGTGGGGTTACTGCTTCTGTAGGGTTCGCCTAGGCGGGAGACTAGCCCCGTTGAACCGCTCTGGGCGTGGTGGAGACGTTTTCATGCGATAGCGGGTTTGTTGGTAGCGTCCCGTTTTTGATCGTAGTGTTTCTCGTGTTCGATAGGCGAGTGGTAGTTGATGCCTGAGTGCGGGCGATCGTTGGTGAATCGGTGCACTCATTTGGCGGTTGCGGTCTCGACGTGTCGCTGGTCGGCCGCGATATGCCCCACGGGGGGTCGGCCTCAGTCTTGCGGAGCCCGATCGTGGACTGCATCAACGAACGCGTTATCAAGCGCGTCACCGACGGCGCTGCCCGACCCGGCAGCGCCTCCATCTTTCCCAGCACCCACCATGACCCCACCAAATCCAGCGCGGTCTACTGCGCTTCCGACGAGAACTCGGGAACGTGGAGCATGGTGCGAGAAACCTACACTGGAGTCATGGATGATCAGCCCGCCGCGCCCGCAACCGACCTCACCCTCATCGTGAAGCCGTCCTGTCACTTGTGCGAAGAGGCCGAGGCCGAGGTGGCCCGCGTGTCCCAGAGGTGGCAGCGGGAGCATCCCGGGCATCCGGTCACGGTGACTGTGCGAAATATGCTCGACGACCCCGACTTGATCGCGAAATTCAGCGAGGACGTGCCCGTTGTGCTCCTGGACGGAAAAGTGCACACCTTCTGGAAGGTGGACCCAGAGCGACTCTCCGCCGCTCTGGACGCGACGCAGGCACAGTGATCGTGCTGTAGCGGTGAGCCGTATCGTCTCTCAGGGGGCATCCACGACGCCGCCGGGGCGCAGGCCTATGGGCGCAGGTGGTTCGGGCCGCGGAACAGGTACGTTGTCTCGCGGATAGACGGCAGACCGAGCATGAGCATGAGCACGCGGGCCAGGCCCATCCCGTAGCCGCCGTGAGGCGGGACGCCGTAGCGGAAGAAGTTGATGTAGGTCTCCAGCTCTGCGACGTCGAGACCCTTCTCCTGTGCCTGCTGGGCGAGAACATCCGGCCGGTGCTCGCGCTGCGCCCCGGTCGAGATCTCCGTGCCACGGTAGATGAGGTCGTAGCTGTTCGTCAGGGTCGGGTCGTCCGTGTGCCGCATGTGGTAGAACGGCCGGATTGCCACATCGTAATCGGTGACGAATACGAAGTCGTGACCGTACTTCTCCTGCACATACGCGGAGATACGCCGTTCCCCCTCGGGGTCGAGGTCGCCGTCGGCGCGCGGGATCACATACCCGCCCGCTGCGAGGATTTCGCGCACCTCCGCCAGCGGAATCCGCGGGAACGGCAGGGTGGGGACCGTCAGCGTCTGGCCGTACAGCTTCTCAATGTCCTCGCCGTGCTTGTCGACGACAGCGGTGAACGCGGCCACCAGGGCCTCCTCGTGCAGCCGCGCAATGTCCTCGTGGCTGTCAATCCAGCTGACCTCCATATCGATGGAGGTGAACTCCGTGGCATGACGGGACGTGAAGGACGGGTCAGCGCGGAATGCCGGGGCGATCTCGAAGACACCGCCGAACCCAGCCGACTGCGCCATCTGCTTGAAGTGCTGGGGGCTTTGCGCAAGGTAGGCGGTGGTGTCGAAGTAGGGCACCTGGAACAGCTCGGCACGAGACTCTGACGGTGAAGCCATGAGCTTCGGCGTGTGAATCTCGAAGAAGCCCTTGTCAATCCAGTAGTTGCGCAAGCCCTGCTCGAACGTTGTCTGGATGCGGAAGATTAACGCCTGCTCGGGCCGACGCAGGTCCAGGAAGCGCCAGTCCAGGCGCTTCTCGATGGAGGAATCCGAGGAGATCGGGTTGTCCGGCAGTGCGGCCCCCACCACGGCGATCGTGTCCAGCTGGATTTCCATGCCATTGAGCTTCACCTTCTCGTTGTGCACGAGGTCACCGGTGACCTCCACGAACGAGCCGAGCGTGAGTGCCGAGATCAGGTTCGCGCGCTCGTCGTCGGCGCCGTGGCGCACATTGACGAGCTGAACGGCGGCGGTCTCGTCGCGCACCACCACGAACTGGACCTTCTTCTGGTCCCGGACGGTTTCGACCCATCCCCCAATGGAGACGGGTCCATCTTCGGCGGAGATGAGGCTCTTGATTGTCAGGCGATTCTTCACGATCAGCCAGTCTAGCGACTTGAGCGGCGAATAACTCGGGTGATCGCATAGGCTATGGGCTTGTGACAGCGCACCGCATCCACCTGATCCGCCACGGCGAGGTCGACAACCCCGAGCATATTCTGTACGAGCGGTTGCCGGGGTTCAACCTCTCCGAGCACGGCCGAGCCATGGCTCACCGAACCGCCGAGGCCCTGCTGGATGCGCACACGCCGCTGACGCGGTTGTACGCCTCCCCCCTGGAGCGGGCCCAGCAGTCCGCCCAGCCCATCGCACAACTCTTTGAGCTTCCCATCATCCCGGAGCCGCGCATCATTGAGGCGGGGAACAAGTTTCGCGGCCGGAAGAACTTCGACAGTCCTCGGGTGCTGCTCCAGCCGAGCATGTGGCGGTACTTGTACGACCCGCGCATCCCCAGCTGGGGTGAGCCGTACACCGACATGGTGGCGCGTATGCTTGCGGCGATGCGGGACGCCTGGGAGAGCACGCCCAGCGGCGATGTTGCCCTGGTCAGCCACCAGCTGCCCATCTGGATCGTGCACCGCTGGGTCGCAGGAGAACCGCTGTACCACGATGCGCGCAAACGCCGGTGCGCCCTTTCCAGCGTGACCACCTTTGAGAGGGACCCCGAGACCGGTGCATTCGTTGAGGTCGACTACCAGGATCCGAACGCCGGGGTCGACGCCGTGGACAAGGGCGCGGTGTAGATGAGGAGATACGTCACAGGGCTGCTCATCGTGGTGCTCGCCGTGGGGGTGATCTCCGGGTGTTCCAGCAGTGATCCGTTGGCCGAAGAGTACCGTTCCGGTGGAGACCAGAACTACATCTCGGGGGATGGGTCCGTGGTTGAGTTCGCTGCGGAAAACCGGGGAGAAACCGTCGAGTTCTCGGGAGTCGACCAGGATGGGAACACCGTCACCAGTGACAGCTACCAAGGGAACCCCGTGGTGGTGAACTTCTGGTACGCGGCCTGCGCTCCCTGCCGGGCAGAGGCCGGCGACTTGGAGGAGATCTATCAGGAGTACCAGGAGCAGGGGGTTGATTTCCTCGGCGTGAACGTGCGTGACAGCGCCGAGACGGCATCCGCCTTCATGCGCACCTTCTCGGTGAGCTACCCGTCCGTGATTGACACCGAGTCGGATACCGGTGGTGTGCTGCTCGACTTTTCGGGGTACGTGGCCGCGAACACCGTGCCAACCACCATCGTGCTGGACAGCCAGGGGAGGGTCTCCGCGCGCATCTCGGGCAGTATCGAGCCGAGCACGCTGCGGTCACTGATTGACACTGTTGTGGGGGAAAACTGACGTGGGTTCCCAGATGGCGGACATCGTGCTCAATGGCGGCCTCCTGGCGGGGGCGCCGATTGCTCTGCTCGCGGGAGTGGTGAGTTTCGCTTCCCCCTGCGTGCTGCCGCTCGTGCCGGGGTACCTCGGCTACGTCACCGGGGCGACGGGTCCGGGAGCCGGCTCTATCGTCGGCACGCGTCGCGCGGTGCTGGGCGTGGTGTTGTTCATCGTCGGGTTTTCCGCCACGTTTGTGGCCATCGGGGCGGGCTTTGGGGCCCTGGGCCGCTGGCTGTATATCTACCAGGAGCAGATCACGCGCGTGCTCGGGGTAGTCGTCATCCTCCTGGGGGTGAGCTTCATGGGGTTCATTCCCGTTCTGCAGCGCATCCTGAAACCGCGCTGGCGTCCACGGATCGGGATGTATGGCGCGCCCCTGCTCGGTGTGGTCTTCGCCCTCGGCTGGACGCCCTGCACGGGTCCGGTGCTCGCCGCGATCAGCGCCCTGTCCCTGACCACGGGCAGCGTCGGTGCCGCCATCGTGCTCAGTTTCCTGTACTGCGCGGGGCTGGGCATCCCGTTCGTGGTGCTTGCTGCCGGGTTCGGCTGGGCCACCCGCTCCGTGAGCTGGCTGCGTCGGCACATTCGCGCAGTCAACATCGCCGGGGGAGTGACGTTGGTCACCCTCGGGGTGCTGCTGGCCACCGGCGTGTGGAGCGCCTGGATTCTGTCGATACAGGGGGTGATCGCCAGTTATGTCCCCGCGATCTGACGCGTCGGAATCGTCGCAGCCCCGGCTGGGTGCCATCGGCTGGTTGAGGTTTGCCTGGCGGCGGCTGACATCCATGCCCACCGCCTTGCTGTTGTTGCTGCTGCTGGCATTGGCCGCCATCCCGGGGTCGCTCGTGCCGCAGCGCAGCTCGGACCCGAACGGGGTGACCCAGTACTTCGAGAACAACCCGGATTGGGCGCCCATTCTGGATGGCCTGCAACTGTTCGACGTCTACTCCTCCGTGTGGTTCAGTGCCATCTATGTGCTCCTGTTCGTCTCGCTCATCGGGTGCATCATCCCGCGCATCCTGCTGCACGCGAAGGCTCTTCGGGGCGCGCCCCCGAAGACCCCGTCACGGTTGGATCGGCTTCCGGCCTCGCGGCGTTGGCGCAGCACAGCGGACCCGGAGGCGCTACTGGAGAAGGCACGGAAGGCGCTCGCGGCGGGGCACTACCGGGTGCGCCGGTACGACCAGGGGCCGCGCATCACCGTCAGTGCGGAGCGCGGCTACCTGCGGGAGACGGGGAACCTCGTGTTCCACGTCGCCCTCGTGGGGGTGCTCATTGCGGTCGCGATCGGCTCGACGGTCACCTACTACGGGCAGAAGATCGTCGTGGAGGGGCAGACGTTCGCGAACACGCTCGCCGCATACGACTCGTTCACCCCGGGCAGTTACTTCAACGCGGATACGAGCCTGGACCCGTTCGCGCTCACCCTCGACTCGTTCCAGGTGGATTATGAGCTGGAGAACCAGAACTCGCTGGGGGACGTCACCGATTACACAGCGTCGGTGACGGTAACCGAGGACGGCACGTCCCGTGAGGAGACCCTCAAAGTCAACCAACCCCTGAACATCTCCGGCGCGGACGTCTACCTGATGGGCAACGGGTATGCCCCATACCTGACGGTGCGCAACGCCGACGGGGAGGTCGTGTTCAGCGACCCGGTGGTGTTCCTGCCTCAGGACGACTACTTGACCTCGTTGGGTGTGGTGAAGATTCCGGACACGGGTCAGGACGAACAGATCGGGATGATCGGGTTCTTCTACCCGACACAGGTGACACTATCGACGGGCGCATACAGTTCCGTGTTCGCTGGCCTGGTCAACCCGGTTCTCACGGTCAACGTCTATGTCGGCGACCTAGGACTCGACAGCGGCGTGCCCACCTCCGTGTACACCCTGGACACGGACGGACTCACCCAGCTCACCGGGGGCGACACGGGAGTGGATTCTCTCGAGCTCACCATCGGGGACACCGTGGACCTGCCCAATGGCCTGGGTACGCTCACGCTCGAATCGGTGCCGCGCTACATCTCCATCGAGGTGCGTGAGGACCCCACGCAGATCTGGGTGCTCGTGTTCGCGCTGCTGGCCGTGGCCGGCCTCTTGCTGTCACTGTTCGTGTCCCGCCGCCGCATGTGGGTGTCCGTGAGCGCACGGGATGCAGGGGCGGAGGTGACCGTCGCCGGTCTCGCCCGTGGGGATGACCCGACACTGGATTCGGCGGTGGCCGCTCTGGCGGCGCGTCTGGGATGCCCGGGTGACGAACGGCCCGGCTCAGCCTAGGATGGACGAGACCATGACGAGACTTCCCCGGTGAGGACGAATGAGCACAATTCTGGATGAGTGGTCGTATATCGCGATCCTTTCGGCGGCCGGCATTTACGTGGGGGCGTTCCTGGCGTTTTCGTTCGATATGGCTCGCCGAGCGAGCCAGGAGTCGAACGCACACACCCGGTCGGGGAAGATCGCGGTGGCGCTGACCTGGTTGGGCATGGTCGTGCACCTGGCGGGCGTGGTTTTGCGCGGTATCGCGGCGGGCGTCGTGCCGTGGGCGACCATGTACGAGTTCACCATTACCGCAACGTGGATGATCGCGGTGGTCTACCTGGTCGTTTCCCTCAAAGTCGAGTTGCGCTACCTGGGCGTTTTCGTGACCGGCCTGCTCGTGCTCTCCATCGCCGTGGCGACGATCTTCTTCTGGCGGCCGAGCGCGACTCTGGCCGTGTCTCTGCGGTCGTACTGGCTGCTCATCCACGTTGTCGTTGCCATGCTGGGCACGGCGTTCTTCGCTCTCGGGGCTGGGGTAGCGGTGATGCAGCTGCTGCAGTCTCGGCGTGAACGTGCGGTGGTGCGCTCCCGTGCGGCGCAGGCGTCAGAGGTTGCCGCTGACCTCGGCGAGGCTGCATACCAAGCCACTGCCGCCGGCGGCGTGAACACGGCCACCGAGGTTCGCCCTGTCACCGAGCAGTCGGAGCCCAGCCGCGGGGGCGGCCGCATGGCACGCCTGCTCGCCTCCCTGCCTGGAACGGATCGACTGGAGCAGCTCACCTATCGGGTCAACATCATCGGCTTCGTGTTCTGGACGTTCACCCTCATCTTCGGTGCCCTCTGGGCTCAGAAGGCATGGGGCAGATACTGGGGATGGGATGTCAAGGAGGTGTGGACGTTCATCATCTGGACGATCTACGCCGGGTACTTGCATGCCCACGCCACTCGGGGCTGGCGCGGCGACCGGGCCGCCTGGCTGGCGATCGTCGGGTTCTTGTCCGTTATCTTCAATTTCACGATCGTGAATATCTTCTTCCAGGGGTGGCACGCCTACTCGGGGCTGTGACCTCGCGCATCCACAAGCCGCCGATAGCAGCGGCGGATCCGGTCGCGCCACCAGGCGGTCCGGGCCGGGGAGGCCCCCGCATCTGCCAGAGCCTCCGGTGTCGGCGTCGCCCGTCGTGGCGGCACCAGCCAGGGCGAAGGGCTTGGCCCCAGGTCTGCTATCGCGGTCCGGAAGAGACGCCCCGTGCCCAGACCGCACGCGTACGGGAGCGCGGGTAGGGCGGCCGCGAGGGCAAGGCCCATGCCGATGCCGACCTGCGTATCCAAGGCGCTGGAGACCACCGCGGGCAGGCTGGCCTCCTGCACGACGGTGAGGGCGCGCCGGATTCCGCCGAGGGGTTGAGCTTTCACGATGATGACGTCGGCAGCGCCAGCTCGCGCGACCGCGAGGGGGTCCTCCGCTTTGCGCACCAGCTCGTCGGCGGCCAGGAGGGTGCCCGGTCCCTGGCTGCGGGACCACTGCCGCAGCTCGACCATGTCGGCGAGGGTGGCAACGGGCTGCTCCACGTATTCCAGGCTGGCCCAGGAGAGCGCGTCCAGGGCGCGCTTGGCCTCCTCCAGGGACCAAGCGCCGTTCGCGTCGACGCGTACCCTCGCCTGTGGTGCGGCTTCGTGGACGGCGCGCACGCGGGCCACGTCCTCCTGCAGGCTCTGACCGCGCTCGGCGACCTTCACCTTGATGGTGTGGGCGGGGGTTTTCCCGTAGAGGGCGAGGACCTCTGGAACCCGTTCCGCGGCAACGGCGGGAACCGTCGCGTTTACGGGAATCGCGTCGCGTCGTGGACGCAGCGGCGTCGACCAGCCGAACTCGATGGCCGCCGCAAGCCACGCGGCAGACTCGTCATCGTCGTACTCCAGGAACGGGGAGAACTCCGTCCACCCGTGCGGGCCGCAGAAGAGGGCGGCTTCGCGGTGCATGACCCCCCGGAATCGCACCGACAGGGGAAGGGACACCACGTGCACGCTCGAGAGCAACTCATCGAGTTCGGGCAGCGCATCCACGCCTCTACCGTACCGGGCGCTGCGTATACGGGCACCGGTGGGGCTGATGCAGCACCCGGCCACAGCACCACTTTGTAAGGTGGATGCGTGACTGTCTCAGAAATCTTCGACGCCGCCCAGTGGCGTGTCGTGCCCGGCTTCTCCGAGTTTACGGATGTGACGTACCACGAGCACGTGGACGGGGGAATCGTCCGGATCGCCATCGATCGCCCCGAGGTGCGCAACGCGTTTCGTCCACGCACCGTGGACGAGCTGTACCGCGCCCTCGACCACGCACGACAGTCCGCCACGATCGGCGTGGTGCTGCTCACCGGAAACGGGCCGAGTCCGCGCGACGGTGGCTGGGCATTCTCCTCGGGCGGCGACCAGCGGGTGCGCGGGCCCGAAGGATATCGCTACGAGGATGCCGACGGGCCCGTCGCCGGCAGCGGCCGGCTACACATCCTGGAGGTTCAGCGCCTCATCCGGTTCATGCCCAAAGTCGTCATCGCCGTCGTGCCCGGCTGGGCTGCCGGGGGTGGGCATTCGTTGCACGTGGTCTGCGACCTCACCCTCGCCAGCAGGGAGCACGCGCGGTTCAAGCAGACGGACGCCAATGTGGGCTCATTCGATGGCGGATTCGGCAGCGCCTACCTGGCGCGGCAGGTCGGGCAGAAGGTGGCACGGGAGATCTTCTTCCTCGCCGACGAGTACGACGCGCAGCGCGCGTACGAGATGGGTACCGTCAACCTCGTCGTCCCCCATGCGGAGCTTGAGCCAACAGCGATCGCGTGGGGGAAGCGCATCCTGACCAAGTCGCCTACGGCGATCAGGATGCTCAAGTACGCGTTCAACGCGGCCGACGACGGGTTCGTCGGCCAGCAGCTCTTCGCGGGCGAGGCGACGCGACTCGCCTACGGCACCGCGGAGGCGGTCGAGGGCAGGGACGCATTCCTGCAGAAGCGCCAGCCGGATTGGTCGCCGTTCCCGTGGGAGTACTGAGCGCGGTGTGCCAGGTTCGTAGGCGGGCATATGACGTGGGGTTCTCATATGCGTGATCTGGTATGTGTCGATGCGGATGATGTTGATGCATTCCGGGCGGCGCTGACGGAGGCCCTCAACGCAGGCGGGCCAGCGGTATTCCCCCAGCGCGCGCGCACCGCGGAAGCGGGGGCCGCGGCCCGGAAGGTGCCCCCGATTGCTGCAGTGGCCAATGATGTCGCTCTGGTCATCCAGACGTCGGGATCGACGGCGGAACCGAAACGGGTCGCCCTGTCCGGGTCTGCTCTGCGCGCCGCGGTCGCGCAGAGCCACGATGCCCTGTCGGGCGCGGGGAACTGGGTGCTGGCCCTGCCCGTGCACTACGTGGCCGGGGCGATGGTGGTGGTGCGCACGGTGGTCGCCGGCACCGAGCTCCTCCGGGCCAGCGCGGGCGTGGACGGGCTCTGGGATGCGGTTGCGTCCGCTCCCGTCGGTCCCCTCTACGCGGCGCTCGTGCCCAGCCAGCTCGATGATGCTCTCGCGGCCGCCCAGCAGAACGGGCGCGCTCGCGCCCTCCTGCGTCGTCTCGACGCCGTCCTTGTCGGGGGTCAGAAGCTGGAGGAGCCCCTGGCCAGGCGCGCATCCGACCTCGGGGTGCGCGTGGTGCGCACCTACGGCTCGACCGAGACGGCGGGAGGCTGCGTGTACGACGGCCGTGCGCTCGGGGGGACGCGCGTTCAGTTCGACGCGGCCGGGAGAGTATTCATCACGGGGCCGACTCTTGCCTCGGGGTACCTGAGTTCTGGCGGCGCGGGTGCGTTCGTGACCGATGCGGAGGGCACGCGCTGGTGGCGTTCCGGGGACCTCGGCGAGTGGACCGAGGACGGACGTGTGCGCATCCTGGGGCGCGCCGACAGCGTCATCATCTCCGGTGGGGTGAAGGTGAACCTGATCGAGGTCGAGGAGGCCCTGCACGAACACGGATGGGGACGGTCGGCGGTAGCTGTCGCCGTCGACGACCCCCACTGGGGGCAGCGAGTGGGCGTGTTCCTCGACGGCTCCCTCCGGAGGCACCCCGATGGGACCCCGGTGGCGGACAGCGAGGTGTCGACGCTTCTGGACGCACGCTTCGGGCCAGCGGGCAGGCCCGTGTTCGTGCGCTGGCTGGACGCGGGCATCCCGATGACGGAAACGCGCAAGCCGGATCGCGGCCGCCTGCGTGATCTCGCCGCGGACGCGGCCCAGGGGGCACACAATAAGGTTGATCGTGGTGAAGGAGTGTGAGGCGCGTGGGTGAGCACAGCAACGCGGGGTCTGATGCGAGCAACGCGGGGTCTGACGTGAGCGAGCCGGAGTCCGCCGAGCAGGAACAACCGGGCCGATCGATTACCGCCCTCTGGGTGGAGGGCGCCCGGCTGCGCACCCTGCCCCTGGCCGTGGCGCCGGTGGTGCTCGGTCTGGGCGCCGCCGCCTACCAGCAGAGCGCCGACATCTTTCGTGCTGCACTGTGCCTGGTGCTCGCGCTGTGCCTGCAGATCGGCGTCAACTACGCAAATGACTACTCGGATGGCATCTGGGGAACGGACGACGTCCGGGTCGGTCCGCCTCGACTGACGGCGTCACGTCGTGTTCCGCCGCGGCGGGTGCTCGCCGTCGCCCTCGCCTTCTTCGCTCTGGCGGCCGTCGTCGGCCTGCTCCTGGTGTTCCTCAGCGGCCAGTGGTGGCTGCTGGCTGTGGGCGCGCTCGCCCTGCTCGCCGCCTGGTTTTATACCGGGGGCACGCACCCCTACGGCTACTCGGGCTGGGGAGAACTCGTCGTATTCCTCTTCTTCGGACTGGTCGCCGTACTGGGCACGGTGTACCTCCAGGCCGGGAAACTCTCCGGGGTGGCCGTCGCAGTGGCCGTCGCACAGGGGCTGTTCGCCAGCGCGGTGCTGCTCATCAACAACATCCGGGACGTCGACCAGGATTCCGCCTCCGGCAAGCGCACTCTCGCCGTAATCATCGGGCGACGCCCGGCCACCGCGCTGTACATCGTGCTCCTGGCAGCACCGTACGTGATGCTCGTGGGGCTGGCCCCCGTGCTCGGGCTCGCCGGTCTGCTCGCATTCGCATCCCTCCCGTTGTTTGCGGTCGCCGTAGCGTTGGCCCTGCACCCACGCACGAGCAGAGATTACATTTCCGCGTTGCAACTCACGAGCGTCGGGTCACTGCTGTTTAGCGGGATGCTCGGCTTCGGGCTCAGCATCGTCCCCTACCTGTGAGCCAGCGTCAGCGGCGGTAGCCGAGGCATCCGCGGCCCCGGTGGCATCCCCGTCAGTGAGCGAGTCTGCCAGCGCATCCTCGACGATCGCGTCCGGATCTGGGCGAGAGTTCCGCTGCCTGCGGCGGTCGCGTGCTGCGGCAAGCTCCGCGGAGAACTCTCCGCGCAGTCGTCCCAGGGCGAAAAACGACACCAGCCCTGCCACGAGCAGGCCGATGGCTGTGGCGAGCAGCCACGGGACACCCACCGCGATGAGGGCTAGCGCGACGACGACGATCACGCCGAGGCGGATCGCCGAATACCAGAGCCAGGCATGCTTGTGCATGCACCCAGGCTATCCGGTTCCGCTGAGGCTTCAGCCCGTTAGGCTGTAGGCATGACACGCATCGTACTGGCGATCATCCTGGCGGCCCTCGTGCTCGCCATCGTCGCACTGGCCGACTGCGCGCTCTCCGTCCGGGATTCCGTACGCACCCTGCCGAAGGCGGTGTGGGTGGTTATCGTGGTGGTCCTTCCCATCGTGGGGCCTCTCTTGTGGTTCTTCCTGGGGCGGCCGTCGGCCCGGCAGCTCGCCTCGGCGGCGACGTCGCGACCAGATGACGACCCGGGTTTCCTGGAGGGCCTGGATGCGCAGCAGCGGGTCCGCAAACTGGAGGAAGAACTCGCGAGGCTGGAACGGGAGAACTTCGGCGACACCCCGGGGGACGATGGAACAGCACCGGGACCGAACACCGACGGTCACGGCAGATCGTGACTATGCCCGGGGATGCCCTCGCGCCCTCGAGCGCACAGGCGGCCGCCTTCATCCAAGAACTGATCAATAGCGATATTCGCGATGCTGTGGTGTGCCCGGGGTCTCGGTCGCAGGCGCTCGCGCTCGTTCTCGCGGCCGCCGAACAGGACGGTCTGATCCGCCTGCACGTGCGTATTGACGAGCGCTCCGCGGCTTTTCTGGCTCTTGGCCTGGCTCGCGCATCGGGGCGCCCCGTCCTCGTGGTGACGACATCAGGGTCCGCGGTGGCCAATCTCTGGCCGGCGGTGATCGAGGCGCACCACGACGGCGTGCCGTTGCTGCTGGTGACGGCCGACCGGCCCGCCGAGCTGATCGGGGTCGGGGCCAACCAAGCCACCCACCAGGAGGGCATCTTCGGTTTCGCGGTGCGCGAGAGCCTGCACGTGGATGCGCCCTCCGAGCAGACTCTGGAACACGACTGCTACCAGGCCCGTCAGGTCGCACTCGGTGCTATTCGAGCCGCGTCGTGGGGCAGGCCGGGACCGGTTCACGTGAACATGGCGTACCGTGAGCCGCTCTCGGGCGGCCAGGCGCGCGTGCTGCGGCCCAGCCCGGGGTGGTCTCGCGCGGTTAAGCCGGATCCGCTGGATGCGGAGCACACGGATGTCGAGGTGGGCGATGGGACGCTCGTGGTGGCCGGTGTCGGGGCGGGCCCAGCGGCTGCGGAGTTCGCCCAGCAGCATCGCCTTCCGCTGATTGCCGAGGTGGTCAGCGGCGCTCGCGCGGGCTCGACGGTCGTCCCGCACTACCGCGGCGCCCTCCGCGCTCCGGCGAGCGGGCAGGTTCGCCGCGTCGTCGTGTTCGGGCGGCCGACGCTCTCCCGCGAGGTGACCGCCCTGCTGTCGCGCACGGACCTGGACATCCTGGTGGTCGACCCGGTACATGTGGAGCCCATCCGGTTCACAGCCGAGACGCGCGTGGTGGATGCGGTGCGCGGCCACGGCGCGGCGTCGGACAGCTGGCTGAACAGCTGGTGCGCGCGCCCTAGGCCAAATGTTCCAGACGAGGACCCGCGTGCGGTGGTGGCGGACGCGGTGTGGCGCACCGGAGACCCCGGGTCGCCACTGTTCGTCGCCGCCTCCGGTATGGTGCGGGTGCTCGACGAGTGGGCGACGCCGTTGGCTCGTCCGGTGTTCTCGAACCGCGGGTTGGCCGGGATCGATGGCAGCATCTCCACGGCCATCGGTGTTGCGCACTCCTCGGGATTACCCGCGAGGGCCCTAGTGGGCGACCTGGCCTTCCTCCATGACGTCGGGGGGTTGTACCTGCCCGATACGGAGAACCGCCCGCAGGTGCAGATTGTGGTGGTCAACGACCACGGCGGAACGATCTTCCGCAGCCTCGAGGTGGCTCGGGCTGACCCTGCGCTGTTCGAGCGTGTGGTGGAAACCCCGCAGCATGTGGATGTGGAGTCCCTCGCTGCGGCTTATAGCTGGCCGTACGTGAGGCTCGAGCCGTCACAACTCGCGGCTGCGCTCCTGGAACGGGGTACCGGAATCTTCGAGGTCCCGGTGGCGTGAGCGTACCCGGTGGCGTGAGCTCGCGGGGGGGGCATAGCGGCCCGTACCTCAGGCGAACGCATCCTTGATGGGCCGGAGTTTCAGGCGGGTCTCCTCGAGCTCCTTGCTGGGGATCGACTCCGGGACGATGCCGCAGCCCGCCCAGGCGGTGACATCGCCCGAGACCTCCACCTGCGCACAGCGCAAAGCCACAGCCCACTCGGAATCCCCAGTGGATCCGATCCAGCCTACGGGTCCCGAATACCGGCCGCGGTCGAACCCCTCGATCTCGGTGAGGATTCGCGCGGCGGCGCGTCGCGGTGACCCGGCGACGGCCCCTGTGGGGTGCAGGGCGGCGACAGCATCCAGGGCTGTCATGTTCTCGCGCAGTCGGCCGCCCACTTCGCTGGCCAGGTGCCACAGGTTGGGGAGCTTGAGCGCGAACGGGTAATCGCTGGCGGTTACCCCCGTAGCGAAGTCTCGGAAAGATTCGGCAACCGTGCGTACGGCCAGCTCGTGTTCGTCGAGTTCCTTGTGGGAGGAGGCCAGTGTGATGGCGGCGTCGTCGTCGGCCTCCCGGTCCGCACCACGCGCGGCGCTCCCGGCGAGCACACGCGAGGAGGCTACTCCAGAGGTGACGGCGACCAGGGTCTCCGGGCTGGTCCCCAGCAGACCGTCGACGGCGAATGTCCAGCAGTCGGGGTAGGTGAGCGCCAGCGACCGAATGATGGGGCGCAGGTCGGCATCGACAGGGAAGTGCGCGTGCACGTCTCGGGCGAGGACGAGCTTGTGCAGCTCTTCGTCTGCCTGGATGCGCGCCAACCCCTCCCGGATGGCGTCCTCATAACGTTCGGGCCCCATGACGCCGGGGCTGAAGTGGATGCGCACCTCCTGGCCGAGAGGCTCGGCCGGTTCCGGCTCGCCGAAAGCGGGCGGTGGCTCGCCCTCCTGCCAGATGCGGGTGACCCAGGTCGTGCCGTCGCGTCTCCCCACGATGGTGCGCGGCACGATCAGGCTGCTGGCCACCGTGGATGTGCGCGAGAACGTGAATGTGCCGAACGCGACGAGTCCGGTGCCCACCTTGCGCAGGGGGTCAGAGATCTGCGCGGTGGTGAGGATGCGGCGCCAATCCGCCGCCGCGGTGGTGATCCGATCAGGGCCGGCATAGTCGAGGCGGAGGGCACAGCCCCGGGCGACCATCCCCTGTCCCTTGCGCCACCACAGCATGCTGTCGGAGCGATCCAGGTAGGCCAGCGGCTTCACGGCGCCGGTCACGGGTTGGGTGTGTGCGTAAAGCTGGGGGAGTGTCTGTGCTGTCACCTGTCTTTTCCTCGGTCGGTACCGGGTTCGGTCGGTACCGGTTCACTTTACGCCAGCGGCACTTTTTTCGGGACGTCGGTGCGTAAACTCGTATGGTGCGCAAAGCGAATCTGTCGAAGAATCCCGGGGACGTTGCGGCGATGTTTGACGACGTCGCCGCCCGTTACGATCGCACGAATGCGTTGATCTCGTTGGGCCAGGATGCTCTCTGGCGCCGCGCCGTCACGGCGGCGGTGAACCCGGTCGCCGGAGAGCGGGTGCTGGATCTGGCAGCGGGGACGGGCGCCTCAAGCGTGCCGCTGGCACGTTCTGGGGTGGAGGTTGTCGCGGCGGACTTCTCGGAGGGGATGCTCGCGGTGGGCCGTGTCCGGCACCCCGAACTGGAGTTCGTGACAGCCGACGCGATGGCGTTGCCCTTCGACGACGAGAGTTTCGATGCGGTGACGATCTCGTTCGGGTTGCGCAATGTGGAGCGCCCGCAGGTTGCCCTCGCGGAACTCCTGCGCGTCACCAAGCCGGGTGGTCGTATCGTTGTTTGCGAGTTCTCGCACCCGTATGTGCGGCCATTCCGGCGGCTGTACGGGTTCTACCTGCGTCAGGTGCTTCCGCGGGTAGCTCGGCTGTTCAGCTCAGACCCTGCAGCCTACGAGTACCTGGTAGAGAGCATCCTGAATTGGCCGGCTCAGCGTGAGCTCGCGCTGTGGATGCGCGCTGCGGGATGGACGGGTGTCGAGTATCGAAATCTCACCCTCGGTATTGTGGCTGTGCACCGCGCCCGCAAGGCGCAGTGAGTGTGGATGCGCCTCGCATTCGCGGAAGGTACTCGGTTAGGCTGGAGGGCGATGATTATGGCTCGCACAGGTGACGTTCGTGAGGCCGGTGAGCCGCATGGCTTCTCGCGGCTCGCACGTCGCCTTTTCGTCTCCCCATCGGATCGCAGGCTGCTCCAACGTATCGAGGATGGCCTGGAAAGAGTGGAGCGTCAGCTGCGTAGTGAGGCCGCCCCGGCTTCTGTGGTTGACCCCGACGTCGTGTCCTATCTGGTGAATGCCGGGGGGAAGCGTGTTCGCCCGGCGCTCGCGCTGCTCGCCGCGGAGCTGGGGGAGGGGCCTACCGACGCGGTGATCACGGGCGCGGTCGCCCTCGAGCTCACGCACGTAGCAACCCTGTACCACGACGACGTGATGGACGAGGCCGAGCTCAGGCGCAGCGTCCCCAGCGCGAACCGCCTGTGGGGAAACAATGTGGCGATTCTCGCCGGTGATGTGCTGTCCTCACGCGCCTATATGTTGATGGCCAACACACGGCCGACTCTCATGGCCCTGCATGCGAGCACGTTCTCGCGTCTGGTCACCGGTCAGTTGAATGAGACTCTCGGCCCACAGCCCGGGGACGACCCGATTCGTCACTATCTGCAGGTGCTCGCAGATAAGACCGGCTCGCTGATTGCGTGCGCTGCCGAGTTTGGGCTGGTGTTGAGCAACGGCCCCGAGGAGTTCGTCGAACCGTTGCGCACGTTCGGGGAGCGTGTCGGGGTGGCTTTTCAGCTTGTCGACGACGTCATTGATGTCCAGTCTTCTCAGGAGGAGCTGGGCAAGCAGCCGGGGACGGATCTGCGCGAGGGCATTCCGACGCTCCCGCTGCTGTTGCTGCGCCAACGCGCGGAGTCGTCGTCCGAGGACGCACGGACGCTTGCCCAGATCGAAGCCGATCTGAGCTCGGACGACACGGTGGCCCGGGCTCTGGAGACTCTCTCGGCCCATCCGGTGACTGTGGAAACGCTGGCACGTGCCACCGCACTCTCGGATGAGGCAAAGCAGGCGCTGTCCCCGTTGCCGGCGGGAGCGATACGGAGTGCGCTTGAGCGATTCGCCGACTTCCTGGTGAACCGCACGAGCTGACGCGCGATCGTCCTGATCAGGTGAGGGTTGCCTAAGTTTTCCCGAGAGACGTCTACTAGGATCGACTGGTGCAGTCGGCGCGACAGGGTCCGTGGGTGCTCCCGTGCTGACAGGTTCGTGGTGTGAGGAAGGTTGTGTGTGGTCATGGGTGTGGCAATGAGGGATGCGGGCGCACGTTCGACGTTGCGCGTCGCGGTGGTGGGCGCAGGGCCTGCGGGTATCTACGCGGCAGACCTGCTGCTCAAACATGCGCCTGAGGACCAGCCCGTGTCCATCGACCTGTTCGAGCGCCTGCCCGCCCCGTACGGGCTGGTGCGGTATGGGGTCGCTCCCGACCATCCCCGTATCCGGGCCATCATCGACGCGTTGCGGAATGTACTGGACCGGGGCGACATCCGCGTGTTCGGAAACGTCGACTACGGCACGGACATCACCTTGGATGACCTGAAGCGGCACTACCACGCGGTGATCTTCGCGACCGGAGCGATTCGGGATGCCTCGTTGGATATCCCGGGGATCGACCTGCCCGGGTCGTTCGGAGCGGCCGATTTCGTGAACTGGTACGACGGGCATCCGGACGTCCCGCGTGAGTGGCCATTGACGGCCTCATCGGTCGCCGTGCTCGGCAACGGCAACGTCGCCCTGGATGTGGCGCGGGTGCTGGCCAAGCACGCGCGGGACATGCTGTCCACCGACATCCCAGACAATGTGTACGAGGGTCTTGCGAAGTCCGCCGTCACGGATGTGCACGTCTTCGGCCGTCGCGGACCGGCCCAGTCGAAGTTCACCCCCCTGGAGTTGCGTGAGCTGGGCGAGGTCCCGGATGTGGACATGGTGCTCGACGCACGTGATTTCGCATACGATGCGCAGTCCCGTGACGAGATCCAGAGCAACAACCAGAAGAAGGTCATTGCCCGGATCTACCAGTCCTGGCTGGACAGGGAACCCGGGTCGGCCAGCCACCGCATCCACCTGCACTTCTACGCACGGCCGGTCGCTGTTCTCGGCGACGACACCACCGGCGTGACCGCGCTCCGCGTGGAGCGTACCGAGCCGACCGGCGACGGCGGCGTGCGCGGCTCCGGCGTGTTCGAGGAGTACCCGGTCGGGCAGGTGTACCGTGCCATCGGGTACTTCGGTTCCCCCGTCGACGGGGTGCCGTTCAACGACGATCGCGGTGTCTTCCCGAATGCCGGGGGACGCGTGCTGGATGCGCAGGGGCAGCCCACCCCCGGAATGTACGTGACGGGATGGATCAAGCGCGGTCCGGTGGGGTTGATCGGCTCCACGAAGTCGGATGCGCTGGAGACCGTGCAGAACTTGCTCCAGGATCGCGGCAACCAGTGGACACCCGAGAACCCTTCCGAGGAGTCTGTGCTCTCCCTGCTCGATGAGCGAGGCGTGGAGTACACGGACTTGGAGGGGTGGCATCGTTTGGATGCGCACGAGAAGTCCCTCGGGCAACCGCGCGGCCGCGAGCGAGTCAAGGTCGTGGATCGCGAGCAGATGGTTCGCGTGTCCCGTGCGGAGCAGGATGCACCGGTGCGCTGACGCCGCTTCGCTGTCGCAGGGCAGGACCGCCCGGCTAGGATCTGTGGTGAACTGCTTGGAAAGGGGCCCGCACATGTCGCTGCAGACACCGAATGAGTCGACCCGTACGGGACGCCTGCCGTTGCCGTTGATTCTCGCGATTGTCGCGCTGGCCCTGGTCACCGTGTTCGTCATCATTGCGGTTTTCACCGGGAACATGAATACCTACGGTGGCGAGGTCGTTGTCACGGTGGTGTATTTTGCGGTATTCGTCCTGACCCTCATCGGGGCACTGGCCATCGAGAGCAGGGCCCGTGCCTTCCCGTTGCTGCTGGCCGTGCTGGCGGATTCCCTGTTCATGGCCTACGGCGTGCTGCTGACATGGGTCAATTACGTGGATTCGGCCTGTGCGGAGCTGTACAACGACTACTGTTTCGATGCGTACACGTACGGCCTCTCCAATGCGTGGACGGCGTTCTGGATTCTGATCCCCGTGTGGGTGGTTTTCATCCTGCCGGTGCTGGCGGCGTGGGTCGGTGCGAAGCTGTCCGGGGAGTCGTTGCCTCTTCACGCCATCTGGTGGGTCGCTTCTGTGCTCCTGGGAGTTCTTGCGGTGATGTCCTGGCTGCCGCTGCTGCTGGAGAGGTCGTTCGGTTTTGCCGTGCTCGACCTGTACTGGCGGATCACGGCGGCGATCTGGATTATGACGATCGCCGTGATCGCTGTGTACGCGCTCCTGTACTGGTTCTATCGCAAGCAGCTTCGTGCGGCTCGGGCACAGGTTTCCGCCGAGCCCGGCCCCGCGGTGTCCGCCGGTGGCCTGACCCCCTGGCCGTTCGCTGAGGACGGGCTGACTCCTCTGCCTGCGGGAGCAGACGGGCTACCGCGCTTCGATGTGCTGGCTACTTTCGATGGCAGGCCTGGACCGGTGCAACCGGGGGACCCAGAAGCTCTGGCCGCAATCGAACGCGGGCGGGTTGTCGCTGAGGCCTACAGGACCGGCGCGCGCCCCTCAGCGCAGGACTGAATGTCGGTCGAGTTCCCGGCGGCACTGGGCAGAAGGTGGTGGCTCACCGGTAATTGACGAACTGCAGGTCCGTGTCGAAATCCGCGGCGGTGAGCAGTCGAATGACCTCCTGCAGCGCATCCCGGCTCTTGGAGGAGACTCGGAGTTCGTCGCCCTGAATTTGGACTTTCACTCCTTTGGGGCCCTCATCGCGCACGAGCTTGCTGATCCTCTTCGCAGTGTCCTGCGCAATCCCCTGCGCGATGGTGGACTCGATGCGATACTCCTTCCCGCTCGCGTACGGCTCTCCAGAGTGAAGACTCTTCAGCGAAATACCGCGCTTGATGAGCTTGCTCTGGAAAACATCCAGAATCGCTGCGGCACGATCCTTACTGTTCGCGCTGATCATGACCGCATCCCCGGACCAGGCGATGTGCGGGTTCGTGCCCTTGAAGTCATAGCGTTGTTCGACTTCTTTGCGCGCCTGGTTGAGGGCGTTGTCCGCCTCCTGCAAGTCCACCTTGCTGACAATGTCGAAGCTGCTGTCCACGAGAGTCTCCTTCGCCTGACGTTGTGGGATGTGCGCGACCAGGATATCGTGCGGCAAAGCCGTAATACCCCATGGGGTATAGTGATCCGTGGTACATGGCGCGAAAGGGGACGAGATGCACACACGCCGGGAGGATGCATGGGTACTGCAACAGCCGACTATTCCTGCGACGACCAACGAGCGAGCCACCAGCGAAACAGATGCGCAGCAGAAACCGTCTCGCGCACGCTGTGCGACCACGCCGATGGAGAGGATTGGTCGAGGCGTCGTGGGTGTGTTTCTCGCTGCCGTTGCGTTCAGCGGAATCAATGTGCTGTGCGCGATACCGGCGGGGATCTGCTCTGCGTGCATGATCGTGGGGGCAATTACTGGATACTGCCCCACAGATGCCGTACGGCTCATCCGCCGCCGCGGTGACACTCGGGCGTCGAGATGACACTCGGGCGACCGCCTCTGGGGTGACCTCTAGCTGCGCTGAGATAGCCGAGCGATTTCTTCGCGCGCTGCCTGGAGTTGCGCGGCTTGGCGCTGGATGATCCGGTGGCGCCGCTCCACGCCCCATGTCGCGATGGCGACAATGACAATGCCGATGAGAGTTCCGATACTGTTCATGACGACATCGGCGACGTCAGCGACTCGGGTAGGTAAATAGGTGCCCTGGACGAACTCGATGCCCGCACTGAGCAGGACCCCGGCAAGTAGTGCCAAAGGCCACCAGCGATGACCGGACAACAGCAGAAAGAGCCCGCCGACGGGAACGAATAACGCGACATTAGCGCCGCGCTCCAGGACACTGAACGTGATCCAGGCGGTGGATTCGTGGCGGCTGAAGAGCTGCACGAGACGTAAAATTCCGGTACTGGTCGTCGAGTCAAAGGGCGCTGGCGTCAACGTCAGCCACAGCACGAAACCTGTCTCTTATACACATCTGAC
>DGEZ01000131.1 GCA_002391425.1 Micrococcales bacterium UBA3913 | reverse complement strand
TTGGCATTCGGTCAGCGCGTGCTGTCGGAGCTCATCCTCAACTACTGATTAGTCGGTTAGGCACCCAGGAGGTCCGCATGTCCCTCATCCTCGCGATACTGCTGGGCATAGTGCAGGGGTTAACGGAGTTTCTTCCTGTCTCATCCAGTGCGCACATTCGCATTGTCGGCTCACTGCTCGGCCAGGATGATCCCGGGGCGCGGTTCACCGCCATCATCCAGATCGGTACGGAGGCTGCGGTCATCCTGTACTTCTGGCGGGACATCGTCAGGATCATCGGCGCATGGTTCCGCAGCCTCAGGGGGCGAGTTCCGCGCAGCGATCCGGACGCCCGCATGGGTTGGCTGATCATCATCGGCTCCGTGCCCATTGTGGTATTGGGGCTGATTTTTCAGGACCACATCGAGCAGACTCTACGCAATCTGTGGATTGTCGCGACGACCCTGATCGTATTCGGGATACTTCTGGGCCTGGCCGACTCTCTGGGTAGGCGGACACGGACACTCGCCGATCTGACGGGATGGCACGGGGTGCTGTTCGGCTTGGCCCAGGCGCTCGCCCTCATCCCTGGAGTGTCGCGCTCCGGCGGCACGATCACGGCTGGCCGTCTTCTCGGCTACACGCGAGAGGACGCTGCGCGATACGCATTCCTGCTCGCCATCCCCGCCGTGATGGGGTCGGGGATGTACGAGCTGTACAAGGTGTTCGCGCATCCAACAACGGAAGTGTTCTCCATGGGAGAGACGCTCGTAGCGACCGTGGTGTCGTTTGTTGTCGGCTGGGCTGTGATCCGATGGCTGATGGGTTACCTCAACAGAGGGAGCTTCGCGCCGTTTGTCGTCTACAGAGTGGCCCTGGGCGTGATTCTCTATGCTCTGCTCGGTTTCGGCGTGTTGNNCAGGCGCTCGCCCTCATCCCTGGGGTGTCGCGTTCCGGTGGCACGATCACGGCTGGCCGTCTTCTCGGATACCCCCGAGAAGACGCTGCACGATACGCGTTCCTGCTCGCCATCCCCGCCGTGATGGGGTCAGGGATGTATGAGCTGTACAAGGTGTTCACCCATCCCACAGCGGAAGTATTCTCCATGGGGGAGACGCTCCTGGCGACCGTGGTGTCGTTTGTTGTCGGCTGGGCTGTGATCCGGTGGCTGATGGGCTACCTCAATCGGGGGAGTTTCGCTCCGTTTGTCGTCTACAGGGTGGCACTGGGCGTGATTCTGTACGCTCTGCTCGGTTTCGGCGTGTTGCCCGCGTAGCAAGGAGATCACCCCATGACAGTTTCGTGGTCGGAACCGGGCATTCCGGATGTTACGGCGTTTCTCGGGGATGCTGCGGCGAGTCCTCTCTGGATATGGGATACGCGCACTGGTCACCTGCAACAGGCCTGGCACGGCGATCACTTCTCCAGTTATGTATGCGGCATCACCCCCTACGATGCCACTCATCTTGGGCATGCACGGACGTACCTGACGTTTGACCTCATGCACCGACTGGCACGCGCGGCCGGTCTGTCCGTGCACTATACGCAGAACGTCACCGACGTGGACGACCCGTTGCTAGACAGAGCGGCCCGCACGGGACGCCCGTGGCAGCAGCTCGCCGGCGAGCAGACGGAACTTTTCCGGCAGGATATGGCCTATCTGGGGGCGATTCCGCCCACGACGTATCAGAGTGTCACGGAACACCTTGTTCCGATCGCCCGTCAGGTGGCGCGCCTTCTCACATCGGGGTACGCCTACCTCCTTCCGGTGGGGCGCGACGCAGCCGATGTGTACCTCGACTCTGGAAAGGCTGCGCTGTCATCCGAGGTCTGGGACGCTCTGGACCTGGTCCCAGACTCCCGAGCGGAGGCCCGCGCGGAGTTCGCCGAGCACGGCGGGGACCCCGAACGTCCGGGGAAACGGCATCCCCTGGATGCGCTTCTGTGGCGTGGACGCCGGGAGGGGGAACCGTGGTGGCGGTGTGATGGCCTGCCCGACGGACGACCAGGATGGCACATCGAATGCGCGGTCATCGCGCACGACGCCCATGCGCTTCCCTATGACGTGCAGGGCGGTGGCGCGGACCTGGCCTTCCCCCACCATGCCTACTCCTCCGCTCATGCTGTTGCGTTGTACCAGCACCCGATTGCGCGCGTGTTCAGCCACGTCGGTCTGGTCAGCCTGAATGGGGCGAAGATGAGTAAATCCCTGGGGAACCTGGTCTTCGTCAGATCCTGGCGTGACCGGGGCATTGACCCCTCGGCGGTACGGCTTGCGATCTTTTCCCACCACTACCGGGAGGCATGGGAGTGGAAGGATGGGATGCTTACTGCTGCAGCACAGAGACTGCTTCAGTGGCGCCGAGCGGCACAACGTGGCGGTGGCAGCTCTCGAGGGTCGGCAATCGGACGAGCCTATGCGATCCGATTCCGCGACGAATTGCACCGGGATCTCAATACCGCGGCGGCGTGGGCTATCGCTGATGAGTGGTCCCGGGAGGACGACCCTGGTCAGGGTTTTCCCGAGGTGGTGGACGCGCTGACGGGTGTCCACATCTGATCTCGGGCGTTAATCGAGGGGTGGATGCCCGAATCCACGCCGATCATCCTTCCTTTTCAGGTACTTCTCGATTTCGGCAGCGATCGCATCACCGGATGCACTGGGCGGGTCCTCGGAGTCCCGGGCGTTCTCCAGTCTCCGAACGTATTCGCCGAGGTCGCCATCTTCTGCGGCGAGGGTGTTCAAGGTGGTTTCCCACAGCTGTGACTCTTCGTCGAGATCGCCGTGCGGGATTTCCGCACCGGTGAGTTGCTCGATCTTCTTGATGAGTGCCGAGGCCGCTTTCGGCGACGGGGTTCCGTGCGCATAGTGCGGAACCGACGCCCAGATTGTCACGCCGGGGATACCCAGTTCCTCGACCGCATGCGCGAGAACCGTCAGGTAGCCGACTGGGCCCTCGTAGCTGGAGGGCTCAATATCGTAGTGACGTTGAACCTCCGCATTCTCGCTGGTGATGTGAATCGCGATCGGACGCGTGTGCGGGGCATCGGCCAAGAGCGCTCCCAGGAAGATGACCCCGGTGACTCCCAAGTCAGAGATGGAGGCCATGAGGGTGTCCGTCAGCTGGCGCCATCGCCGTGCCGGCTCCGGTCCGGTCAACAGGTGCAGGGCGGTGGTGCGTTCCGCGACATTGTCACGATAGACGACGATCTCCGGGTAGCGGATATCGCTGCTGCCGTCAGCATCTCGCGTGATGACCGGGCGCGTGAATTGATAATCGATAAAGGGATCGGAGTCGATGGTCAACTGTCGGGAATAGGCCCGGTGTTCTCGAAGAAAGGCGAGGGCCCCGGAGGCCGCATCCCCTGCGTCTGTCCACCCCTCCAGTGCGACAAGTAGGAGACTGCCACTGAGCGGGGGCGAAGCGGTCATGGACATCGAATCCTTAGGTCGAGGGCAGTGCCGGGGTACCAGAATAGCCGTACGGGTGCGAAGCGTCCGGGAGTTTTCGTAGACTAGGTGGTTGTGAGCTATCAAACCCCAGACGCTGTGCTGTTGGACATGGATGGCACCCTCATCAACAGCGAGATGTACTGGGTGAAGGCGGAAACAGAGTTGGCCGCCCGATTTGGCGGTATCGTCACCCCCGAGATCTCGTTGCAACTGGTGGGCAGTTCTCTCGACCGGACGGCGAGCATCCTGATGGATCTGGGCGTGCGGATGTCCGAGGCGGAGATCATTTCCGAACTCTCCCATTCCGTGAAGCGTCAGGTTGCCGTGTCTCTTCCGTGGCGCCCCGGTGCGGCGGAATTGTTAACGGAATTGCATACCGCGGGTATCCCGCGTGCTCTCGTGACGATGTCGTACTCGCTCAATGCTCAGGACTTCGCACGCAAGGCGTCGGCGGAGCTGGGATTCCGCGTCTTCGACGTGATTGTGGCCGGTGACGACGTGACCCGCGGCAAACCCGACCCGGAACCGTATCGTGTGGCAGCAGCCAGGCTGGGCACCGATGCAGGTCGTTGTGTCGCCATTGAAGACTCGCATCCTGGGGTCCGTTCTGCCCTGGATGCAGGCGCGCGCACTATTGGGGTGCCTCTCTTCCATGACCTGAAGGGTTTTGCTGGGCTCACCGTGTGGGACACCCTTTCCGGGAAGAGGACGGATGATGTGCGAACCGTTTTCTCGACAGGCGGCGTCGCATGACACGCCGGCGCGGAGTTTTCCAAGCCGGGGAGCGTGTGCAGCTGTCCGGGCCCAAGGGGGTGCTTCACACCCTCATCCTGACTCCCGGGCGCGTCTTCCACACGAACAGCGGTGGGATCAAGCATGACGACCTGATTGGCGCCCCCGACGGCTCCGTGGTGCGTTCCGTGGGGGGAGTGGAGTTCCTGGCCTTCCGGCCTCTGCTCGCGGATGTGGTGATGTCCATGCCACGAGGCGCCGCGATCATCTATCCCAAGGATGCGGCGCAGATTCTCACGAGTGGGGATATTTTCCCGGGCGCCTGCGTCGTCGAGGCAGGCGTGGGTTCAGGTGCGTTGACGCTCTGGCTTCTGCGAGCGATCGGCCCCCAGGGCACACTTCACTCCTTCGAACGTCGGGACGAATTCGCTGATATTGCACGGGGAAATGTGCGCAGCGTGTTCGGGGACGATGTCCCCCAGTGGAGCCTGCATCGCGGAGACCTTGCCGAGGAGCTTCCCGGCGCGGTGGATGCCCAGTCCGTGGACCGGGTTGTCCTGGATATGCTCGCGCCGTGGGAGTGCCTGGATGCTGTGGTGGATGCTCTCGTGCCCGGCGGTGTCCTGACGTGTTACCTGGCTACGGTTCCCCAGGTTTCCCGGTTCGTGGAGGCGGTCCGCGCCACCGGCCGGTTCACGGATCCGGACGCGTCGGAGACACTCGTACGCGGATGGCATGTTCAGGGTTTAGCAGTCCGACCCGATCACCGGATGGTGGGGCACACGGGTTTCCTCGTCCATGCACGCCTACTGGCTCCCGGGGTACAGCTGCCCGAGTTGCGCCGCCGGCCCAAGGACCTGGAATTCGACGCGGAGGACATCGAAGCGTGGACCCCCGGCGCGGTGGGCGAACGCGTTCCCTCCGCTAAACGGCTGCGCAAGGCGGCCCGGGATGCGTTGGGGCAAGGGGTCCCGCCGCAATCAGATCACGAGTAGGCTACGTTCGTTGAGTCGTGTGGAGAAAGTTGGGCATTCGTGAGTATTCGTCGGTTTTCCGCTGTGGCGTTGACCGCTGTGGTCGTCGGTATATCCCTGGTGGGATGTAGCGCAGATAGCGCTGAGCAGGCATCCTGCGATGCATCCCTGAGCGGGGATCTTTCCGAGTCTGTCTCAGCGTCGGGAACGGTAGGGGACAGCGTCACGGACACCTCTTTCCCCACGCCGATGGTGACGGAGCAAACTCAGGCCACCGTCCTGGAGCAGGGAGACGGGGATGCCCTGTCTGATTCCTCTGCATGGTCGATCGCGTACACCCTCTATGCGGGGACGTCCACGGAGGCAGTGGAATCTGTCGGGTATCCGGACAGCACGAGTTCCACCTCTGCCGTGACAATTGAGCCATCGGCGTATGCGGATTCGTGGCCGGGTCTGGCCACGGCCTTGAGCTGTGGGCATGTCGGCGACCGCATCGCCATCGTGATGGGTACCGTCGACAACGCCGATTTCCTGGAAAGCTCTGGCCTGGGGTCGGACTCCAGCCCCGTGATGATCGTGGATGTGGTCGACGGCTTCGGCACGCGTGCGGAGGGTTCCTCGCAGTCCGTCGCGTCGGTGTTTCCGACGGTGACGCTCGCTACGGATGGGCAGCCGGGCATCAGCACGCCGGAGGGCACTGCTCCGGAGGACACCACGATCGGCGTGCTCATCAAGGGCGATGGGGAGACGGTCGCGGCAGAGGATACAGTCGTGGTGCAGTATTCCGGGTGGCTCTGGTCTGACGGGACCCAATTCAGCACGAGCTGGGGAAGCGGCCAATTCTTGGAGGCGGCTCAGGACTCCGTCATCGACGGGTTCTGGAAAGCAGTCGAAGGTCAGACCGTGGGATCCCAGGTCATTGTGATCGTACCGGCGAAGGACGGGTACGGTGACACCGAGTCCAGTTCCATTCCCGCGAATTCGACTCTGATCTTTGTGATCGACATTCTCACCGTGCGCTGACGTGTGACAACAGGTGGCTAACATGGGGGGCATGCCTGCGGTTCGGATGGATGAGCGGTTATTCAACCTCGTGCTGGCGTTGCTCTCCACGCGTCAGGGGATCACTAAAGCAGACATTTTTGCGCACGTACGTGGATACACGGATGCTGATGCCGGTTCCTCTGTCGAGGCGCGGGAGCGGCTGTTCGAACGGGACAAACGTTTCCTGAGGTCCTTTGGCGTCGCTATTGAGGTGGAAGACGACCCCGCGCTGAGCGACAATCAGTCGCAGAGGTACCGCATCGTGCCGGAGGCTTATGAGCTCCCCGCAGATGTCACGTTCACGCCCGAAGAACTGCGCATGATGGTGCTGGCCGGCACGGTGTGGCGTCACGGCGTGCTCTCCGAACCCGCTCAGGTGGCCCTCACGAAACTCCGGGGGCTCGGCGCTGAGCTGCACGGGGCAGAGTTTCCCGTCACGATCGTGGTGAACGAGCAAAATGTGGATGCACTCACTCGTGCCGCGGCCAAGCACGACGTCGTGCGTTTCCGATATCGCGCTGCCGGATATGAGGAGCCCGTTGTGCGCGAAGCGGTTGCCCTGCACCTGTTCCTGCACCGGGGCAGGTGGCATCTGTATGCCTGGGATCCCCACCGCGACGTTTTTCGCACCTATCTCGTGAGCAGAATCGTGGGTGCGGTCGAATCTGGCAGACGACACTCCGGGCCGATTCCCGAGGTCCAGGTGGATGCCGTCCGCGCCGAACTGGAGGCGATCTGGCAGCGCTGCGCTGCAATTCTCCAGGTTCGCGAACACAGTGAAGCGGATACGCGGTTGCGCAGAAGGGCGACCGCGGCGGACCAGGATGTCCTGACGGTGCACTACATCGATGAGGCGCTGTTTGCCGACGAGTTGTGTTCCTACGGTGATGACGTGGTGGTTGTGAAACCGGAGTCGCTTCGCCAGTGTGTGATTGCCGCACTCCGGAAACTTGCCGGCGAGGGCGGTGATGACCAGTGAGTGCTGCTTTGTCGGCGGCGAATCGGTTCGCGTTTATGGTCGCCGTTGTGCCGTACTTGATGGAAACCGGCGGCGCGAGCGTCCGAGAGCTCGCCGAGCGATTCGAGATGACACCGGACGAGGTGCGTCGACTCATTGAGACCATAGCGACCTCAGGCGTTCCCGGTGATTCGGGTGCCTACCTGGACATGGACTTGTTTGACATCAATTGGGATGCGTTTGACCGCGGTGAGGTTATCCTGACCCGTACCATCGCCCTTGATCGCGTGCCACGGCTGTCCAGCCTGGAAGTTGCCGCAATCGTGACAGGGCTTCAGCTTCTCGACGTGTCTCTGGACCCGGCCGCGGCCGCGATTGCAGAAAGCGTGCAGGCAAAGCTGCGCCAGGACACCGGTTATATTGCGGGCAGCTCGGAGGTGGGGGACGAGTTATCGGCCGTTCGCTCCGCACTCAACTTAGGTCGCACCCTGTCCTTCGATTACGTGGATGCACACGGAACGCACTCGCTCGGCCGCCGGGTAGATCCGGCCGGTCTTCACCGATATGAGCAGGAATGGTATCTGCGTGGCTGGTGTCATTCCGCTCAGGCGATGAGGACATTCCGACTGTCCCGTATGTCGCGTGTACGTGTGACCGAGGATGCGGCGACACCGCAAAAGCCGGAGCTCAGAACCCCGTCGTGGTCCGAATCGGCGGCGGCCCAGGAGGTCACGGTACGCGTCGATCCGACCGCGCTGGCGTTCCTGTCCTGGTACGCGGATGCACCCCGCACAGTGATGCCCTCCGGGGAGGTGGAAGCGCGCATCGTCTATGTGGACGGCGACGCATTGGTGCGCGCTGTGATGGCTTTCCCGGGTCGGGTTCGGATCGTGGATGACCCCGCGTTGAGCGACGCGCTTCGTGCCCGCGCGCGCTCGGCCCTGTCTCGATACCACGATGCATCGTAGGATGAGGGCATGACAGCGTGGATGTGGGCCGTGATCTGGGCGGGCCTCGCGGTGCTGACCGTTTCGGTGGCCACGGTTGTTGGAGTGTCCCTGCGCATCTCGGTGCTGGGGCTACGCCGCGATGCGGAAGCCCTTGCTGATCGCATAACTCCTCTGGTGGTGCAGGTTCGAGCTCTTGTCGACCGGACGCAATCGACTCGCCAGGGCGTGCGTCAGGCGCTGACCGTATCGGAAACCAGAGAACGCTAGACTAAGGCTCCGAACGTGGCCGTCGCAGTGTGGCCCCGATGAAAGTGGAGAAACCCATGGGTAATCTTTTTTCAGGATGGCATATCGTCATCTTGCTGCTGGTCGTCCTGCTGCTGTTTGGTGCCCCGAAGCTTCCGGGACTGGCCAAGAGTTTAGGCGAGTCGATGCGGATCTTCCGGCGCGAGGTGAAGCAGATGAACGAAGACGACGCCAAGTCCGCCGAGACGTCAGGCAAGGACGACTCTCAGGGCAAACCTGAATCCTGATCGTGGCTGCAGCGCGTAAATCCAATCCAGAGGCGCGCATGACACTCGGGGAGCATCTCCGGGAGTTTCGGCGGCGCCTCTACATCTGTGTCATCGCCGTTGTCGTGGGCATGGTGCTGGGATGGGTG
>DGEZ01000135.1 GCA_002391425.1 Micrococcales bacterium UBA3913 | reverse complement strand
GTGGCCCGGGCGACGCTCTTCGGCGCGGTCGACGAGGGTGCCCCGATTGACGTCTCCGTCTCGGCGGGGAGCGACTCAGCCGGGTTCACGGAGGCGGAGATCGATCAGGCCTCCGGCATCGACGGCGTCACCGCGGTGGTGCAGGCCAGCTACGCTCCGATCTCTGTCGTGGGTGTGTCGATGGTGACCGCGGATGAATCGATCTCGGGTGCCATCGGGGTGTCCCCCGACGACCTCGCCCAGGTGTATCGCGGCGACGCCGAGGGCTTGCAGGACGGGGTCGCCTTGGTCGCGGATGCGGATGAGAACGCGTCCATCGAGCTCGAATCGGATGCGGGAACGACCCAGGAGTTCTCGGCGCAGCCGGGCGGCGTCTCCGGGTACGTGATCCTGACGGCGGATGACCTCGCTGAGCTGGGGTCCACTCAGTCGGGGCCGATGCTCCTGCTGCGTCTCGATGATGGTTTGAGTTCCTCCCAGGTGCTGGACATCCAGGCGGAGCTGGCCGAGCTGTTCCCGTCGAGTTCCCTGAGCGGATCTGCTGTCATGCGGGCGATGTTCGGACAGATCATCGACACGCTCCTGCTCATCGTCACGGGGCTGCTCGCGGTTGCGGTCGTGATCGCGTTGATCGGAGTGAGCAACACGCTCTCCCTGTCGGTGATCGAGCGCACCCGGGAGAATGCGATGCTGCGCGCGATCGGCCTGACCCGCGGGCAGTTGCGGGGGATGCTCGCGGTGGAGGCACTCCTAATATCCGGTATTGCTGCTGTGCTGGGCACCCTGCTCGGCATTACCTGCGGGGTGCTGGGGGCGGTCGCCATTTTCAACGCGATGGGCGGCATCGTGGTGGACGTGCCGTGGCTCTGGTTGCTGGTTGTGATCGGGGTGTCCCTGGGAGCTGGCCTGGTCGCGTCGATCGGCCCGGCGCGTCGGGCGGCGCGGCTGTCCCCGATCGAGGGGCTGGCGACAACGTAACCGGACGTGGTGGTGGCCGGGTTCGTCTGAACTCGGCTGCCACCGTGGGCAGCTCTTCCCCCGTGTTCTGCCCGCCGGACACCTGTGGCCGATAGAATGGGGGAGTTGCGCCTGGAACCAGGAATCGAGGATGCGTTATGCCGGCAATCGTATTGGTAGGCGCCCAGTGGGGCGATGAGGGTAAGGGCAAGGCCACCGATTTGCTCGGGGACCGTGTCGACTACGTCGTCAAGTTCAACGGCGGCAACAACGCCGGCCACACGGTTGTCATCGGCGACGAGAAGTATGCGCTGCACCTGCTGCCTTCCGGGATTCTCACCCCGGGTGTGATCCCGGTGATCGGCAATGGCGTCGTGATCGACCTGGAGGTGCTCTTCCAGGAACTTGACGCGCTCGGCGCTCGCGGGATGGACGTCTCCCACCTCGTCGTCAGTGCGAATGCGCACATCATCACGACTTTTCACCGCACCATCGACAGGGTGACGGAGCGCTTCCTGGGAAAGCGGCGGATCGGCACCACAGGCCGAGGCATTGGGCCAGCGTACGCTGACAAGATCAACCGGGTGGGCATCCGGGTGCAGGACCTCTTCGACGAGAACATCCTCAGGCAGAAGGTTGAGGCCTCCCTGGCGCAGAAGAACCCGCTGCTGGTCAAGGTGTACAACCGACGTTCTGTTGACGCGGATCAGGTTGCGGATGATCTTCTCGGCTACGCGGAGAGGCTACGCCCGATGGTGGCGGACACCTCGCTCATGCTCAGTCGTGCCCTCGATGAGGGAAAGGTCGTCCTGTTCGAGGGCGGCCAGGCCACAATGCTCGACATCGACCACGGCACCTATCCGTATGTGACCTCCTCCAATGCGACCTCCGGTGGCGCGGCGACAGGCTCCGGGGTCGCCCCGAACCGGATCGATCGGGTGATCGCCGTGGTGAAGGCGTACACGACGCGCGTCGGAGAGGGGCCGTTCCCGACGGAACTGTTCGACGAGTGGGGCAAGTGGTTGCGTGACCGGGGGTTCGAGTACGGCGTGACGACCGGCAGGCCGCGTCGTTGCGGCTGGTTCGACGCGCCGGTGGCCCGCTACGCCCAGCGCATCAACGGGGTGACGGACTTCGTCCTGACGAAGCTGGACGTTCTCACGGGTTTGGAGAAGATTCCGGTGTGCGTCGCCTACGATGTTGATGGCGTCCGCGTCGACGAGGTTCCGGTCAGCCAGTCCGACTTCCACCACGCGCAGCCCATCTACGAGTATTTTCCGGGCTGGACGGAGGACATCTCCGGCGCTCGTTCCGTCGAGGACCTGCCCGCTCAGGCCCAGGCTTACGTCCGGGCGTTGGAGGGGTTGATTGGCGCGCGCATTTCTGTGATCGGCACGGGTGCATCCCGTGACTCGATCATCGTGCAGCACGATCTGCTCGGTGGGGACTGAACTGCTGGCGCTGCGGTGGTGACGCGGTGATTTCCTGGCAGGCGGTGGCGGCGGAGTCTCCGCTGGCGTTGAAGCGTCGTGCTCGGCGGATGAACCGCATCCTTGCGGCGGAATACCCGGATGCGCATTGCGAGCTTGATTTCGCGACCCCTTTGCAGCTGCTCGTGGCGACGGTGTTGTCCGCCCAGTGCACCGACAAGCGGGTGAACCAGGTGACTCCGGCGCTGTTCCGCCGCTATCCGGCGGCGGCGGATTACGCTTCGGCGGACATCCACGAGGTGGAGGAGATCATCCGCTCGACCGGGTTCTTCCGGTCGAAGGCGGCCAGCATTGTCGGGATAGGCCAGGCCCTTGTGGAACGCTTCGGTGGTGAGGTTCCTGGGCGAATGGAGGATCTTGTCACCCTGCCGGGGGTGGGCAGGAAGACCGCCAATGTAGTGCTCGGTAATGCGTTCGGGGTTCCCGGGCTTACCGTGGATACGCACTTCGGGCGTCTGGTGCGCCGCTTCGGGTGGACGCGCGAGGAGGACCCGGTGAAGGTGGAGAAGGTGGTTGCCGATCTCCTCCCACGTTCCGAGTGGACACTGTTCTCGCATCGGGTGATCTGGCACGGACGCCGCGTGTGCCATGCGCGCACACCGGAGTGCGCGTCCTGTGTGCTCGCCCAGTTGTGCCCGAGCGCAACGATTGGTCTGCAGCCGACCACGGCCCGCCGCCGGGGCTGATTGTCCCGGGGGCGGGCTGTTCAGCGCCGGGTCAGGTCTCGGTACTCCGGGTTTTTGAGAAGCCAGGTGGCGATGAACGGGCAGGTGGGGATCACGCGCAGGTCGGTGGTGTCCCGGATGTCCTCGAGGGCTTCACGCACGAGTCGCACTCCCAGTCCCGTGCCGCGTAGCGCCGGGTCGACGAAGGTGTGCGGAAGCTCGATCGTGGTGTCGCTTGTCAGGTAGGTGAGTTCTCCGCGCTCCTGTCCGTCGACGGTGAGGACGTAGCGGTCCTGTTCGGGGTGTTTGGTGACGTGGGCATCCATGCGCCCATGCTAGCGAGGGAGCGGGAGACAGGCCATCCCTTCGCGGGAATAGTTGATCATTCAACTAAGTTGGAGATGACATGACATCCCCAGAGCTCTTCTCCACACCGAACACGGCATCCACCCCATCAGCAGCAGACGCCACGCGTGCGCGCGGAATCATCGCCGACGATCTTCTCGCAGCGGACACGGCGATGGGCCCGGTCACGCTCCTGGTGGGCGATCTGGATGGGGTCACCGCGTTCTACCGCAACGGGGTCGGCCTCGACCTCCTGTCGGAGGAGGGTGCGACTCGCACCCTGGGCCGCGCGGGAGTTCCCGTGATGATCCTGACCCACGCCCCGGAGCTCATGCTTCCCCGGCCCGGTGGCGCGGGGTTGTTTCACACCGCGATCGTGTTCGAGACGCGCGAGGCGCTCGCCGCTGCCGTCTACTCTGTGGCGACGGCGTACCCGGGCTTGTATTCGGGCAGCGCCGACCACCTGGTCTCCCAGGCCTTCTACTTTGTGGACCCAGAGGGCAATGGCGTGGAGCTGTACT
>DGEZ01000042.1 GCA_002391425.1 Micrococcales bacterium UBA3913 | reverse complement strand
AGATGTGTATAAGAGACAGGTCCTGGGCGATGGTTCGGGGAAAGACGCTTCGGTATGCAGACACCCTGCGTGCAGAAATATTTACGGCGGAGGAGAAAGGCGCATCCCATGCGTAAAAAATGTGAAGCCCTCTGGGGGAACATCACCATGTACCACTTGGTGGCCCTCGGTCTGATGCTCCTGACTATCCACGCGTTCGTGTTGTCTGGACTCTCCGCTATCTACTTCACGCCCGCGCAGCTCCTGGCAAGCGTGATCGTGCTCGTCGCGGTCTCCTACCTGGCGAACCGCATCTTCGCCGCGGTGATGCGGGTGCGCCCGCACTCGGAGTCGGCCGTGATCACAGGGTTGATCCTGTTCTTCGTGACCACGCCGATGACCGTACCAGCAGACCTCCTCACCCTGGCTGCCGTCGCTGCGGTCGCCGTTGCCTCCAAGTACGTCATTACATACCACGGTCGGCATATCCTCAATCCCGCTGCGGCGGGGATGGCTGTGATCGCGGCAACCGGTTTGGGTTGGTCTGCCTGGTGGATCGGCACACCGAGTGCGTTCGCCCTGGTAGTCGTGTGCGGTGCCGCGATCGCCTACCGCGTGCGCATGCTGGGCCCAGCGGTCGCATACCTGGGGGTAGCCGTCGGGGTGTACACGCTGTTTCTCGTCGTCGGAGGAGCTGTCAGCCTGCCCCAGGCGATCTCCTTCGCTGTGCTCTCCTCTGCCTTCCCCTTCGTCGCCGGGTTCATGCTCACCGAGCCGCTCACCCTTCCCAACTCGCGCCGATCGAGATACGGGGTCGCCGTCGTCGCCGGTGTGTTGTGCGGGTGGCCGCTGTCTGTGTCGTGGCCGATCGGGGGAAGTCTCACCTTTGGGCCTGAATGGGCGATTCTCGTGGGGAATCTCCTGGCCTGGGGCATCATGCGGCGCCGCGCGATACGACTGACTGTCGTGAATCGCCGGATGCTCACGGACACGAGCGCGGAGATCGAGTTCGAAACGGCTCGCCCCCTCCAGTTCCGACCGGGACAGTACCTGGAGCTGACGCTTCCGCACCGGCGCGCAGATCTGCGCGGGCTGCGCCGCATGTTCTCGATCACCAGCGCTCCTGGCAGCACGCGTGTGCGCATCGGGGTGGGGCTTCCGGCTGGTCGTCGGAGCAGCTTCAAAAAAGCACTGATGGCCGTTCCCGATGGGACTGTTCTCACCGCTACTGGGGTGTATGGCGACCTCGTGCTGCCCCAGGATCAGACGCGGCCGATCGTGATGATCGCTCAGGGGATTGGCGTGACCCCTTTCGTCTCACAGGTGGCGGACGCATCCACCGGAACCCGCCCGATAACGCTCGTGTGGGCGCTCGCGGCCCAGGGGCAAGTCGGGTATCCGGAACTGCGCGGCCCTCAGGTGTTTGTCACGTCGGCGACGCGGCCCGCAGACCTGCCCGACAGCTGGACCTATCTGGGTGCGGAACGTATCACGGCAGAGCTCCTTGGAGAGACGATCCCCGACCTGACGGAAAGCTACGTGATGATCTCCGGGTCACCCCGGTTCGTCTCCTCGGTGTCGCGGCAATTGCGCCGTCGCGGAGTCCGTGTGCACACCGACCCGTTTTACGGGGTGTGATGTCTCATGTGGCGCCGGGCTAGGATTCCTGGATGCTCGCGAGCGCATCCTCGTAGAGCTCGGTGATCGTGCTGACCAGCTCGGGATCGCTGGAGCATGAACTGGTGGGGGTCACCAGCGTGTAGCTGTAATCTCCCACGGTCACGGAGCCCTCATCCCCGGACCCCTCGCTACGCTGGATTCCCCAGCCGCCGACCATGGCCGAGCACTCGGACGGCAGTTCGGATTCTTTCGCAGCGGAGAAGTCCAGCGTGTTGGAGTCAGAGAGGCTGAAGCTGATCTGTCCCAGGTCCTCGGGGACGTAGATGGTGACGGACCAGGAGGAGATCTCCAGCTCGTAGGTGTTCGCAGGCTGCACTGCCGCAGAACTGGATGCATCGTCGGACGCTTCAGCGGACGCAGAGGAGGCGTCCGTCTCGGCTGCTGTGGTCTGCTGCGTGGCGGAGCTGTCAGAGTCGCCCTGTTTGCTCAGGGTGATGACGGTCACTGAGGCTGCGATAGCGATCACGAGGATGACAGTGACGACGATCCACGGCAAGACGATGCGGCGATTCACGGATGCTCCTGAGAGAAGGGTGTTGACGACATGGGCGGGATGCCCACTCTCCAGTTTTGCACACCTCGCTATGCGCGTGGTGTGTGTTCCCCGGTGTTGCCTCGTGGCGTCACACTGGTCTGTTCGGGGGGCCGAATCACGGGGATCGGTACGGTCGCCGGGCTCGTGCTGGTGACGTCGCTGGCGCGGGATGATCGGGCTGTCTGAGCGAGCACGATGCCGGTGGCCACGACGGCGACCCCCATGAGCTGGACGATGCTGAGGGCTTGACCGAGCCATGCCCACGCCACCCCGAACGCCCAGATGATTTCTGAGGACGCGATGATCCCGGCGCTGGTGGCGGACATGTAGCGCAGTGCGGTGTAGGAGAGCAGGAAGGGCAGGAACGACCCCATCGTTCCGGCCCACAGAAGCGGCACCCATACGGGTACGGTGATACCGCCGGTGGATACAGACGCTGTCAGTGTGGATGGTTCGATGGCCCACCAGCTGGAAAACACTCCCCAGATGAGACTCGCCCAGAGCATGGACCAGAACGTGACGGACATGGGGTTGCGGGTGCTGACCTGACGTTCTGCGAGCAGGAAGTAGGCGGCGTAACAGACCGCGCCGGCGAAGGCGAGCAGAGCGCCTATCGGGTTGAGAGCAGCGCCATCGCTGCCCTGCGCAGCCACGATAGTCAGGCCGACCAGAACGAGAGCTATTGCCCCCCAGAGCCGCGGTTTGACCGCCTCCTTGAAGACGAACCGTGCGACGACGGCGACCATGAGCACCGCGGTGTATTCGATCAGGAGGACGATGCCGACGGGGATGAGGGTGATCGCGGAGGCGTAGAACCACTGGACGCACGCGATTCCAATGAGTCCGAGGGCGATCGTCTGGCCTGTCTCGCGCAGGCTGAGCCGGAATCCTTTCCCGGGGTCCACGAACAGGAGAGCTACCCCAGCGCACACGGTGGTGGCAAGGCAGCGGAAGAAAGTGAGCTGTTCGGGAGTGATTCCGGAATCCGTGACCACTTTCACGACGGAGCCGTTGCTGCCGAACAGGAACGCGGCTGCGAATGCAGCCAGGAGCGCATGAATCGGCACGTGGCGTGAAGGCATAAGCACATGCTATCCGCTCTCGCTTCCCCGGGTTTTCGGGTCAATCTTCGGGATTCCCGCTTAGGCTAGGCACATGACTGATTTTGTGCTGGCTGGGGGTTGCTTTTGGTGTGTGGATGCGGCGCTTCGCCAGCTCCGCGGAGTGAACGCTGTGGTGTGCGGGTACACGGGGGGAACGGTTGAGCATCCCAGCTATGAGCAGGTGTGCACGGGCGAGACCGGCCATGCCGAGGCGGTGAGAGTGAGCTTCGACCC
This sequence comes from Micrococcales bacterium UBA3913, assembly GCA_002391425.1. Classification (GTDB taxonomy): domain Bacteria; phylum Actinomycetota; class Actinomycetes; order Actinomycetales; family Microbacteriaceae; genus UBA3913. The sequence goes on along the minus strand of DGEZ01000042.1, from coordinate 2,931 downwards.
GGCCGTGCTGCCGGTACAGGTTCTCCTCGACGCGTACTTCACCCTGCACGACCCGACGACTCTCGACCGCCAGGGCAATGATGTGGGTACCCAGTACCGTTCGGCGATGTTCTACGCGGATGACGAGCAACGCGTGATGTTCCTGGAGGCTCGGGAGCGGGCCAGTCAGTGGTGGGTGAATCCGATTGTCACGACCGTGCAACCGCTGACCGTGTTTTATCCGGCGGAGGAGTACCACCAGGACTACTACGCCAAGAACCCCGGCTCGGGGTACTGCCAGGTGGTGGTTTCCGGGAAGGTTGCAAAGATTCGTGCCCGGTTCCGCGACTATCTGGAACAGCCTGCCTAATCGACTTGCGTGAATCGAGAGATGCCCAGAGGCGTCACTCGTGAAGCGTGAGGGGGCATGGGCGGCGTTCACTGTCGTCCGGTGCGGGGGATGTGTGCCGTACGCGGGATGAGTTCTCCACATTCGTGATGATCACGCCATCCTCCCCAGAACGTTCCGTTTTGTCCGCGGGGAACCTGTGGCGGTGTCACTCTGAATCCACCGAATACGCGAGTGGAGAGGAGCAACTCATGGCGGAAGATCGTATTGCAGTTTCTGGGGTCGTTGGATCTACCCCCAAACATGTGGTGACGGCGGAGGGTCTGGCCATCACCTCGTTCCGGCTCGCGTCCACAGCACGGCGGTACGACCGTGCCGCGCAGGAGTGGATCGACGGAGACACCAATTGGTTCACGGTGACCGCATTCCGCTCGTTAGCCATGAATGTGGCGGCAAGCGTGGCGAAGGGGGAGCGTGTAGCGGTACACGGAAAGCTGCGGATACGGCCGTGGTCGTCGGGGGAGAGATCCGGCACAGAGGTGGAGATTGAAGCCGACTCCATTGGGCACGATTTGACGTGGGGAACCTCCCAGTTCACCCGCAGTATCTCCCGGGCAGCGGCAGATAGAAGGGACGAACAGCAGGCAGCATCCGCAGCGTCTGTGCCGGATTCCAGTGAGGATGCGGCCGCTGTTCCCGACGGGTGGCCTGTGGCCGGGTGAATGTCACAGCTCCTGCTGTCCGGAAGCTCTCCGCGCGCCCCGTAGACTGGTGGTCATGGCGGAATACATCTACCAGATGGTGCGCGCCCGTAAAGCGCATGGCGACAAGATCATTCTCGACGACGTGACACTGGCATTCCTTCCGGGAGCCAAGATCGGCGTGGTGGGGCCCAACGGGGCCGGCAAGTCCACCGTACTTCGGATCATGGCTGGGCTGGACACACCGAGCAACGGCGAGGCGCGGCTGAGTCCCGGGTACTCCGTGGGCATCCTGCAGCAGGAGCCGCCCCTGGACGATACGAAGACCGTCCTGGAAAACGTTCAAGAGGGCGTGGCGGATATCAAGTCCAAGGTTGACCGCTTCAACGAGATCTCCGCGCAGATGGCAGAGCCGGATGCGGACTTCGACGCACTCATGGAGGAGATGGGCAGCCTGCAGGAGGCGATTGACGCCGCCGATGCGTGGGATCTGGACTCGCAGCTGGAGCAAGCGATGGACGCTCTGCGTTGCCCGCCTCCGGATGAACTCGTGAAGAATCTCTCCGGTGGCGAACGTCGGCGTGTTGCTCTGTGCCAGCTGCTGTTGAAGAAGCCGGACTTGCTGCTGTTGGACGAGCCGACGAACCACCTGGATGCGGAGAGCATCCTGTGGCTGGAACAGCACCTGCACCAGTACCCGGGGACGGTGGTCGCGGTTACCCATGATCGCTACTTCCTGGATGACGTGGCCGAGTGGATTTTGGAGCTGGACCGGGGGCGCGCATACCCCTACCAGGGCAACTATTCGACGTACCTGGAGAAGAAAGCGGCACGTCTGGAGGTTCAGGGTAGGAAGGACGCGAAGCTCGCGAAACGCCTGGAGGACGAACTCGACTGGGTGCGACAGAACCCGAAGGGCCGTCAGGCGAAGTCGAAGGCGCGCCTGGCTCGTTACGAGGAGATGGCGGCCGAGGCGGAGCGCACTCGGAAACTCGATTTCGAAGAGATTCAGATTCCGCCTGGGCCGCGCTTGGGCGGCGTGGTGATCGAGGCATCTCACCTGCGCAAGGGGTTCGGCGATCGTGTACTCATCGATGACCTGTCGTTCTCCCTCCCGCGCAACGGGATCGTCGGTGTGATCGGCCCGAACGGGGTCGGGAAGACCACCCTGTTCAAGACGATCGTGGGCTTGGAGCCGCTTGACGGTGGGTCCCTCACTGTCGGCGAGACGGTGAAGATCTCCTACGTTGACCAGAACCGTGCTGGCATCGACCCGAACAAGACGTTGTGGGAGGTCGTCTCGGACGGGCTCGACTTCATCCATGTGGGCAACGTGGAGATGCCGTCGCGGGCGTACGTCTCGGCGTTTGGGTTCAAAGGCCCCGACCAGCAGAAACCCGCGGGGGTGCTCTCCGGGGGCGAACGCAACCGTCTGAACCTTGCACTCACCCTGAAGGAGGGTGGAAACCTCCTCCTGCTGGACGAGCCGACGAACGACCTGGATGTGGAGACGCTGTCCAGCCTGGAGAACGCGCTTCTCAACTTCCCGGGCTGTGCCGTGGTGATCACCCACGATCGGTGGTTCCTCGACCGCGTGGCCACGCACATCCTGGCTTACGAGGGCACGGACGAGAACCCGGCGTCCTGGTACTGGTTCGAGGGGAACTTCCAGGCGTACGAGGAGAACAAGGTGAAGCGTCTGGGGGCGGAAGCGGCCCGGCCTCACCGCGTCACCTATCGCAAACTTACGAGGGACTGACCGCTATAGCGAAGCGTAGCTTCTCTGCGGTCAGTCCCCGATACCGGACGGAGTTCGGTCTCGGTTGGGTTTGTGGTGTTGGGCGTAGCTTCGCCGCGGTCAGTCCCCGGGACCGGACGGAGTTCGGTCGCGGCTTGGTGTGT
>DGEZ01000078.1:4356-15031 GCA_002391425.1 Micrococcales bacterium UBA3913 | reverse complement strand
ACTGCCGGACATGCCGGACAGCACACCACAGCATCGAGATTTTCTACTGAAGGCCAGACGACGCGGCACAGTGGTGCCTCCTCCTCGGTGCCGCCACCGTGTTGCGCGCACCAGTACAACGCTGCGCGGGCGCAACCCGTACAACAAGGAGAAAACACCCGTGGAGGGTCCAGAAATCAAGCACGCCGAGGCCGTTATTGATAACGGTGCATTCGGCACACGCACTATTCGTTTCGAGACGGGTCGGCTCGCGCAGCAGGCCGCAGGCGCTGTCGCCGCCTACCTCGATGAAGAGACGATGGTGCTGTCTGCAACCACCGTCTCGAAGGAGCCGAAAGATCACTTCGACTTCTTCCCGCTGACCGTTGACGTGGAGGAGAAGATGTACGCGGCCGGGCGCATCCCCGGTTCCTTCTTCCGCCGCGAGGGACGCCCCACCACCGACGCGATCCTGACCTGCCGTCTGATCGACCGTCCGCTGCGCCCCTCCTTCGTATCGGGCCTGCGCAACGAGGTCCAGGTGGTTATCACGGTGCTCTCCGTGGCACCGGATGAGCTCTACGATGTGCTCGCGATCAACGCGGCCAGCGCATCCACCCAGATCGGTGGCCTGCCGTTCTCCGGCCCCATCGGCGGTACCCGCATCTCGCTGATCGACGGTCAGTGGGTTGCCTTCCCGACGTTCTCCCAGACCGAGCGCTCCGTGTTCGACATGGTCGTGGCCGGTCGGATCGTCACCACCGAGGATGGTCAGGAAGACGTCGCGATCATGATGGTCGAGGCAGAAGCCCCCGAGAACGCGTGGCCGCTCATCCAGGCCGGCGCCACCAAGCCGACCGAAGAGGTCGTCGCTCAGGGCCTCGAGGCAGCCAAGCCGTTCATCAAGGTTCTGTGCGAGGCGCAGCTTCGTCTGGCCGAGCAGTCCGCCAAGGAGGTGCGTGAGTTCCCGCTCTTCCCGGCGTACACGGACCGTGTGTTCGCCCGCGTGAACGAGCTCGCCCACGACGAGCTGGTCGATATCTACCAGATCGCGGACAAGCTGGAGCGTCAGGATGCGGACGATGCCCTCAAGGCCCGCGTCAAGGAGACGATGGCCGGCGAAGACTTCACCGAAGAGGAGCTCGGACAGATCTCGGGCGCATACAAGTCCGTCACCAAGAAGATCGTGCGCGGCCGCATCCTCACCGAGGGCGTTCGTATTGACGGGCGCGGCCTGCGTGACATCCGCACCCTGGATGCCGAGGTTGGCGTGATCCCGCGCGTGCACGGCTCGGCCCTGTTCCAGCGCGGCGAGACGCAGATCCTTGGCGTGACCACGCTGAACATGCTCAAGATGGAGATGCAGGTCGACTCGCTGAGCCCGGTCACGCACAAGCGGTACATGCACCAGTACAACATGCCCCCGTTCTCCACCGGAGAGACCGGCCGCGTCGGTACGCCCAAGCGTCGTGAGGTTGGCCACGGGATGCTCGCCGAGCGCGCGCTCGTCCCGGTGCTGCCCACCCGTGAGGAGTTCCCGTACGCGATCCGCCAGGTCTCCGAGGCTTTGGGGTCGAACGGCTCCACCTCGATGGGGTCGGTGTGTGCATCCACGCTGTCGCTGCTCAACGCCGGCGTGCCGCTGCGCGCCCCCGTGGCGGGCATTGCGATGGGCCTGGTTTCGGACACCGTCGACGGGCACACAAGCTACGCTGCGCTGACCGACATCCTGGGCGCTGAGGATGCCCTCGGCGACATGGACTTCAAGGTTGCCGGCACCGCCGAGTTCGTTACCGCGATCCAGCTGGACACGAAGCTCGACGGTATTCCCGCGTCGGTGCTCGCCGGGGCACTCACGCAGGCGAAGGAAGCCCGCGAGAGGATCCTCACGGTGATCAACGCCGCGATCAGCGAGCCCGACGAGATGGCCCCCACCGCTCCGCGCGTGATCAGCATTCAGATTCCGGTGGACAAGATCGGTGAGGTGATCGGCCCGAAGGGCAAGATGATCAACCAGATCCAGGAGGACACGGGAGCGGACATCTCGATCGAGGACGACGGGACCGTGTACATCGGTGCGGTCGACGGTCCCAGCGCGGAGGCGGCCCGTCAGGCTGTCAACGCGATCGCGAACCCGCTGGTGCCCGAGGTGGGCGAACGCTACCTGGGTACGGTCGTGAACATTCAGGACTTCGGCGCGTTCGTGTCGCTCATCCCCGGCAAGGACGGTCTGCTGCACATCTCTGAGGTGCGCAAGCTCGTCGGTGGCAAGCGCATCGACTCGGTCAGCGACGTCCTCCAGGTCGGTCAGAAGATCCAGGTGGAGATCACGAAGATCGATGATCGCGGCAAGCTTTCGCTGGCCCCGGTTATCGACGAGGATGCGCAGCAGGAGACGGCTCCGGCAAATGCCTGATCCGCGCATCTGACGCATACGCAGAATGCTCGGGCGGTCCACTTCGGTGGCCGCCCGAGTTTTTCTGTCTGCGACGAAACAGCGCGGGCTGTCACGTCCGCGATCGTCCCCGTCATCCCGATCACCTGAAGTGCTCCCCGACCTCAAAATGGATAAGGTAGTCGAGTGTCTGTGATTGACGAGCCTGTTGCGCTGCCCCTGGATGTTTCTGATCTCACCATCGATGCCGAGGCACGGGTGAGGCGCACCATTTTGCCGAACGGGATGCGGGTGCTCACCGAGAACATCCCCGGGATGCGCTCAGCGAGCATCGGGTTCTGGGTTCAGGTCGGCTCGCGAGACGAGGACCCGGTCCGGTTCGGGTCCACGCATTTTCTCGAGCACCTGCTGTTCAAGGGCACCCCGACTCGCAGCGCCCTCGACATCGCCAGCGCGTTCGATGCCATCGGGGCCGACAACAACGCGCTCACCGGCAAGGAGCAGACCTGCTACTACGCGCGGGTGCGTGATCGGGATCTGACCACCGCGTTGCGCATCCTGGTGGACATGATCGTCTCCTCGGTGCTGGATGCCCACGAGTTCGAGCTGGAACGCGGCGTGATCCTGGAGGAACTGGCGATGGCCAGTGACGACCCCGAGGATGTCGTGCATGAGCGCTTCGCGACGCTCGTGTACCCGCACGCCGCCTTAGGCAGGCCGATTGGCGGGACGGCTGAGACGATTTCCGCAGTCGAGCGCGACCAGGTCTGGGAGCACTACCGGCGGTGGTATTCCCCGTCGCGCATCGTGTGCACGGTGGCTGGTGCCGTCGACCACGACGCACTGGTGGGCGAGCTGAGCCGACTGTTGGAGCTTGTCGGCTGGACGGACTCGGCCCCGGTTGTACCCCGGCGCAGCACCGAGCGTGCCCCGTTGCCGTATCGTGCCGCCTCGGGCGTGCTGGCCAAGCACACGGAGCAGGAGAACATTGTGCTGGGTGTGCCCGGGATCGTGCGCACCGATGACCGCGCGTACGCCATGTCGGTGCTGCACGCCGTCCTCGGCTCGGGGATGAGCTCGCGACTGTTCCAGCAGGTGCGCGAACGGCGCGGTCTGGCCTACTCGGTGTACTCCTTCGGGGATGCATACTCGGACGGGGGATCGTTCGGGGTGTATGTGGGCTGCCAGCCGGGCAAGGCTGCGGAGGCGATCCGGGTGATTCGTGGCGAGCTCAGCGACATCGCCTCGGAGGGGATCACCGAGGAGGAACTGGTACGTGGCCGAGGCCAGGTCGCTGGAGCATCGGCACTGCGGATGGAGGATTCCTACGCCCGGATGGGCCGTCTGGGCCGCTCCGAGATCGGCGCAGGCGAGTTCCTCACCATGGATGCGAGCCTGCGCAAGCTGGAGAAGGTGACCTGCGCCCAGGTTCAGGAGCTAGCCGCGTCCCTGCTGGCGGAGCCGCTGAGCGTGTCCGCGGTCGGCCCCCTCTCGCAGGAGGACCTTCAGCTCGGATAGGCCTGCCCGGCGGGCTCCGGGGCGAGAGTGCACATCCTGTTCGGGGGTCTGGTGCGAAGGGTGGCGCTGCCGGGTTCAACGAGTCGGGGATGCTCCCAGCTGTTTCTCGAACCACAGCGACGCATTCGGGTTCGTGTTGTACGCCGGGATGCGCTGGTAGCCCGATCGCTCGTAGAGACGCACCGCATCCCGAAGCGTTTCGTGCGTGTCCAGGCGCATCCGGGTCGCGCCGTGATCACGTGCCCAGTCCTCTGCGGCGGTGACGAGACCGGTGGCAACGCCCCAACGACGTGCCCGGGGCTCTACCCACATGTTCTTGAGTTCCGTTGTGTGCTCGTCGAGGAAGCGTACCCCGACGCATCCAATACCTTCTCCGGCGTGTTCTGCGACGATGTACGTGCCGCACACTCCATCGAAGTCCTCCGGGTGCGGCCGGACCGGGTGGTACGTGCGACCGCACTGCTCGGCCTGTGCGATCCGGTAGGCGAGGTAGTGGTCGAGCAGCTCGGGCCAGCGGGACAGCTCCCCGCCATGGGGGCCTGCGGTTACGCGCAGGCAGTGAAGAGTCAACTCGGGCACCCGTTTACCCTATCGCGGTCCCGGAAGGTACCCTATGTAGGCACCCTGCTGGACGGAAGGAGCCCCATGTCTGAGAGTTTTCCGGAGCTTGTCGCGCAGGCGCTGGCCCGCCCGAGTCAGGACACGCTGACGGCGCTCCTCGACGCGTTACCGGCCGTGGACTCGTCGCGCATCGCGTCGGAGGTGGACTCAGCAGTGCACGCTGTCCACGACGACACATCGCTGTCGCATCTGGTGGACACCGCCCTGGCTCTCACCGATCTGACGACACTGGAGGGCACCGACACCCCGTCGCGGGTGCGAGCACTGGTAGCCCGGGCTCAGCACCCCGACCCGGAGGATGACTCGGCGCCACACACAGCAGGGGTGTGCGTGTACGGGGATCTTGCCGCCGTCGTGCGGGAGGCACTCGGAGTGGACTCGCCTATCGAACTGGCGTGTGTTGCCGGGGCCTTCCCGTCGGGGCGCGCATCGATAGAGGTCAAGCTTGCCGATGTGCGGTACGCGCTCCGTCAGGGCGCCACCGAGATCGACATGGTCATCGACAGGGGTGCCTTCAGTGACGCTCGCTACCTCACCGTGTTCGAGGATGTACGGCGCATCGTGGAGGTGTGCCGCGACGCCGAACACGCGGTGCGGGTGAAAGCGATTCTGGAAACCGGAGAACTGCCCGGCAGCGACGCGGTGCAGCAGGCCTCCTGGCTGGCCATGCTCGCCGGGGCGGACATGATCAAGACGTCGACGGGGAAGATCCCGCGTGCTGCGACACTGCCGGATGTGGCGATCATGCTGGATGCGGCGTGGGATTTCGAGCAGGTGACAGGCCGCCCGATCGGGGTGAAGGCTGCCGGTGGCATTCGTTCCGCGCAGGACGCGGTGCACTACCTGAGCCTCGTGCAGCAGAAAGCGGGGGATGCCGGCCTGGTCCCGCAACGGTTCCGGTTTGGAGCATCCAGCCTGGTGGCGAACCTGGTGGATGCGCGTCATCAACTCGCCGCCGGGGCGGACCCCTTCGGGGAGTAACCCGGGCATCCAGCGAACAGGGAGGAGTGCCGCGCCGGTGCGCGTGGTCAGGAGAAGGAGAAGATATGGTGCAGCACACCGTCGGCATCGTGGGTGCGAGCGGGCGCCTGGGAACGGTCATCGATTCCGTTGTCTCAGGCATGGACGACTTCCGCGTCGTGACGCGCCTGCGACACGGGGAGGGCTGGGATGTTCTGGACGGCGTCGACGTCGTCATCGATGCCACCCAACTGGAGGTGAGCCGTGCGGTTGCGGACTACTGTGTGGCGCACGACAAGAAGCTGCTCATCGGCACGAGCGGATGGTCAGCGGACCTGGTCCATGCGTTGAGTGAACGGGCCCTGGACCACCCGGAGGCTGGCGTGCTCATTGTGCCGAACTTCTCACTGGGGTCGATCGTGTCGACCCGGCTCGCGGCTCTGGCCGCCCGGTTTTTCCCCACCGTGGAGATCGTCGAGGCGCACCACGCGAAGAAGAAGGATGCGCCGTCGGGCACCTCGGTCAACACCCGGGAGCAGATCGAGCAGGCCCGCACGCCGGATGCGCGGGACATCCCCATCCACTCGATCCGCCTGCCCGGGGTGATTGCGAAACAGTCGGTCTGGCTCGGCGGCGACGGCGAGTACCTCACGATCACCCATGAGACCACCTCCAACGACTCCTATCGCGCGGGTATCGCGGTGGCTGTGCGCGGTGTCGTCGGACTCTCCGGTGTGCAGGTGGGCATGGACGAACTCCTCGGTCTGGCGTGACATGACCGGGGTGTGGCGCGCCGCCGTCCCTGCGCTGGTCATGGCGCTGCTGACCCTCGGCTGCGTTGGGGTGGTCGGCTGGTTTGGGGTCCTCGCCCTGCAGGCGGGGACGTTGGCCGGCGTGGCGCTGGGGGTGTGTTGTCTCGTGCTCGCTGCCGTGGGGGTCTGGGCGGTGGGCGCAGACCGACCTCCGTTCGCTAACTGCGAATCTTCTGCCTGATCTGGTGCGGGCACGGCCGGACTTCTCCGCACTCCCGGGCGAGGCTTGCGGGTCTTGGCCATAGCCCTGGTTATAGTAGATCGGCGTATCCCGCCATCCCCATGGAGAAATTCCACTCAGGAGGTCAGCCCGTGCCTGACGGCAGCGACTATTCCGCTCGGCACCTGTCGGTTCTCGATGGCCTGGAGGCGGTGCGGAAGCGTCCGGGAATGTACATCGGATCCACGGACGGTCGTGGCCTCACTCACTGCCTGTGGGAGATCTTCGACAATGCCGTCGATGAGGCACTAGCCGGGTTCGGTCACGAGATTGCGATCACCTTGAACCCGGACGGTAGTTTCGCCGTGGACGACCACGGCCGGGGCGTGCCGGTCGATCGCGAGCCGAAGACTGGCCTCAGCGGGGTGGAGGTCGTCTTCACGAAGCTCCATGCGGGCGGCAAATTCGGCAACGGGAACTATGGTGCGGCCGGAGGGCTGCATGGGGTCGGAGCCTCGGTCGTGAATGCGCTCTCGGCGCGACTGGATGTTGAGGTGGATCGCAACGGGAAAACCTATGCGATGTCCTTTCGTCGTGGGGAACCCGGAATATTCGACGACCGCGGGGGTGCGGCCCGGCCCGACGCACCGTTCCAGCCGTTCACCGATGCGAGTGATCTGCGGGTCGTCGCAAAGGTGCGCCGGGCTGAGACAGGTACGCGTGTGCGGTATTGGCCCGATCCGGCGATCTTCACGGCGGATGCACGGGTGGAGTATGCCGACATCGCAGATCGCGCGCGGCAGACAGCATTCCTCGTTCCCGGACTGCGCGTCTCGATCACCGATCTTCGCGCCGAGAATCCCGTGCACGAGGCGTTCCACTTCGAGGGTGGCATAGCGGAGTATGCCGAGTACCTCGCGCCCGATCGTGCGGTCACCGATGTCTGGAGGTTCACCGGGGAACAGTCCTTCACCGAGGAGGTCCCCGTGCTGGCCGAGGACGGCAGCATGCAGGACACCGAGGTGGAGCGCGATTGTGCGGTGGACGTCGCGCTGCGCTGGGGTGAGGGATACGACACGGTGGTGCGCAGCTATGTGAACATCATCGCAACCCCTAAAGGGGGAACCCACGTCACCGGCTTCGAACAGGCGATGCTCAAAGTGGTGCGTCAGGTCGTGTCCGAGAACAGCAGGAAGCTGAAGGTGGGCAACGACAAACTGGAGAAGGACGACATCCTGGCTGGCCTGACAGCCGTGATCTCCGTGCGTGTGCCGGAACCGCAGTTCGAGGGGCAGACCAAGGAGGTGCTGGGCACCCCAGCAGTGCGCTCCATCGTGGCCAGTGTCGTCTCGAGTGGTTTGCGCGAGCAGCTTCAATCGCCGCGTCGAGGGCAGAAGATCGAAGTATCCCGTGTGCTCGAGAAGATCGTCACCGAGATGAAGTCGCGCATCTCCGCACGGGCGCACAAGGAAACCCAACGGCGCAAGAACGCTCTGGAGTCATCCGCGCTTCCGGCCAAGCTGGTGGATTGCAGGAGCAATGATGTCGCTCAATCTGAGCTGTTCATCGTCGAGGGAGATTCCGCGCTGGGCACCGCCAAACTCGCGCGGGACAGTGAGTACCAGGCCCTGCTGCCGATTCGCGGGAAGATCCTCAACGTGCAGAAGGCCAGCGTCGCGGAGATGCTGGCGAATGCGGAGTGTGCGAACATCATCCAGGTGATCGGAGCCGGTTCGGGACGCACATTCGACCTATCGGCTGCGCGGTACGGCAAGGTAATCCTGATGAGCGACGCCGATGTGGATGGGGCGCACATCCGCACGCTCCTGCTCACGCTCTTCTTCCGCTATATGCGTCCGATGGTTGAGGCCGGACGGGTGTACGCCGCGGTGCCCCCGCTGCACCGCGTGATCGTGAAGAACCCCGGGGCCAAGCCGAATGACGTGACCTACACCTATTCCGAGGAGCAACTCCACGCGTTAGTCGCCCGGCTGCGCAAGCAGGGCAAGTCCTATGTGGATCCTATTCAGCGCTACAAAGGGCTGGGGGAGATGGATGCGGACCAGCTCGCCGAGACCACGATGGATAAACACCACCGCCTGCTGCGGCGCGTGCGGCTCTCGGATGTGCAGGCGGCCGAAGCGGTCTTCGACCGTTTGATGGGATCGGAGGTGGCACCCCGGCGTGCCTTCATCATGACGGCGTCGGCGGATGTCTCCCGGGACCGGATCGACGCCTGACGGCGCAGGAGTCCTCTCCGGCACGCGGCGGCCGGGCTGTCCCGTACCGCGGCTGTGGCGGTGTCGGTTCTGGCGACTAAGCGGGAACCGATCCGATCTCGCCGATTCCCGCGATGATACCGGCCACGGGGGTTCCGGAGGCATCCCGTTTCGCTGGAGTGTTCGGTAGCGCGATGGCGCGTCCGCGCGCATCCACCGCTGCTGGGATCCCGCTGCCGACCCAGGCACAGGCCAGGTGGTCCTCCCCGGCGAGAAGGCGCTGCGCCCGCACACCGCCGGTGGCGCGGCCCTTGGCCGGGAACTCGGAGAAGGCAGAAACTTTAGCTGTGCCCGGTTCCGCGCCCGGGAGTGTTCCCGCCGCAGCGGCAACGGTGACGACCGATGCGTGCTCCGGTGTGTCGATGCTCGAGAAGAAGATGACGGTGTCGTCGTCCCGGAGGCTGAGGCCGGTCATCCCTCCCGCTGCCCTCCCCTGCGGCCGCACGAGCTGAGAGGGGAAGTGCAGCAGTTGCCCGTGGGCCGAGACGAAAACGAGCTCGGATCCATCGGGCGCGAGCGTCGCGGAGACGACGAAATCCCCGGGTTTGAGGGTGATCACCTCGAAGTCGGGCTTGTCGGGCCAGTCCGGCACAACGCGCTTGACCACGCCGCGAGATGTGCCCAGGGCGAGAGGATCCTGGCCCAGGGCGTCAATCAGGCCGACGACCTTCTCCTTCGTGCGGTCGAGTCCAAGGTACGCCTCGACCGTGGGGGCTCCCCCGAGCTGAATGGACGCGCTGGGCATGTGGGGAAGGCCGACGACGTCGAGTCGAAGGGCGCGTCCGCGAGAGGTGATGGCCAGCACGTCAGCGCGCGTCGATGTCGCCACCACGGCAGAGATCGCGTCGTGGGCTCGACGCCGCGGGACCGATGGCGCACTGCCTCCGGCATCTGCGGTGGCTGCCTCCGCGGCCGGGTCTGTCCGCGCGATTCTGCCGAGCGCTGACAGCACGACGCGGCAGGGTTCGTCTGCGATCTCTGCAGGACCGGGTGAGCGCCGAGAACCGGTTGACCCATCCGCCTCCAGCAGCACGGTGCGTCGTGTCGTGTCCACCTGTGCACGCGCCTCGCGCAGCTCGGTGGCCACCTGCTGGCGCAGAAGAACTGGATCGGCGAGCAGTCGCTTCAGGGCAGCAATGCTTTCCTGAAGTTGGTCGCGCTCGGCTTCGAGCTCGATCTGCGAATACTTCGTGAGTCTGCGCAGCCGTAGTTCGAGGATGTGATCAGCCTGGAGCTTGCTCAGATCAAAGACCTGCATGAGCCGGGTTCGCGCGCTGTCTGTATCGTCACTGGTACGGATGACCGAGATGACCTCGTCGATGTCGAGGATCGCGATGATCAGGCCCTCGACGAGGTGCAAACGATCTTGAGCCTTCTGCAGGCGATAGGCGCTACGTCGCGTGAGCACGGAGATGCGGTGATCGAGGTATGCCCGTAAGAGCGGGATGATGCCGAGCGTCTGGGGCTGGTTCCCGATGAGCACAACATTGTTGATCCCGAAATTCGTCTCCAGCGGGGTGTGCTTGTACAGCTGGGCGAGTACCGCCTCGGGGTCGAATCCCGTCTTTACGTCGATAACGAGTTTGAGACCGTTCTTGCGATCGGTGAAGTCGTTTGCCGCGCTGATCCCGGTGATCTTCTTCGCCGTCACGGCTTCCTTGATCTTCTCCATGACCATTTCCGGGCCGACCATGTAGGGCAATTCGGTGACGGTTATCCCCATCTTGCGAGCGCTGACCCTGCCGATCTCGGCCTTTGCGCGCATGGTGAAACTTCCCCGGCCCGTCTCGTACGCTTCGCGGACACCCGTGAGCCCGACAATGTACCCCCCGGACGGCAAATCAGGTCCGGGCAGGAAGCGCATGATGTCGCTGACGGTCGCGTCGGGGTGATCGAGCAGGTGACAGGCAGCGTCGATCGCCTCTCCGGGGTTGTGCGGAGCGAGGTTCGT
>DGEZ01000078.1:0-4087 GCA_002391425.1 Micrococcales bacterium UBA3913 | reverse complement strand
GCTGGCAAGACGGACGGCTGCATGAACTGGGCGTCGTAATTGGGCACCATTTCGACGAGGTCCTCGTCCAGGTTCTCGACCATGAGCAGAGCCGGCGGGGCGAGCCGAGCCTCGGTATACCGCGCAGCCGCAGGACCGTCGTCGAGCGAACCGAAGTTGCCGTGGCCATCCACGAGGGGAACCCGCATGATGTCGGGACTGGCCATGCGCACCAGGGCGTCATAGATGGCGGAGTCGCCGTGCGGGTGGAGTTTTCCCATCACTTCGCCGACGACGCGAGAGGACTTCACATGACCGTGGGTGGGTACGAGCCCCATCTCGGACATCTGGTACAGGATGCGCCTCTGCACAGGCTTCAACCCGTCGCGGGCATCCGGCAGCGCACGGGAGTGGATGACGGACAGGGCATAGTCCACATAGGAGACTTCCATCTCCTGAGTGACGTCAATGTCGTCAATGCGCTCGGGGCTGGCTGCGGGTGAGTCGGGTGTCGCCATGGTGGTGTACTGAATCCTCCGTTTCTGCATTGCGCTGTGGCTGTGCCACACTATGTGCAATGGCCACCATGCTACCGACGATTCCGGATGCTCCGGTGAGCCTTGCCGATGTGCTTCGATCTGCCGTCGAGTCCCTGTGCGGACGTGTTGGCGCTGTTCCGTTTACTCCGGCGCGCTCCACTGTTGTGGTGCTCATTGACGGTCTCGGAGCTCGTAACCTGGCGGATCGTGCGGGGCACGCGCGGACGCTCACCCATCTGGTCGCCGACTCGCCGATTGCTGAGATCCCGTCCGGTTTCCCGTCCACGACGGTCGCGCAGCTGACATCGCTGACCACCGGCGTGGTGCCTGCGGAACATGGGCTCGTCGGGTACTCCGTTCGCCCCCCGGGGCATACGCGGGTGCGCAACCTCATCTCCGGCTGGCTGCCGGATATGGTTCCGGAACAGTGGCAGCCGATTCCCACTCTTTTCGAGACGCTTCGTGACCGCGGCATACCCAGTTTCGCCTACGGTCCGAGTGCATACGCGGGCTCGGCGTTCTCGCGTGCCTTTCTGCGTGGTGCGGAGTATCGGGGAGTGGACGATCTCGACCGGCGCATGGCCGAAGGCATGCAGCTGGCACGGCGGCAGCAGTGCGTGGTCTACATCTACGCCTCCGAGGTGGATGGTGCCGGTCACCACCACGGCTGGCAGTCCACGCAGTGGTCGGAGGCTCTGGAACGCGTCGACGCGGCGACGGCGGCCATGATGGCGCAGCGCTCCGAACACGTCAACGTCTGCATCACAGCAGACCACGGGATGGTGGATGTGGAGTCCCGCGTGGACATCGGATCGTTCCCGGGATTTGCGGAGCTCGTTGCCGCGGTCGGCGGCGAACCAAGGTGCCCGCAGCTGTACCTGCATGACTCCGTGGATGCCGAGCGTTTCTCCCGCGAGTTGTCGGACTGGCTGCCCCCCGATGTTCAAGCGATTACCCGCAGCTACGCGTCACAAGCCCGATGGTTCGGTGCGGAACTGTCTGCGGCGGCATGGGAACGCGTCGGAGACGTCCTGGTGCCATGTCTGGACGAGCACACCGCCGCGTACGACGTGGCGCGGGCATCGGCGGGGTCCCTCGCAATGCGCGGTCAGCACGGCTCGCTGACGGAACGTGAACTGTTCGTGCCGTGCGCCGTCATACCCGCTCGGTAAGGCAGATACCCCAGCGGGAGGGACGCGATGCTGCCGCGCGAAGACGCAGTTCAGCTGTGCTCGTCCGTATCGTTGCTTCCCTTAGACCCGAACACGATCTCATCCCACGATGGCATGGCCGGGCGTGAATTCCGGGAACGTGCAGGTGTCGGCGGTTGCTCGACGGGGGAGGAGGGCTCGGAGGGGCCAGAAGAACTCTCCGTGTGGCGAACAGGGGCCTGCTCGACGACTTCTGGCTCCACGGGTGCGGGCTGACGTTCGCCCCGATGCTGGCGCAACGCCTGCAGGAGATCCTCCGTCGTTGTCGAGTGGTCGGGATCTGACGCAGCAGGTGCGGCACTTCCCGGACGGCGCGACTCCAGCGACGTGACCGTCGCAATCGGCAGTTCTGGGTCCGCGGAGGCCGGCGCTTCGTCGGACTCATCCGACAGGGCACCCTCGTCGAGGGTGACGTCGTAGATGGTGGGTTGGGCCGGTTGTGTGGCATCGGCGGGGAGCACCGCCCTCAGGCGTGTCGCGCGCGTCGGAAGAGTGCCATCTTCACTGGAAATGCTCCGTGCATCGTCGTTGGCCGGCGATAGCGTGTGCAATTTCGCGTCGAACACCCAGCGTGCATCCACGTTGACGCCACCGGAGACGTATTCCAGCTGGATGTACCAGTCGTGCTCATCTTTCCACGAGCTCCATTGCACGGCTTCTGCGTGGCGGTCAGCCAATCGCGCATCCATGATTTCGCCGAAACTCGACCCAGCGTCCGCGCCGTTTGCATCCGGCAAACGCAGGGCAACGTCGCGGGCGGCATCCACCATGTACTGCAGTTCCGCGGTGATTGGTGCTTCGAAGCGACGCACGTCTTCGAGGTCGGCGTCCAATTGCTCGGCAACCTGCTCCACAGTGAGACCGGAGCGCAGTAGCGCCTGAACCTCGCGCGGGGACACCGAGGAGTGTGGCCGCGGCGTGGCGCGCGGCGCCCGCACAGCAGACTCCAGAGTGGGGGTGATGACCAGTCGATAGGTAGCACCGTCATCCCCCGCAAGGATCAAATCACGGTCCTCGACCCCAATGAGTTTGAGTTCCTGCATGTTACCGTCCTTCTGTCGACACCCTCCACTGTGCCATCGCTCGGGCAGAATTGCGGGAATATTTGGGGCGAGCCGTGAGTTCGTTCAGTGTCGGTTTGCTATTGCCGGTCCGATGCGGCAAACTATCGCCGCTGAACCGACACATCTTGGATATCAGAGGAGCACCATGGCCACGGATTACGACGCCCCGCGTAAGTCAGACGACGAGGCAGAGTCCCTGGATGCAATTAAGGAACGGGTTCCCGATAAGAACTCTGCATCGGTTGACTATGACGACGCCGATGGCGAGTATGAGAGCTCAGGTTCGGATCTGTCTGATGTGGATCTCGAAGTCGTCGTGCTTCCGCCTCAGGAGAACGAGTTCACCTGCATCGAGTGCTTCCTCGTGAAGCATCACTCGCAGCTGGATCACATGGAGGCCATGGGCGGCGTGTGCAAGGAGTGCGCCGCCTAAGGTGCATCCACGGATAATTCTCAGCTAGCAGAGTCGGCCTGGGTGGCCTCGGATGCGCCCGAGCTCGATGCGGCGGTGCGTGCTGCGTGGAGCGTCGCAAGAAGCCGCTCTGGATCGCGGGTGGAGACAAGCCAATACGGCGTGGGGTCTTGCGGGTCGGCGACGGGGATCTTCACGACGGGAAGTGCGCCGCGGATGCACAGGTAGGCTCGCGCATCCAGCTGCGGCCCCCGTTCCCGTGCGGCATCTGCGCCGCGGAACACAGTAGCCTCCCCCAGGAGGTGGACAGGAATGGATGCGCGGCCAGCAGTGAAGGTTTCGTCGGCGATGCTGATCCGGGGGCTGGCAGCGGTGGCAACCCAGGCGATGAGCGCATACAGGCCGATCCCGAGGACCCAGCCCACAGGGGGATTGATCGGGGCAAAGACGATGATCACGGCCGGCACGAGCAGCAGCAGTGCGATGAAGAAACCGACCGTGGGCCGCACGCGTTCGCGATAGGTCGTCTCGGTCATGATCGCTTCCTCTGGGCTTCTCGCTGTATCGGGGTGCTGTGCTCCAGAGTAGTCGGTAGCACGTGGCGTTCTCGAATGCTCTAGTCTGATGGGGATGTCATCAGAGCGAGTAGAGATTCTCATATCCGGGGAGGGCACCACCCCCCGTTACGCGCACCCCGGCGATGCGGGGGCAGATCTGTGTGCGTCGGAAAACGCGGTCATCCCCGCACGCGGGCGCGCGATGGTCCCGACCGGTGTTTTCATCGCCTTGCCCGCAGGATACGTTGGACTCGTTCATCCGCGCAGTGGCATGGCCGCGAAACATGGCATCACGGTGTTGAACACCTGTCTCTTATACACATCT
>DGEZ01000059.1 GCA_002391425.1 Micrococcales bacterium UBA3913 | reverse complement strand
ATGACGGGCTGTCCTTTCACGTTGTCGGAACCCAATTCGATACGGTGTGGAAAGAGGGCTCCTACAGTGTGTATAGGGGAACATCCACCGATGGGGTCACCGAGGGGACGACAGGTTCCCAGGTCCTCTCGCTCGAGGCAGCGGAGGGAGGGTTCGTTGAGTTCGTCCCCACCGAGGCCGGAAGTTATGCATTCGTGAATCACCAGATGAGCTTGGCGGAGAAAGGCGCCCACGGCACCATCGTCGTTACCGACGAGTGAGCCGTCAGCGTTACGCATCCACGTGGCTTTTGGTATGGTAGGGCGCGCCCGATTTCGCCCGGAGCGGTTACCTTGCGAGAATTGCGGCGTGACCCCAGCGCGCCCCCTGCCCAGTGGACCCCTCATCATGTGGAACCTCGCTGCCGTCTGGGTGATGGTCACCATCGGCTACATCGTGCGCCTGGCAGCGTGGACGGACGCATCCTGGTACACCGCGATCTCGAATTTTCTCCCGTACCTGGGATACACGGACCTGGGCACGATGTGGCAGTATCGCGGATTGTACCTGCACGAACTGCCGTACATCTCGGGCACCTTCACCCCGCCGAGTGCGCTCGGGAACGGGGCCGTTGAGTACCCGGTTCTTTCTGGCATAGTGATGTGGATCACGGCCGCGTTCTCCTCGTCATTTGGCGTGTTCTTCTTCCTCTCCACCGTCATCGCGGGCGTCGTTGGCAGCGTGATCGGGGTCCTCCTGTCCTACCTGGTGGGACGCTGGTCCCTGCTGTGGTCGTGGTCTCCTCTGCTCGCGCTGTACGGGTCATACAACTGGGATTTCTGGCCCGTCCTCGCAGTACTGGCAGGCGTGGCCGTCATGCTGATCGCTCCAGAGCAGTGGAGCTCCAGACGCCGCACCACCATCGCCGCCGTGATGTTCGGTATCGGGTGCCTATTCAAGCTGTACCCCCTGATGTACGTGGTGCCGCTGGGGCTGTCCCTGTTTGTCCACAGCTCCGGTGCTCTGCGTCGCCGCGTGCTGGAGGCGATCCGGCCGCTGTTGGTCGCCCTCGCGGTGGTCGTCGCGGGCAACCTGCCGTTCGCGATTCTCGGCTTTGAGGGGTGGGCCGCCTCGTTCCGCTTTCAGGGATATCGTGCGGTGTCCTCGGATACCCTCTCGATCTGGTACTGGTGGCTTCCCGGCCTGCACGATGAGTCCGGGTTCACCTACACCACCGGTTTGTCTACGGTGACCCTGGTGTCCTCGGCGGTAATGCTCGGTGGGATGCTCGCATGCTGCGCCTGGGGGATGCGGCGCGCACAGCGCGAGGGCGCCTTCCCCTGGCTCCAGGTGTCGGCGGCGATGACCGTTGCCTACATGGTGCTCGGCAAGGTGGACTCCCCCCAGTACGGGGTCTGGCTGCTGCCGTTCCTCGCCCTGGTCGCGGTGCCGCTGCCGCTGGTGATCGGCTACATGGTGACCAATCTGGCCTTGTACAGTTCCTACTTCACCCCAGGGGTGCTTTCCGCGCTGGTGGACCGCAACATCATCCTGACGGTGGGGGTCAGCCTCAACGTGGGTGTGCTGACCATCCTGGCGATCTCATTTCTGCGCAGACCAGTACGGGGGCCGGTTTTGCGGTATGGAGATAGCGCATAGGATCATGTCTGGAGCTTTCGTGTATGGACGAGGCCAGAGAGGTGGATTCGGTGAGTACCGACGATGAAGATGATGTGACCTTTGAGGTCGACCTCTCGGATGTTCTCGTAGAGGCCGGTGCCGCGCTGTATGAGGCGAGCGAGGAGTTCGACTCCGCGCGCCCGTACGAGCTGTTGGACGAGCAGACCAGGGACGCCTATGAAGCTGCCGCGAGCGTGGTGCTGGAGGCCGCACTCCCGGAGGTCATCCAACAGGTTGTCGACCAGCTGACCGACGACGATGACGACGCCGAGAGCACTGACGATATCGACGAGGACGACACCTTCGACCTCTGAGATTGAGTGCAGGAGTGCTGTGCCCGTGCTGTGCGAATGCCGGGCGCGGTGGGCGCATCCGCGCTATTTCCCCGAAACGAGTCGAGATCTCCCGGGATTTTGCCTGCAACGCCCTAGCCTGAGGGTGGAAAAGTCTTCCTGGAGGTGCCGTGACAACCGATGTGGATGCGCGAAGCCGAGTCTGGGCCCAGTGGCGCGACGCGGTTCATTCGCTGGGAGGTGGGGACACCCTCCTGCACTTCGACCTGTCCGCTGGCGGGTCTATTGACCTGACCTCGGCGCATCCCGGCGGGGTTGCCCAATTGCTGTCCGGCCGGGTCACCCGGTTGTCGAATATCATTCGCGAAGACCGGGCGTTCGCCCGCGCCCTGCGCGCTATGGCACTCATCGACGTCAACGCCTCCCAGCTGTCCGAGGAACGTGGCATCGACGCGGTGAACCTTGCTCTGGGCCTGGCATCGTGGCGGCACAACGGCGAATCCTTCAACGCGCCGGTGCTGGCGCAGGCCGTGGTCCCTCGCCAGGTGGACGGGGATTTCGAGCTGCTGCTCGCGGGCCGACCGGTTGTGAACCCCGCGTTGGTGGCTGTGCTGCGCCGGGATCTGGGGATCTCGCTGGACGCCGATTTCTTGGCTACTCTTGCCGCTCCGGGATCCCGGCTGGACCCCCACGTCGTCCTCGAGCAGCTCACCCAAGCCACCCGTGGCATCCCCGGGTTCCAGGTCAGCCACAAGATGGTGCTCGCCACGCTGAGTTACGACATTTACGCAACCGAACTGCAGATGCGTCCGGTGGCTCACCCTGTTCTGGATGCTCTCGCCCACGTGCCAGGTGCGGCCGACGAACTCGCCGCCCAGCGCCGGGCCGTCGGAGTTGTGTCCTCCGATGACAGGCCATATGCCCAGGACTCGGTGCTGTTGGATTGCGGGGCCGACCAGGAGCGGATCCTGGCACAGGTCGCCGCCGGTGGCTCCCTGCTTGTGCACACCGTCCCCGGCAGCGGGGCCACACGCATCGCCGCCAACGTTGTTTCGCGTCTGGTCTTGGCGGGCAAACGGGTGGCTGTCCTGGCGGCCTCCCGGGAGCGTCTGCGCAAGCTTTCGGCCACATTTTCGGAATCGGGACTCCCGGGGTTGGTGGTGTCCCCGGCAACCCTCAAGCGTGATGTGATTGCCGGAATCCTGCGCAACGAGCGTGCGCACAACCCCGAAGACCCGACCGAAGATGAGGCCCTGACGCGCATCCGGGCTGCTCTTTCCGCGTATCGTGAGGCACTGCTGAAGACGAGCCCGCAATTTGGGGTGACTCTCGGCCAGACGGTGAACGAGCTGGCTCGTCTGGCGTTGCTGCCGCATCCCCCCGTGACGACGGTGCGCCTGAACGGGGACGCGCTGCGTCACGTTGCTGCGCATCGAGCCGAGGTAGGCGAGCAGTTGGAGCGTCTGGCCGATCTCGGCGAGTTCAGCTTCGGGCCGAGTACGTCGTCCTGGTACGGCGCCCGGTTCTCCGACACAGCGCAGGCGAAGGCGAACTATGTAGTCGCTAAGCGCCTGCACGAGTCGGATTTCCCGGAGTTGCAGCGTCGGGCGACAGAGACCTTTGCCCGTGTAGAACTGCGGGCACCGAAGACGCTCGCGGAGATGGGCGACTACATTGTGATGCTGCTGGGCATCCGCGACAGTCTAGATCGCTTCCTGCCGGACGTGTTCGACCGGCCCATCGACGAACTCATCACGGCGACGGATCCGGTGCCATCACCGTCCATGTCCTCCGCGAACAGGCGACGGCTCAAGCACCTGGCGCGCGAATACGTGCGCCCGGGGATGCACGTGAGCGACATGAACGTGGCTTTACGCGCGGTCAGCAGGCAGCGCGAGTGGTGGATGGCCACGGCCACGAGCCCGAAGCCGCCGTCCTCGCCACAGGGTATCTCGGACCTCCAGTCGCAGTTCACGGCGGTGGCCAGTGATGTGAGGCAGCTGGCGGCGATCGTCGACCAGCAACGGCTGGGCCGGCTCGTGGACCTCCCGCTGAACGAACTTGAGACGGTGCTGGAGCGCCTCACGCGTGACGTGGATGCGCTCAGTGACCTGCAGGAGCGCACCGAGATCAAAGCCGAGTTGAAAGCGCACGGCCTGGAACCGCTGGTGGAGAATTTCGCCACGCTCGGGGTGGCCGGCCCGCGGGTGCGCATCGAACTGGAGTTGGCCTGGTGGCAGTCCGTGTACGGGTACATGCTCTCGGACGAGCCAGCACTGCTGGGGGCGGACACGCGCCTGCTGGCACGCCTGGAGAACGACTTCGCTCGTCTCGATGAGCACCACGTGCGTACGAATAGGCAACGCATCAGCGCGGCCCTGGGTCGTCGCTGGTCATCGGCCATTCAGCGATTCCCCGCGGAGGCTGCCGTGTTGCGGCGTCGGCTGCGGGCGGGGTCGCTAACGGCACATAACCTCGTGGTGGATGCACCCAACCTGACGACGACTGTCGCTCCGGTGTGGCTGTGCTCCCCATACACGTTCGCCCAGCAGATCCCGGAGGGGATGCGGTTTGACGCGATCCTCCTCCTGGATGGCACCGCGTTGACGACGGCGGAGGTTGCTCTCCCGGTGTCACGGGCCACCCAGGTCATCGTTTTCGGAGACCCCGCTGTGGCTGAACCCACCCCCTTCACGGTTGCCTCGGGAACGGCCGTCGCCCCCGGTGTCGCTGCGACGTCGGTGTTCGAGGACCTCACCCCGCTGCTTCCACGGTTCAGCATGTGGAGGAGTCACCGGCGCGGTGGCCGGCGCATCCTGGACTTTGCAAACCGTCACTTCTACGACGGTCACATTGTGGCGCTTCCCTCGGCAGATGAGGTGCTCACTGATCGTCCCATCGATTTCGTGCACGTGGAGCGCGGCACGGGCATCCCCGACCCGGTCACCCACCTGGTGGAGGCTGTCCCTGCCGAGGTCACCGCGGTGGTGGACCTCGTCTTCGCGCACGCCACGTGGCACCCGGAGGATTCCCTCATGGTGGTCGCCGCCAGTGCGACGCATGCGCGACGAGTGCGCGCAGCCGTGCGTGACCAGCTGAAGAGTCGCCCCCACCTGGCGAGCTTCTTTGCAGCGGATCGCCCGGAACCGTTCGTCGTGTTGACGGTCGCACAGTCGGCGATGCGCAGCCGTGACCACGTGATCTTCACCTTGGGATATGGGCGTACCCCGCACGGGCGGGTGCTTGCCGACTTCGGCGAGATCTCCGGACCGCACGGTAAGCGTCTGATGGCCGTGGCCATGACCCGGGCGCGGCGTGCGCTGACGGTGGTGAGTTGTTTCGCTCCGGATGACTTTGACATGGACCGGCTGCAGGATGGCGCGCGCATCCTCGGCGAGCTGTACCATGAGCAGGCCCCGGACAATCTCGCCACGGCACCGCAGCGGGGGGAGCCCCTGCTCGTCGACCTGGCGAATCGGCTGGATGCAATGGGGGCCGAAACCTCCATCAACTACGGAGATCAGCTCGATCTCATCGCGTACCACGGGTCTCGGGCCGTCGTCATTGAGACCGACAACGCGTATGCGCGGGGAACCCTGCGCGAGGCTGTGCGACTGCGCCCGGAGATGCTTCGGGAGCTGGGCTGGGAGTATCGTCGGGTGTATACCTGTGATTTGTTTACCGATCCGCAGCGCGTCGCTGACGAGATCGGCGTCCAGCTTGGGGTGAAGGAGCCTGTCATGGAGCCAGAGGAGCCGATCCGTCGGCATCGCCGGGCAACGCTACCGGGCAAGGAAACCGACAGCGGTCCGGACGAGGCACCGTTCGACGAAACGGATGCCGCCTGGGGGGATGAGCCCCGCAATGAGGACGATTGGTTGCTCAGTCAGCGGCCCCCGCATTGGGGGAATGGCCGCTAAGCGCGCTTTCTTGCTCTCAGTGCCCCGTGCCACACCGCGACGAGTTTTCTCGCTGCCGGTCAGCATTGAAGACGCGGTAGGCGAGCTCGGTAGACACGGAACTGCCGGGCGCCCCGGGAGGGGATCACCCGGCAGTTCAGGCTG
>DGEZ01000054.1:333-12087 GCA_002391425.1 Micrococcales bacterium UBA3913 | reverse complement strand
AGATGTGTATAAGAGACAGTACCAGGGGCGCACCATCCCCACCTGGATCGCCGTCGGCGGCACTCCCGCATCCACCATCCGCGCAGCCCGACACCTGTCTCTTATGGCCCTGGGCATCCTCGGCGGCCGCCTCGACGGGTTTGCCCCCTTCGTCCAGCTGTACCGCGAGGCGTGGCAGCAGGCCGGACACGACCCGAAGGACGCCGTCGTCAGCGTCAACGGGCCCGGCTTCGTCGCCGACACCAGCCAGGCCGCCATCGACATCTCATACCCCTACTTCGCCGCCGGGATGAAGGAAAACTTCCACCAGCGCGACCGCGGCTACGCGATCCCCAAACACGCCTACCAGGCGATGGCCAGCGACGAGGGCGCCCTATTCGTCGGGTCCCCCGCACAGATCACCGACAAGATCCTCGCCCAGCACGAGGCGTACGGGCACAGCCGCTACATCATGCAGCTCGGCTACGGCAACGTCCCGCAGAAAGACGCGTTGCACGCGATCGAACTACTCGGCACCGAGGTGCTCCCCGCCGTGAACGCAGCACTCGCCCCCAACTCCGCCAGCACCGAGGAGGCACACTCATGACAGCTCCCATCACCGGGCCAACACTGAACGTCGCCACACTCAACGGCTCGTACAGCTCCCCCAGCAAAACCCAGGGCCTGATCGACCTCATCCTCGCCCAACTCGGCGAGCACTACACCACGGAGGTCACCAGCATCAACGTCACCGACCTCGGCCCCGGGTTCACCGGTGCGCTCAGCCGCGACGACCTCGACCCGTCCAGCCTGGCCGCCATGGAGGCCGTCGAACGGGCCGACCTCGTCATCGCCGCCAGCCCCGTGTATCGGGGCAGCTATTCGGGGCTGTTCAAGCACTTCATCGACCTTATCGACCAGTACGCCCTCGCCAACAAGCCCGTCATCTTGGCCGCCACCGGCGGCAGCGACCGGCACACGCTCATGATCGACCACGAGCTGCGCCCCCTGTTCGCCTTCCTGCAGGCGCACGTCAGCCCCACCGGCATATATGCCTCCAGCGGAGACTTCGCCGGTCAGCTCATCCTCAACCCGCAGATCCACGCCCGCGTGGAACTCGCCGTCAGCGACCTTGCCCCCGTCATCGCGGCGCAGCTGGCCGGACGGAGCACCACTCCGGGCCAGACACAGGAGGCCGGCGCGCGCCTCTGAACGCTACGCCCGCGGCGCGGCCCGCAGGTTGAAGTCCGTGTCGCGGTACTCGGTGGGGATACGCCCGGCATCCTTCAAGTCGATCTCCCGCTCGCGCAGCTCCACGCGCCGGATCTTGCCCGACGCCGTCTTCGGCAGCGTGAACACCTCCAGGCGCCGCACCCGCAGGTACGCGGGCAGCCGGTGCCGGGCGAATCGCAGGATGTCCTCCGCGGTCTGCGCGGAATCCTCCCACCCTGCGGCCAACGCAACATACGCCTTCACCTGGTTGAGCCGAACCGGATCCGGCGCACCCACCACGGCGGCCTCCGCCACGGCGGGATGCTCGAGCAGCGCACTCTCGACCTCGAACGGTGACACCTTGAAGTCGCTGGCCTTGAACACATCGTCCGTACGACCGATGAAGGTGAGGAACCCATCCGCATCGCGGCGAGCCACATCGCTGGTGTGGTAGAAACCACCGGCCTCCGCCTTCGCGGTGCGCTCCGGCTCGCCCAGGTAGCCCGCCATCAGGTTCAGCGGGCGCCGAGGCGACAGCGGCAGACAGATCTCGCCGTGGTCACCACGCGCTCCCGTCACCGGGTCGACCAGCTCCACATCCACGCCCGGCAGCGGCCGCCCCATGGCCCCCGGCTTGAGCCGCACGCCCGGCGAGTTGCCGATCACCGCGGTCAACTCGGTTTGACCGTATCCGTCGCGGATCTGCATTCCCCACCAGCGTTCGATCGTGGAGATCACCTCCGGGTTCAGCGGCTCCCCCGCCGAGAGGACCTCGCGCAGGCGTCCCGGCTTGCGCTCCACATCCGCCTGGATGAGCATGCGCCACACCGTCGGGGGTGCACAGAACGTACTCACCTGGGCGCGGTCGAGTTGCGCCACGAGCGCCTTCGCGTCAAACCGGGCGTAGTTGAACACGAACACGGTCGCCTCAGCGATCCACGGCGCGAAGAACAGGCTCCACGCGTGTTTTCCCCACCCGGGTGCCGAGATCGTCAAGTGCACATCACCGGGCCGCACCCCGATCCAGTACATCGTGGACAGGTGGCCCTCCGGGTAGGACAGGTGCGTGTGCACGACCATCTTCGGGCGGCTCGTCGTGCCGGAGGTGAAGTACACGATCGCGGGGTCATCCGAATCGACCACCACGCCCGGGGCAGTGTCCGGGAACCGGTCGACGTCCTGGAAGCTCGCCCACCCCTCACGCTCGGAGCCGACCACGATGCGGATCAAGTCCCGATCGATGGGGTCGAACTTCTGCGCATCCGTGCCGTCGGCTATAACCACGCGGATGTTCGCCCGTTCGATGCGTTCGTCCAGATCCCGCGTGCCCAGCACGATCGAGGTCGGTAGGATGACCGCGCCGACCTTCATGATCGCGAGCATCGCCTCCCACAGTTCCACCCGGTTATCGAGCATGAGCATGACGAAGTCGCCACGCTTCACCCCCAGAGACAGCAGCCAGTTCGCCACCTGGTTGGAGCGCCGACGCATCTGGTCGTAGCTGACACGCCACTCCCGGCCGTCCTCATCGGCGACCCACAGCGCGGTCTTTTCATTGCCCTCGGCAATCGCATCGAACCAGTCCACCGCCCAGTTGAAGTGCGGCCCCAGGTCGGGCCAGGAGAACTCCCGGTGTGCCCGTTCCGGGTCAGTAGAGGTGG
The DNA here is from genome assembly GCA_002391425.1 of Micrococcales bacterium UBA3913. Taxonomy (GTDB): domain Bacteria; phylum Actinomycetota; class Actinomycetes; order Actinomycetales; family Microbacteriaceae; genus UBA3913. The sequence goes on along the minus strand of DGEZ01000054.1, from coordinate 9,235 downwards.
ACAGAAGCAGGTCCCTGGCCTGACGAAAGGCCGATGTTGCAGCAGTGTGAGCCATGTCCCCCAGCCTAGAACCGGCCCCAGGGGCGCCGACTGTGTGGCTCCCCCAAGGTGAGCGCCCGAATATTAGAGGATGCGCCCAAGGCGCCCGAGCGGGGTTATCCCCAGCCGAGCTCGTGGATGCGCTCCTCCTCGATCCCGTGGAAGTGGGCCACCTCGTGCACCACCGTCACCCACACCTCGCGCGCGACCTCATCCACGGAGGCACACGCCCCGAGCGTGGGATTTCGGTACACGACGATCCGGTCCGGTAGTGCCATTCCATCCCAGTCCCCAAACCGTTCGGTCAGCGGCACCCCCTCGTACACCCCGAGCAGGTCCTCCCCCTCGGGCGGGTCATCCTCGACTACGACGACCACGTTCTCCATGAGGTCCAGCACCTCATCCGGGAGCCTGTCCAGGGCGTCGGCCACCAGGTGCTCGAACTCCTGCGCGCTCAGCTCGACCACGGCTACGCCTCGTGCACCTCGACCGGGATCACCGGAGCCTGATTCCACAGCCGCTCCAACCCGTAGTACTCGCGCTCCTGCTCGTGCATGATGTGCGCGACGGCACCCCCGAAGTCGAGCACAATCCAGCGCCCGGCGGCGCGCCCCTCTGAGCGGAACAGCCTGCCACCGCCGTCGCGAACCTTCTCCTCGACAGCCTCTGAGATGGCCACGACTGCGCGCTCCGTGTCCGCAGAGGCGATCACGAGCGCATCCGTCCACGGAACCAACTCGGAGACGTCCAGCGCTACGATGTTCTCCGCCTTGTGTGCGTCCGCGGCGGCGACAATCTGATCGATGAGACGACGAGAATCCGGAGCTATCGTCACAGGGCGCCACCGGCGATGAAGTAGTAGCCGATCATCCCGGCCGCGGCCAGCACCAGCACGCCCGCGATCACCGAGAGGATGATCGTGACCCGACGCGACGAGCGTGCCTGGGGCAGCACACGCCCCGAGGTGGACTCGGCGACCACATCCGAAACCGACACGGGACGGTTGTTCGTGTGGATGGCGTACCCGTGGTCGTCCACCTCGTCGTTGTCCTCGAACCCGGTCGGGATCACCCCGGTGGAGGACATCTGTGAGGGCAGTGAAATCGTCCCGGTGAGGAGAACCTCGCCGGTCTCGTCCAACGGCCCAGTCACGTTGTGCTCGAAGCTGTCGTCGGGCATCACGATCACGCCAGTGGAGGGGTCGGGTGTTCCCTTGCCCGTCTCCGGCGGAAGCCACCATGCGGCCTGGGGCTCATCCGCCCGCGCATCCCGGGCCACAAACGGCTGCGGCTGGGGAGCCGTGTCGTAGCGGACCTCGGCAATGCGGTCGGAGGTGGGAGTGGGTTCAGTCGTCACCGGGGGCTCGACGAAACCTCGTGTGGAGGACGCCGGCACCGGGGGCGTGGTCTCTTCGCCATCGTCGTCGGCACCGGCAGTGTCGGCAGCTTCAGCGCCGACGGTATCGTCGGCCCCCGAAGTCTCCCCGTCCGGGATCGACGCATCGTCAGCACCCACAGCATCGTCGGCTGCCCCCGTCTGCACGACACCAGGGGCGATCTCGGCGGTAGACACCTCGGCGAACGCGACCTCCTGGGCGGCAACAGGCGTGAATTCAGCCTCGCCCTCGGATTCGGCCACAGGCTGAGCCGCAACAGGCGCGACATCCGCCTCCTCCGCAAGCAACGGCACCGACGGCGGCACGAACCCCGTGTGATCGCCATGGTGCGCCGCGTGGTGGCGGTGCTCTGCATGCTCTGGGGCGGGATGCTCAGCGCCACTGTCCGCAGGTGCACCCACCTCGGGCTGTCCCGCCGAGTCCGTGCCGCTGGGCGCAGGATCCGCCGCCTCGATTGTCGCAGAGGGGTGCGAAGCCAACCATTTGCGCAACTCGCGGCGCGACGCGAAGTGCGGCGTCGCTGCCTGAGATGCCACCGGGGATGCGGCAGCAGCGGCGTCTTCGGCCGTGTGCACCTCCGGTAAAGCGGGGGCAGACTCGGCGGAGGCGGACTCGGCGAAGGAAGACTCCGCGAACGCATGATCGGTGGATGCAGGATCCGAAGCGGCGGAGGCAGGCTCGACCGGAGCAGCCTCGACCGAAGCAGGCTCCGCAACGGAAGCTGGCTCGACCCCAGTAGCGACGCCGTCACCAGAGGACACCTCCGGAACCACCTCCGGAGGCAATCCTGCGGCACGGCGTTTCTCCGCCTCGCGCCGCTGGCGCCTTGTCAAATACTGTTCCTCAGCCACTCGTAACCTCACTCACGTAGAGTCGATGCTTGTTGATGTACTGCACCACACCGTCGGGCACCAGATACCACACAGGCAGTCCCTCGCGGGCTCGCTTGCGCACATCCGTCGACGAGATGGCCAGCGCAGGGACCTCCAGGATGCTCACATGACCCGGAGGTATCGATGTCGCATCGAGAACATGCCCGGGCCTGGTCACGCCCACAAAGTGGGCGAGCTCCCAGAGGTCGTTCGCATCCCGCCAACTCAGTATCTTAGAGATCGCATCGGCTCCCGAGATGAAGAACAACTCCGATTCGGGATATTGCCTGCGCAAATCCCTCAACGTATCGATCGTGTAGGTGGGTCCGGCGCGATCAATGTCCACGCGACTGACCCGAAAGCGTGGGTTCGCCGCCGTTGCGATCACCGTCATCAGATAGCGGTGCTCCGCCTCCGCGACCTCACTCTGCTCCTTCTGCCAGGGCATGCCCGTGGGGACGAAAATCACCTCATCCAAGTCGAAGCGTGCGGCGACCTCACTGGCCGCCACCAAGTGCCCGTTGTGGATCGGATTGAATGTGCCACCCATCACCCCAAGCCGACGACGGGACTGTGCCACTGGCATACCCAGCTCCTTCGCTCAGGCGCCTTGCTCGTTTCCATCAGAGGCTGGCGGCTCCGCGCTGTTCCGATGGTAGACGTCGCGGAAGCTGTACACCACAAACCCGAGGACACCGAAAACCGCCAACGCGATCACCCCGTATGCCCAGGCTGGCATGGGCAGCGACACCCCGGCGGCTCCCTCCGCAAGAACATTGAGTGCACTCATCACCGTGTGCTCACCTTTCCCTGATTTCGCCCCACTCTAGCAAAGACGCTCGCCGCCCCCCGGTCAGGCGCGAACCTGCCCATCCCCGCGCACGAGCCATTTGGTGCTCGTCAGCTCAGGCAGGCCCATCGGGCCGCGCGCGTGCAGCTTCTGAGTGGAGATGCCCACCTCCGCACCGAAACCGAATTCTCCGCCATCGGTGAACCGCGTCGAGGCGTTCACCATCACCGCTGCGGCATCCACCTCGGCGAGGAAACGCTCCGCATTGTGCACATCATTCGTGATGATGGCCTCGGTATGCCTGCTCGAGTACCTGTCGATGTGCGCGATCGCCTCATCCAGCGAATCCACGATCGTGACCGCGATATCTAGGGACATGTACTCGGTCTCCCAATCCCTCTCCGTGGCGGGAACAGCGTCCGAGAAGATCGCCCGCACTTGCTCGTCGGCGTGCACCACGACACCCTTCTCGCGCAGACGCCCCAGCACCACCGGGAGCAGGCGCTCTGCCGCCGCCCGGTGCACCAGCAGGGTCTCCACCGCGTTACACACGCTCGGGCGCTGCGTCTTCGCGTTCACGAGGATCTCGGCCGCCATCTCCGCGTCCGCACTCTCATCGAGGAAGATATGCACATTCCCCTCGCCCGTCTCGATCACCGGCACCGTCGACTCCGCCACGACCGTCTGGATCAGCCCGTGACCGCCACGCGGGATGAGCACGTCGATCAAACCGCGTGCGTGCATCATCTCGTGCGCGCCCTCCCGCCCGAAGTCGTCGACCGTCTGGATGACCTCCGGATCGATCTCCACGCTGGCGATCGCCTCGCGCAGAACCTCCACGAGCGTCGCGTTCGTATTCTGAGCCGCAGAGCCCCCGCGCAACACCACCGCGTTGCCGCTCTTGATCGCCAGAGAGGCGATATCCACGGTCACATTCGGGCGAGCCTCGTAGATCACCCCGAGCACGCCGAGGGGCACCCGCACCTGTTCCAGCCGCAATCCGTTGGGCAGACGCCCACCGCGGATCACCTGCCCGATCGGGTCGGGCAGCGCGATGACGTTGCGCACCGCATCCGCCAGCGCACCAATTCTGCTGCCATCCAAACGCAACCGGTCCTGCAGCGCCATACTCAGCCCATTTTCGGCGCCCAGGGAGAGGTCACGCTCATTCGCCGACACGATCGCCTCAGACTGTTGCACGAGGGCGAGGGCGATTGCCTCCAACGCCGCGTTCTTCCGCTTCGTCGTCGCAATGGAAAGCGCACGCGAGGCCTGCCGCGCACGGCGAAAACGCGCCACGAGAACGTCGTACGGGGAGAGTGTCTGAGTTTCCGGCATGCCCGAATTCTACCCGCTCTGTACGGAACCAGACAGGGCGGTCACTGGTGGGCGAGATTCCCCACCGTGGCGATCGCACCTGTGCGGGTGGACAGGTGCGGAGCGAACGGTTCGAACCACGTACCCACGTCCTCACCGGAGATCGCCTGCTCCACCAGGGAGGTGGCCGTCATGAGCACGGGAACCCCGGCGTCGGCCGCCAGACGAGCCGAGGCGACCTTCGTTGTTGCACCCCCCGTCCCCACCCCGGTGGAGGTGGCCGGGCCGAACTCGACGCCATCGAGCTGGTCATTGTGGGACACCGTCGGGATCTTCACGGCGCCGGATCGATCCGGCGGAGCCGTGTAGAGCGCATCCACGTCACTGAGCAGGATGAGCACATCCGCGCGCACGAGCACCGCCACGAGAGCGGCCAGTCGATCATTGTCCCCGAACCGGATCTCGTGGGTGGCCACGGTGTCGTTCTCGTTCACAATCGGGATGACCCCGAACTCGAGGAGCCGGTCGAACGCGCGCTGCGCGTTGCGGCGGTGGGTGAGGTCATCGAAGTCGCCCGCCGTGAGCAGCACCTGGCTGGCGTTCAGCCCGAAGTGGCGCAGGGAGTCCTGGTAGCGGCTGATGAGCATGGTCTGGCCAATGGATGCGGCCGCCTGCTGCGTGGGGAGGTCCGTGGGCTTCTCCCCCAACCCCAGAGCGGGGAACCCGGTCGCGATCGCACCTGAGGAGACGAGCACCACATCGGAGCCGTGACCACGCAGGGCCGCCAGCGCGGCGGTAACCACATCGAGCTGGGCCTTATTCTCGCCGGTAATCGACGACGACCCCACCTTGATGACAACCCGGCGCGCGCCCGGAATCTCGGCGCGTCTGCGTGCAACCATAACCTACTCTTCCGTCTCCTCCGTGGCGGCGTCCTCAGACGAGAAGCTGTCGGAGTCCCGCCACAGCCCGGCCTCGCGCTCGGCGTGCAACTGATCGCGCGCGGCCGCTTTCGCATCCATTCTCTCGTAGTATTCCTGGCGTCGCTCGACCCGGCTCGGGCGTCGGCGCGGGTCGATACGCGGGTCAGTGCCTCGCGGTGACACCATCACCTCGGCGGCCGTGGTCAGGGTCGGGTCCCAATCGAAAACGTACCCATCCTCGCCGCCGATGACGACCGTGGACCCCGCGGTTGCCCCCAGGGCGAACAGCTGGTCCTCGATACCGATCTTTTGCAGGCGATCCGCGAGAAAACCGATCGCCTCGTCGTTGTCGAAGTCCGTCTGTGCCACCCAGCGCTCCGGCTTCTCCCCGCGCACCCAGTACACCGTCTCGGTGCCGCGCTGGGTCGGGGTGATCGTGAACGGGGTGCGGTCCTGGTGCGGCCGCAACACGATCCGCGGCGCGACCGGTGCCTGCTCCTGGGCCGCGCGGGCCTCAGAGACGAGCTTCGCCATTGCGAAACACAGCGGGTCGAGGCCCTCGTGGCTCTGCGTCGACACCAGGAGCGTGCGGTACCCGCGTGCCTCAAATTCGGGGGCAACAAACTCGGCCAGCTCGCGTGCCTCCGGAACGTCGATCTTGTTCAGCACGACCAGAGCGGGACGCTCATTCAGGGGCGCCTGACCGTCGGGAACCGGGTACCGGTTCAGTTCGCCCACGATCACGTCGAAATCGCTTATCGGGTCCCGATCCGGCTCCAGGGTGGCGCAGTCGATCACGTGCACCAGTGCGGCACAGCGCTCCACGTGGCGCAGGAACTCCAACCCCAGGCCGCGCCCGTCACTGGCTCCCTCGATGAGCCCGGGAACATCCGCGACCGTGAACCGGACATCCCCGGCCTGAACGACACCGAGGTTCGGGGTCAGCGTGGTGAACGGGTAGTCGGCGATCTTCGGCTTGGCCGCACTGATCGCCGCAATAAGACTCGACTTACCCGCCGAGGGGTACCCCACCAGGGCGACATCCGCCATCGTCTTTAGTTCGAGTACCACATCCCCGGCCCAGCCGGAGGTACCCAACAGGGCAAACCCCGGGGCCTTCCGCTTCGGTGAGGCCAGCGCGGCATTCCCCAGCCCGCCACGACCGCCCTCAGCGGCTACGAAACGCATCCCGGGCGCATCCAGGTCGACGAGCACGGTGCCGTCGGTGTCCTTGACGACGGTGCCCACCGGAACCGAAAGCTCCAGGTCGGCACCCTTGGTCCCCGAGCGGTTGTCGCCCATCCCGAACCCGCCGTTTTCGGCACGGTGATGCGGGTGACGGTGATAGGCCAACAGTGTGGTGACCTGCGGATCGGAGCACAAAACGATGCTGCCGCCGTCTCCCCCGTTCCCCCCGTCGGGGCCGCCGAGGGGTTTGAACTTCTCACGGCGGACGGACACACAACCGTCACCGCCCGCACCCGCAGTCAGGTGCAGCACAACCTCGTCAACGAAGTTCGACGCCATGGTGGTCCCTCCTCTCCGAATCCTCGCATACCGGGGAAAAGCCCCGTATGCGTAACAGAGGCGAGCACGAGTGCTCGCCTCTGTTCGACAGTGTGGTGTGTTGCGTGGTCCTATTGACCCGCAACGACATTGACTACGCGCCGACCACCCTTGACACCGAACTCCACGGAGCCGGCCGACAGGGCAAACAGCGTGTCGTCTCCGCCGCGGCCCACATTCTGGCCGGGGTGGAAGTGGGTGCCGCGCTGGCGGACGAGGATCTCGCCGGCATTCACGGCCTCTCCGCCGAACCGCTTCACACCCAGGTGCTGAGCGTTCGAATCACGACCGTTACGAGTTGAGCTTGCGCCCTTTTTGTGTGCCATATCTGTCTCGCTCCTACTTGATCGAGGTCACCTTGAGGCGGGTGAGCTCCTGGCGGTGGCCCTGGCGCTTCTTGTACCCGGTCTTGTTCTTGAACTTCTGAATGATGATCTTGGGGCCGCGGAGGTCACCGAGAACCTCGGCCTCGACCTTCACCTTGGCGAGGTCTGCGGACTTCTCCGTCACCTTGTCGCCGTCAACGACCAGGAGGGCGGGAAGCTGAACCTTGCCCTTATCGTCGGCGGCAACGCGATCAACAGTGATGATCGAGCCGACCTCGACCTTTTCCTGGCGGCCACCTGCGCGCACGATTGCGTAAACCACGATTTAATTCCCTTACTTGCGTTTTCCAGAGGAAAGTCTGATTGCGTCGGGACTGGCCATTGCCGCCGGACACCGACATTCTACGTTACCCGAAAGCGGTCTCCCGGTCAAACATCAGCGGTCGATGTCTCGTCGGTCTCCAGCTGCACCTGGTCGGGAGTGCTCCCGGCCGGGAGCGTGGCCCGGCGCGAGCGCCGCCGGGGAGCGGGTTTCTTCGTCGACTCGGCGGCAAGCGCATCCAGCACGGAGCCCAGTTTGTGCTCCACCTGCTCACGAGCCACAGGGTTGGGCTCATCCACCGGTGTTGCGGAGCCGGCGGGAAGCGGAAGATCCGGCAATGGCGCTGCCGCTTTCTTCGACGACCCCTTCTTGGCAGCCGGTTTCTGGGCTGCAGGAGAGTCCGTGGGCTCCTCGGCCTTCGCCGCGGTCGCTACCGGTGCCTCGGGCTGTGTCGCACCAGCTTCCTGCGCCTCCGTTGTCTTCGGTTTGGACGAACGCGAGCGGGAGGAGCGGGAACGCTTCGGCGCCTGCTTCTTCTCTGTGGGCGCCTCGGCCGACGCGGGTGCGGGCTCAGCAACATCCTCATGCCCGCCCTTGCCCGCGATCGTGGAGGCGGCGATCTGGGCGACCGCGAGCTTCACGTCTTCGCTGAGCGTGGGCGCGGACGCCTTCGGCTCCTTGTCTCCGCCGCGCGCATGCGAGTGACCGTTATCGGATTTCTTGCGCGCGGGCCGGTCCGTGGAGGAACGGTGCTTGAACACCGGCTCCGAGTGGACCACGACGCCGCGGCCGCCACACACCTCGCAGGTCTCGCTGAACGACTCAAGCAGGCCAATGCCCAGCTTCTTGCGAGTCATCTGAATCAACCCCAGCGAGGTGACCTCGGCGACCTGATGCTTGGTGCGGTCCCGGCCCAGGCATTCGATGAGGCGACGCAGCACGAGGTCGCGGTTCGCCTCCAGCACCATGTCGATGAAGTCGACCACGATGATCCCGCCGATATCGCGCAGCCTCAGCTGGCGCACGATCTCTTCGGCAGCTTCGAGGTTGTTCTTCGTCACCGTCTCCTCGAGATTGCCACCAGAACCGACGAACTTCCCCGTGTTCACATCGATGACGGTCATCGCCTCAGTGCGATCGATCACCAGGGAACCGCCCGAGGGCAGCCACACCTTGCGCTCCAGCGCCTTCTCGATCGTCTCGTTGATCCGGTAGTGGTCGAAGACATCGTCCGAGCCCTGATACGGCTCGATCCGATCCAGCAGCTCTGGCGCAACAGCCGAGATGTACGAGGTGATCGTCTTCATCGCGTCGTCACCGGAGACCACCATCTTCGTGAAGTCCTCGTTGA